>NZOF01000168.1 GCA_002695185.1 Erythrobacter sp.
GGCGAAGGTCTGCAGCGTGTCGCCGCTGATCGCGATTTCCGTCCACGCGCCACCGTTCCAGCGATAGCGCAGCGTGCCCGACGATGCGTGCAGCACCGCGTTGGTGATGCCCGCCGGCCCCGCCATCGTCACCGTATAGCCGTCGCCCGCAGTGGTGGTGCTGACCTGCCCCGCGTCGGCCGATCCGCCGGTGAAATAGTTCGAGGTCCAGGATCCCGACTTTGTCACTGTAACATCGCTGCGCGCGCCCCCGGCAATCGCGCCGGAGGACGAGAAGGCGAAGCCCGTCCAGCCTGGCCCGCCGTCGCCATATTCGGCCTGCATCGCCTCCGTGAAGGCGCGGATCCAGTAGAGCGGCGATCCGGTCCAGCTGTCGCCGACCATCGCGAAAACGATCGGCGTGGTGGCGACACCCAGCTTGATCGAGCGCAGGCGGCTCGCCGTCTGACGCATCCGGTCGGGTGCGTAGACGGCACGCTGGCCGTAGGGCATCGTCAGCGCGGTCAGATAGGCATTGCCGGCGCGGTCGGCGACATCGCCGCGCAAGCGGCCCGTGCCGTCGATCCAGAAGGGGCGCCGTTGATCTGGAGACAGCGCAAGGATCGCGTCGCCATCGACGGTCTCGCCATCATAGCGCAGGCCTGCGGTCGCCTCCTGAAAATCCTCCAGCGGGGCCAGAGACCGTCCATCGTGCAGCCGAAAATCGCCGACCAGTGCGCCATGGCCATCGATCCGCACGAGCACGCGGCCACTGGTGGGATCATATATCGAGCCCACGTCGCCATCCACGGTCGAGCGGTCGTGAACGGCGACATAGGGGTTGCCGTCCCGGTCCGCTGCCTCGATGTGCAGCCGGCCGTCAGAGGCAATGCGGCCGATCTGACGGCCTTCGGGATCGATGATGATGGCAACGTCTCCATCGACTGTTTCAGGGTCGTAGGTCAGCCCGGCCGTCGCTTCGATGCGCGCGTCGACTTCCTCGCCGATCGCGTCCGAAAGCGACTGGTTTGCTGCGGCTTCGGCCAGTTGAAAGGTTTCGAAGGCGCTCTTGTCCGTCTTCGTCGCCAGCCCATTGATGCGCTGCTGCTGTTCGGCATTGATGGCATCCGACAGCGACTGATTGGTTGCGGCCTCGGCACTCATGAACGCATCGAATGCGCTCTGGCTGACCTTTCCGGGCAAAGCGTGCTCGACCGCATCGACGCGATTGCTGAGCGCGCTCACATCCGCGCCGCCCGATATCTGGTCGGTCACGTCCTCGACATCGATGGAAACCATGTCGGTTTCCTGCCCATTGCCGAACACGCGCATCAGGGGCAGGCCGTAGATGGCACTGGGCGGGATCACATAGTCCAGCGAGCCCGGCGCGCCATCCTTGCCGATCAGGAAGCTGTAGGTCACCATGCCATCGGCGACCGCAGGCGTGATCGCGCTGCCCATGGCCACATTGCTGACGCTGGCCTTGTTCTGGTTGAGATTCTGCCAGCGCAGCTCGACCGCGTTGTTCGCCGGGTCAGCCGGATCGACGTTTCGGCGCAAGCGGTAGGTCAGCTGGCAGGTCCGACCTGGGTAGATCGGCTTGGCGATGCGCGGAGCGATATCGACATAGCCGGACACATCGTCCGTATCCTGCCCGGTGATGCGCAGGACCGTGCCAACCGGGCTCGACTGGACGGATCCGGCCGCGATGATGGGCCGGCTCAGCGGATCGCCGGTCAGGGCCGAGGAGAAAAGCGATCGCGCATCCCCCGCGCGATCGGGGTAGCGGGACGCCAGCGCCTCGATGGGGTCGATCCGGACATTGGTCGCTGCGTCTGCGGCGGCGAGCGCATCGGCGCGGCCGTTTACCGCATCAATGCCATCCTGAAGATCGCTCTCCGCAGACTGTGCGCGCGCGTCCGCCGCAGCGATGCTGTCGGCCAGCGCTTCATTTGCCGCTGCCTCGTCTGAGACGAAGGCGTCGAAGGCGGCGCGGTTGTCGGTCACCGCGTCATCGATCTGCTCGATGGCGGCGGCCTGAGCATCGACATCGGTGCGCAGGCCCGCCTCCACGCCCTGCGCCCTTGCATCGACAGCCGCGATCGAGGCGCTAAGCGCCTGATTGGCTGCCGCTTCCGAAGCTGCGAAGGCGTCTAGCGCGCTCTGTTCCGCCTTGGACTGATCGAGGTCATCGACGCGCCCGTTGACCGCGGCAATGTCGGACATCCGACTGGCAGTTTCAGCGGAGATGTTGTCCTGCAGGTCGCCTTCCGCTTCCAGCGCCCGCGCGTCCACATCGCCGATGGAATTGGCCAGAGCCTGGTTGGCCGCACCTTCGGCCGCGACAAAGGCATTGAAGGCAGCCTGATCCACCTTGCCAGGGAGCGTCCCCTCCAGGGCATCGAGGCGCGTGTTCGCCGCGTCATCGGCGGCCGTCGCGCGGGCGATCTCCTGATCCAGGCGGACATTTTCGGGGACGAGCTGGATGATGTCGGTCATCAGGATGCCTTTGTGGTGCCGGGGTGGAGGATGAAGTCGCCTTCCAGCCAGATCTCCGCCACGCCGCCGCTGGGCGTGACGCGCAGGTCATAGGCGAAGGTCTGCGGGTCGCCGGCTTCGGGCTGGTGGATGCCAGGCAGGATGTTGAGCGACGCTTCCAGGATGACGATTTCGAACAGGCCCGCGGCCGCATCGACGATTCGAATGCCCTCGCCGCCGACCGTCGTCGTCGTGCCGAGGGAGATGAGCGCGCTCCCGGCCGCGCCGCCATAGAGACGCAGCTGGAGCGCGAATGCGTAGCCGGTGATATCGACGGGCGTCAGGCCGTCCATCACCTGCCTGCGCCAGACGAAGGGCGCGTTGCGTCGCGCCACGAGCCGCAGCGTTGCCGTTTTCGTCATGATCGATCCTGCTGGTGAGCGCTCAGGCGCTGGGGAAAATGATGCAGCGGCGGCGCGCGAGGCGGATTTCCTCGCCCGCTGCGGCAAGCTGACCGGTGATGGTCACACTGAGGTCGGCCGAGGTGTCGAAGGCGAAAGTCTGCTCAAGGCCGCTCGTGCCTGCAAACCCAGTCGTGGCGTTGGCCGTGGCAACCTGCGCGTTGAGCGCGTTGCGGTTCGCGAGGCTGAAAAATATCTGCAGCGAAGCAATAGTGGTTGAGGTCATTCCCCATACCTGCACTCCATTGATCCGCAGCCTCAGGGTCTTGGCGTTGGCGCTGTTCGTGATGCCGAACAGCATCAGGAAATCCGCCGATCCATTCGGGCCCATGCTGTCCGCCGGAATGGTGAAGCTCGCGAGCGTCGTTTCAGCCGTCGTGCCCGTGAGGGATTGTTGGACCGCGGACTGGTGGATGACATGCCCGCTGTTGAGCAGTGCCCGAAGCGCATCCGCGCCTGCGAGCGCCAGCAGGCTGCGGCCCCAGCCGGTGGTCGACAGGTTTGCGATCGCGGTGAGGTCGGGGTCTAAGGGCTGAAATTGCGATCCAAGCTCGGCCAGCGCCTCATAAAGTTCGGCAAAATTTGCGTTCGCCTTCATTGCGCCGGCGCGCAGAGAGTCGCCCGTGCCATCATTGGCTTCGGATCCAACATTGATCGATTGCTGCGCCATCTAGGCCTCGTCGAAGCTGAAATTCACGGTGTCGAAATATGTGGTGCTACTGTCGAACCGGGGCGCATCGCCCGCGACCACGCCATCGCTGACCCCGGGCGGGACAAGCGTGGGCGGAGGCGGCGCCGTGCCGGTCATCGCCAGCGCCAATGCATGTTTGGCGGTGGTCTCCGTTTCGAAGCTGAGCGTCACCGTCGGACCGCTCAGGTCCTTGTCGACGGCGGCGATCACGCACAGGTGATCGAGCCCGCTTTCCGGATCGATTACCTGCAGCGCGTCGCCCAGACGATATCGCCACAGCCGGGGCTTGCAGGGGATGGTGATGCCTGTGAGCTCGCGCCGGCCGAACAGTTCATAGGCCGCCAGCTGCGCGGCCTGATCCATGCCCGTCACCAGTTCGGTCAGGAACTCCTCTTCCTTCGGCTCTCCGTCCAGGGCGACATAGCTTTCGAAGCTGACCGCCTTCGACTGGACATATTCCCACTTGTTCGCTTCCGACCGATATTTCGGGACCAGCGTGTTGACCCGGTCCTTGTACGTTCGGGTGCCGGGCGCGATGCGCTCCCCTTCCGCGAAATCCTCGGCGGTGATGGTGTCGAGCGCTACCTTGGGGGACTGAAAGCGGACCGATAGAAGCCCGCCTGAAATTACGGGAACCGCAGCGCCCGCCGCGCAGATGCGCTTGAGGTTGTCCCACAGGCTAAGGCCTGGGCCGTCATACACATGGCCATCGACATTCCAGCCGTTGGCCTCGCACACATTCGCGAACGCCACCCATTGTGGCCAGTCGAAGCTGTCGAAAGGGAACCCGCAGCCAATGACCTTGACGGTCTGCTGACCGGTCGCCGGATTAATCGCATATCGGCCACGGGCGTAGGTGATGGCGTTTAGAGCGACATTCCGGTCGAAGACGTAACTGTCCTCGTCCGCGAAACGCTGATCGCCCTCGCCGCCGGGATAGGTGTCATCCTGCCGTGGGTCGTAGACGCGGGCGAAGCGAGCTACGATGCCGAAGGTCGGAATGCCGTTCGCCCAGACCTTGTTGTCCCGGTCGAAACGGAAGCTTACCATGCTGGCGCACATGCCGCTCAGCTTGTGCGCGCCGCTCCAGTCCGGCACCGCGCCCCACGGGCCCGCCAGCGCTCGCGCCTCCGGCCGTGCGCCCAGTTGATGGTCGGCGTAGAGCCAGCTCGCATAATAGCCGAGCGCCGATGTTCCCCAGAAATTCACCGGCTGCCAGTCGACCAGCAACGTTTCTATGCCATCGATCGGTCCGCCCCCGCTCCACACGAAGACCTTGCTCAGATAGGGGTTGCGGGTTTTCTTGACCTTGCCGCCATAACCTACGTCATGCAGCTGACTGCCAGCGTAGAAGCACCGCCCCACCCCGTAGGGAATGGCGCTGTTGGACGCGATCTGCACCTGGTTGACGGATCCGATCGCCCCGGGCTTCTTCGCCGTCAGCTGCGCGCCGATCGAAGCAGCCGCGGATACGATCGTGGCGGCGGTCGCCACCGTCGACAGCGTGGCGGTGGAGACGCCCGCGACCGTGGTCGTGCCCGCGATCCCTGGGGCGAAGGCGCCGGCCGCGGCGCCGATCCCCGTGGCCGCCAACGCGACGACGCCGGCGATCATTGCGACCTTCGCGAGGGGCTTGGACATCAGACCCTCCAGGCCGCCTTGATTTCGAGCGGGACGAGGTTTTCCAGCTGCTCGCTATCCTGGTGCCAGCCAATCACCTTATGCCCGACGCAGATCACGGCGGCGTCCATCTCGCTGTCGCCATCCAGGACCGCTACGTCGCCCAGGACCATGCGGGCATGGGGAATGCGCGGCAACAGGCCATCCAGCACCGTGACCAGGCCGCCGGCCTGCAGATAGGCGCGGCGCGCGCCAACGATGGATCGATAGCGGGGCATAGGCGGCGGCTTGTGCCCAAGCTGCAGCAGATGAAATCGGATCATGCGGACGCAATCCGCCCGCGCATAGTCCAGCCGGCGCCCGCGATATTTGGCGAGCGTCGCTTCCGTCGCCACGCGACGCGCTTCCAGGTCGATCATGAATTGGGCGTCGCCGCGCCCCAGGCGGTGGACCGGGGCATTCCTGTTGCGTTCGCCATGCCGAGTTCGCCCGCATAGCAGGATTGATGGAAACGGTCATTCAACGCATTCCCACGCAGCACCATGAACAATCGCTTGGCGGCACTGTCGAACTCGACGTCGACCGACCGCGTGCCCTTCCCGATCTTGACCGCAGTGGTGTCTATGGCCAGGTCGGCCGTCAGGTCCGGCGTCCCGACGATGTGCCCGGTCTGCCGGTCATATTCGCCCAGCCAGAACCGCATGCGCGATCCCTGCAGACCCGGATTGTTGATCGCGATTCCGGCTGTGGAACTTGGAGGAAGGAAGGTGATCTTGCCCCCGGGCGCTTCATCCCCGGTCTTTTCCTCGAATGTCTCCGCGCTCGCGATGGTGCCGAATTGCTCGTCGAAGCAATCATACAGTTCCTCGCCCCAATACACGAAGCCGCCATCGCACATCCGCACAATGCGGTCGGGAAGCTCGATCTTCATCAGCGCCACGAGGTTCAGGATCATACCCGTGAACGCCATCAGCGGGCCTCCTGGATGTCGAATTGGATATTGTCGCGAAACCCTGACACCGCCTGCTCCCATGCGATTTCACTTCCCACGATGAAGCCCTCGATCATCGGCTTGGCGACATGCAGGATCGACCCGGAAGGGGGCGGCGCGCGCAGCTCCAGCGTCAGTGGCACCGTGGCGCGGCCGCTGGCGTCGGCGATCACCGGAGCGCTGACGAAATCGAAAAAATGCTGTCCGGAAATCTCCAGGCTGATCGGCTGCCCTTCGCGAAAGGCATATTGCGGCGTGACGTTCTGCACCGACAGCGACATGCCGGCCTGGCCTGCGCCGTCGACGACGATCGCGGTCGACGCATCGATATTGGGCGAACCGGGACGGAACCCGTCCAGGGGCCAGGCCATCCTGACCCCTTCGCTTTTGCCCCGGATCAACCGATTGACGAATATGCGCGCGGCCGCTTCTCGCATCGGCGGCATGGTCACGGCCACGGCATAGCGATTGCCTTTGCGGTTCAGGCGCTGCATCTGGCCGCCGCCTGACGGGGTCAGGAAACCGCCGAAGTCCAGCAGTCGCGGTGCATCGACTCGGGTGCCGGGCTTCTCGGGCAGCAGGATCATGGAATGGCCTTCGCACTGCGCCGGGCGATGGCGATCTGCGCTCCGGTCGATCCCATCGCGGCCGCGTTGTCCGCCATCGGCGCGGCGACCGCGGCGGCGCGACCATCGACCGTAGCATGGAAATAGGGGGACGGCTCGACCAGCACTCCGATCTGCACCGGCGTATAGGACCCCGCCACCGCCCGCTCGGCCGACGCGACGCTGGGCATCGTCGGCACCTTGCTCGTCATCGTGCCGGCGCGCAGCGCATCCAGCGTATCCACCCCGATTCGCGCGGTGGACGCGGCGTCGAACACATATTCCTGGCCGTGCACGACGCCAGCGACGGATCCGCGCGCGCCGTTCCCGGTCCACCCGCCGCTATCAAAGCCCGAAATATTGCCGAACACATTGTCGATCGAACTCTGATTGACGACGATATTCGACGTGTCCAGGGTCGATCCGCCGACACCCAGCAGGCTGCCGCCTAACTTTATGATCCCGCCAATCAGGCCGCCGCCGCCCGCCATCGCCTGCTTGATCTGCAGCCGGATGACATCGGCGATCAGCTGGTTGAAGAAGTCGCCGGCGACCCCCTTCAGCTTGATGAAGCGAGTGGCGCTTTCGGCGAGCTCGTCGTTGAGGTTTTCGAAGAACCGAACCTCGGCCGATTCCAGCTGATCATCGATATCGAACTCGGCGAGCTCCTGGCGATATTTTTCGATCGGACTGGCATATTGCCGATTGAGGATATCGCGGCGCATGGCTTCCGATCGCTGCTGGAAGCTATATTCGTCGGCTAGTTGCGCTCGACGCACCGGATCCTTTTCGGCTTCCAGCTGGCGCTGGATGGCGAGCCGCGCCTGCTTGCCCTCGATCTCCAGCAGCTGCAGCGCGATCCGCCGGCGATCCTTGGACGTCCCGGCAAGCTGGTCCTGCAGCTGAAGCAACTCGGCCTGACCGTCCAGTTGCGCCATTTCACCATCGATCGCCTGCTGCTTGAGCGCGACGCGCTCGCGCTCGGCGATCGCCGCCTTCTCCTTCTCGGCATTTTCCGATGCGATCAGTTTGACCGCCTCAGCCTCGGCTTCGGTCCATTTCTTCAGTGCGACGCCCTTGTCGGCCGCCCGTTCGATATCCTCGCGGGCCAGGTCGACCTGGCGCCGGTCATTGTCGGCCAGCTCGCTGATCGTAACCAGGCGCGACTGCTCCACCCGCAGCTGCTGGTCCTTCACCCGGCTCAGCAGCGAGGCATAGGCGTCCTCGTCGCGCGTCTGGCGGTTCGCTGCGCTTTCCGCGCTGCCGTTGCCCGTTCCGGTGGGACGGCGGAATGCGATCACATCGCTGCGCTTGACGGTCTGCGTGCCAACCTTGTCGGACGTGTTCCCGCCGAACACCAGGATATTTCCCTTGGCATCCGTGCCCTGGAAGAAGCCGACATGGCCCTGGTTCCCGGTCCCGCGCTTGGAAACGACGATATCGCCGGCAACAGGCTTGTCGGTCGCCGAGCCATAGGATGCGAAGGAGCGCGCCGACAGGCTGCCAGTCCCCGGCAAGCCGTTCGTGGCCAGCACAGAATTCACGAAGGCGGCGCACCATGCGACCATCTTCGGATCGACATTGACGCCAGCCTGCTTGAACAGCGCCTGCAGCTGCGCATTGTCGCCGGTCTCGCTCAGCCCCCGATACTGCTGCGCGCTCGTCAGCAGGGTTTGGGAGCGCTCAATGGCAATTTGCCGGCCTAGGGATGGAGCGGCCTTCGCCGCTTGAGCGGCAGCCTTGATCGCGTCATCGCGTTCCTTCGTGATCCTGGCGAGTTCGGAACGGTAGCGCTCGTTGCTGATCCCGTTCAGGGTGCCGCGCGTGATGCTTCCGTCCGGATTGCGGTAGTCTACCACGCCCTTTTTGCCAGCGCCAATCGCCTGCTGCTGGTTGAGTTTGCCCAATGCAATTTCATATCGCAGCGCCGCCGCGGCATTCTTATCGAATGCCGCTGCAACTTCGGCCTGGATAAGGGGCTGCTGGGCCTCTCGAACCGCCCGCTCGCTTTTTCCAACGGATGCGGTCAGGGTGGCCATCTTTGTGATGAGGTCCTGAAGCTTCTGTTCTGCCTGGCCAGCCATCGCGACCAACGCCATGATTTCTTCCGGACTCGTGCCGAATGCCGGTGACGCCACCTGCTTCCGGTAATCATCGACGATCGCCTGTTGAGCCGAGATCTGCTTCTGCAAATCCGCCTTGCTTTCGCGCTGGGATGCAAGGTTGGCCTGGGCGTCCCGAACCTTCTCCTGCGCCAACTGACGCTGGGTCTTGATCGAACGATCCAGTTCTTCGTTGAGCCGGCGCTGCGCGTCGATCTGGCCCTCGATCGTCTGCGTGAAGGCCTCATGCGCCCGCCTCGTGTTTTCAGCCTCCTGCGCATCCTGCTTGAGCTTCTCGACAGCATCCCCCAGCGCGTCGTTGCCTTCCAGCAGCTTGGCCACCCAGGGCGTCAGCATCACGACGGCTGAAGTCAGAGCGATGCCCCACGGGCCGCCGAGGAAGCCCAGAAAGCCCTTGGTCTCGCCGGTGATCAGGCTGATCGCCTGGATGACCTGACCCGACTGCTGCGCGAAGATGATCGATGCCGATGTGCCGGACGCATATTGGGTCGCGACGTCGCCCAGCTGATAGGACAGCTGCTGATAGCCCGCGCGCGCCTCGCCCGACACCGCGACCTGCTTGCGGTGGGCCGCGGTGCTGGTGCCCAGTTCGCGCTCGACGGCCTGCAGCACGACCAGCTGCTCGCGCAGCGCGGCAGCCTCCTGCTCCGCATTGACCGCGGCCGTCGCGGCCGCGACGGCATAGGCGCGCGTCGCGGTCGATGCGCCGCCGGTGGACTGGTCGGCGCGGGCGGCGGCTTCCGCCAGCGTGCGCAGGCTCTGCGCTTTCGCTGTGGCGGCGGCGGCCGCCTCGCGCGTCGCATTCGCGTCCAGAATCTGCGCGGCCGCCTGATCGGTTGGGGCATTGGCGGCCTGGCGGGCGGCCTCGCCGATGCGGCGGAACGTGTCCTGATAGGCCTTTTCCGTCTGCTTCAGGCCCGGCATGCCGCCCGTGCCGACCTTGGCCAGCTCCTTCTCGACCTCCTCGATCACATTGATCGCCGCGCCGCTGAAGTCGTTGATGACCGTTTTGCCGGCGGTCATCGCGGTGCGCAGGCCGTTGATGTCGCCGGACACCTGAAGGTAGAGATCGCGGCGGTTGCTCCTGCCTGCCATCCATCACCTCCGTTGCTTGTTCGCGGCGATCCGCGCGTCGATCATCGACCAATATTCATGGGGCGTGGCCGACCAGAACTGGTCGGCGCTCCACCCGAAATTCTCGAGGGCAAGGCCCATCAGGCGGCGCCAGCGGTCCTTCTCGGGTTTGCTGGAACCGCCTTCGCTTCCCCCGATGCGGTGCGACCGCCCGACGCCGCGTCGACCAGGCACAACGTCAGCCGCGCCATCGCGCGAAAGACGCCCTCTTCGAAGATCAACTCGCCGATGCGTTCGTCATCGACCTGTGCGGTGAGCTCGTCCCCCTGGGCAGCGCCGGCGCGGATCAGCTCGCCGGCGATCTGGCCCAGCTGGGTCAGGGTCAGGCCGCCGACATTGCCCGCGCGATACAGGTCCATGATGCTGCGACCCGTCACCTCCTCGATGCCGACGATCGCCTCGTGGGACGGGCGCAGCCGATAGGTCACGCCGGCGAGCGTCAGTTCATGCTCGCCCCGCTGGGCGTTGGCGGCCTTCCCTGCCGCCGGACGACGGATCGACATCAGGCCGTCGCCGTCAGGTCATCGACGATCGGCGCGCCGACATTCGACAAGTCGCAGCTGAAGGTCACCGCGCCCGTCTGCGGATGCTCGGACGAAAAATTGCCGATCGCGACCGTGCCATGATATTTGATGATGCTGCCCTTCTTGATCTGAAGGTTGATCTCGGGCGGCTGCGCCTTCGACGCGTCCGACAGCAGCTTGAACGCGGCGTCGGGCAGCTTCAGATTGCCCGACGGGCTGATCGTGATCTTCTGCTTGCCATAGCTGGTGCCGCCATAGGCGCCGCTATCCTTGTCGGAAATGTCGATTTCCTGCGAGGAACGGCGGAAGCTGAAGCCGGTTTCGCCGCCCAGCGCCGTGAACACTTCCGCCTCCTGGCCGTCGCCGAAACAGACGCGCCAGTCCTGACCATATTCGTTTGCCATGTGATGTCTCCCTGCCGGTTAGGCCGGCTCTGCGATGAATTCGAAGGTGCTGATGCCGGCATAGGTGACGCCATCGGCGCCGACATTGCTGACGGTCGCGCCCAGATAGATGGGGCGCTGGAATGCGATGCCGTCGGCCTCCAGCGTCGCGCCCTCCAGGCAGGCGCGCGCCGCGTGCATCAGCGCCATCAGCGGGGCCCGGCTCGGCCCCCGGGTGACGAAATGCAGTTCGACGGTCATATTTTCGGCCTGCGCTCCCTTGCTGCCTTCATTGGCGGCGTCGATCGACCCGACCATGACGAAGGGCGGCTGCGTGTCCTGCTTCACATGCTGGTGCACGGATCCCAACGCCGGCGGCACGCCCGCCTTCAGCTTCGCGATCACCGCGTCCTGGGACGGCGTCAAAAGGTCGACGAAATCGCTCATGGATCAGGCCCCGGCCTTCGACAGCGTCTGGTCCCAGAAGTTGACGAGGCGCTGTGTCGCCTCCTGCTGGGCATTGGGCACGAAGATGAAGGGGTGCGGCGCGCGCGCCTTCACCTTCATGGAATAGGTCGATGCGATATCGGCGGCCAGCTTCCGCCCCCGCGCCTTGCGCAATATGGCCTTCTGCTCGCCGCTGCCGATCGCGACCTTCACCCGCCGCCGGCGCTGGACGATGACCGTCTGCGCCTTCCGGCCGAATTCGATGATGCGCCCGTAGAACAGGTTGCTCTTGCCGCGGCCCTGCGTCAGCAAGCCGATGCGGACCCTCAGCTGCTCGAGCATCAGCCAGACGCTCAGCCCGCCGCGCAGCGCGCCGGTGCGCTCGGGCGCTGCCGCCTGTTGCCGTTCGCGCAAATCCCGGCCGATGATAGCCAGCTCGACGCCCAGCTGATCGTGCGCGGCATCGCTGATCTGGTCGAAGCGACGAAGCACCACCTCCGTGCCTTCAAGCCGCGAATATTGCATCATGGCGCATCGCTCCGCGCGCCCTCGGTCGTGGCGATGATGATCAGCTGCTCGCGCTTCCCGTCGGGATCATCGGCCGAGGTGATGTTGAGAGGAATAGCGCCATGTTGGATTTGGTCGGCGGCGCGGATGTCGCCGCGCCAGCGAATTCGTATCCGATACACGGTTATGCTTTGCAGCACCTGGTCCATGACGGTCTCGCGACCTGTCAGGCCGACGACTTCCGCCCAGGGCTGGGCGATGGTCGCCCAATCGGTCGTATATGCGCCCTTGCCATCATCGACTTCGGTCACGCGCCGAATGACGATCTTGTGGCGCAGGTCGCCAGTGCGGAGCGGTGGGGCCGCCATCACACCCGCCGAAAGCGATAATGATCGAGCAAACTGGCAATTGCCGGAGGAAGATTGATGCCGTCTCGATTATTATACCAGTGGTCGACCAGCAGCCGGGAGGCGTGCACAAGGTCCGCCGGCGCATCCGATTCCGAATAGCCGCAGGTAGCGGATATTGTGACAGCGCCCTCGACAGGTGCAACGGAAGGCCAGGCTTTTCCCACCTTGGGCTGAAGCCATGTCCACCCATCCCGGGTGAAAGAGCGATGGTCGTCGAATTGCTTTTCGTCGCCGACCGGATCGACATAGGTGACGACGATCGTCTCGATGTCGACGGGGCGATAAGGAATGCGAATGTTCGGCCGAAAGCCATCGAGCTGCAGATGCAGGTCCTGCGCCGGAACAACACCGTAATTGGCGGCGATAAACGCGGCCGATGCCTCGATCAGCCTCTCAAGCTCGCCATCCTCATCCGTTCCGTCCAGACGGAGGTGCAGCTTCGCGTCTTCTAGCTCGATAAAGCCGGCCATGTCGCCTCCCGCGGCACCGGGGGCGGACCATCTCCGGCCCGCCCCATCAGATCAGGCCTGATCGGCCTGCGGATTGTCGTGGCCCATCCCCTTGATGACGAGCGCGGCGATCGGCGTGCCCGTCCCATGGGTGCCGCCGAAATCGGCCAGCAGTTTCAGGTAGCGCTTGCCGCCCTTATAACCGAAACGATATGCCGCCGCTGCGGCGTGCGCGCTGGTCAGCGCCTTGATGATGCCACCGGTGCCGATCGAGTCTACGCCCAGCACGTCCTTCAGCTCGACAGCCTCATAGGTGACGTCGTCGTCGGAGTGGGTGAGCTTGAACTCGATCTTGTTCGTGGCGGTGAACGTGATGCCGCCGGCGCCGATCGCCAGCACGACCTCCGCCGCGTCGTAGCCGATCAGGTCGACCGCCGCCGGCGTGTTGTCGGCCGACAAAACCTCATTGCCGATCATGAGCGCTACGGCCATGGCCGAATGAATATCCTTCATGGAATGTCTCCAGGAATGTGATGAGAAGCGAGGGCCGCCAACCTGAATGTCGGCGGCCATGATGCCGGATCGTCAGCCGATCAGGCGGCGCACTTCAGCAGCTTGATGGCCTCGAAGTTGGTGATGCCGCCACCCACGCGCTTGGTCGCGTAGAACTGAACGAAGGGCTTGTTGGTGTAGGGGTCGCGCAGGATGGTCACGCCCATGCGATCGGCGATCGTATAGGCGCGCTTCCAGTCGGCGACCGCGACGGGAAACTTGCCTGCGCCCAGCTCGTCCATGAAATCGTCGGTATAGACGGGCTTGCCCAGGATCGTGCCGACCTGCTCCGAACTGGTCGGCGCGGCCCACAGGTAATTGCCCTGGCCGTCCTTCCACTTCCGGATCGATGCCATCGTCTTGTCCGACGTCATGAAAGCCGCGCCGTTGCGATAGCCCTGCTTGAGCGCAAACAGCAAGTCGATCATCGCATCGCCGGGATTGCTCGTTGCGAACGCAGCCGCAGCGCCCGTTTTCACGAAACCGACCTTGCCCCAGGCATAGTCGGCGTTGGCCACGGTGTCGTATGCCAGGATCCCGCGCGGCTTGTTCTTGCCGTTCCCGCGGATGAAGGCCGGGCTTTCGGCCTCATCGAATGAAATCGAGATTTCATCGGCCAGCCAGGCCGCGACGTCGAAGCGCGCATCATCCAGCAGCGTCTGGGTCGCGGCCGGATTGGCGTAGAGCTCACCCGAGGGCAAGGCCAGTTCGCGCAGAGAGGGCGTTCCGGTTTCGGGGCGCTCATCCTCTTCGCCGACCCAGCCCGAGGTTGCACCCCCGACACTGACCAGCTTCTTGTAGGTCTGCCCGGAAATCTGCACCACCCGGGCCAGTTGCCGCATGACCGACATGCTGGTCAGCACTCGATCGATGCCCTGTTCCCAGTCGATAGGGACCATATAGCCGCCATCCGGGTCCGACTGCGTGGTCAGGCCCGCGCTGACCGCCAGCTGGCCCAGGTCGGCGTCGACATTGCCGCGACGGAACCAGGTGGAGAAGGCGGTGCGGTGCTCCCGCTCGGCCGCGTTCAGTCCGTCGCCGGCGCCGCCGCCCAGCTGCGCGGCGGTCAGGGCAGCCGACAGGCGATCGATTTCCGCATTGATCGGATCGATCAGCGCGTTCGCCTCGTCCTGCGTCAGGCGACCCGCCAGCGCCTCTTCGTGCTTTTCGCGCATCGCGGTGACGGCCGCGTTGATCGCGGCGATCTGGGTCAAGGCGTCCGTCGGTTCCGCGCGAGGCGCGGCGTGCACGGCGCGGGGAGTGGACGCGACTAGGGTCGCGCCGGCCGCCATCAGGGCGGCGCGCTGCAAATTCTTCATGAGGATAGCTCCTATTGGGAGAGTGTCGCCAGAAGCCCGGACAGGGCTTGGTTCAGCTGCTGGCCGTCAGCGCCGGGCGTGACGTCCTGGTCCGGGGCAGCGCCGGGCGTGCCCTTCAGATTCTTGATGCGGGCGCGCGCCTGTGTGCGCGTCATGCCCGATGCGACGAGCACCAGTTCCATGGCGCGAAGCTCGTTGACTGTCTTGTCGCAGGCCTGTGCTTGGTCGTCGATCGTGACGGCGTCCGCGGGCAGCAGCGCGTCTGCGAACCCACGCTCCACCGCCGTGCTGCCGGACATGAAGGTCTCGGCGTTCATCCACCCGACAATCTGGTCGCGCTCGCCGCCGGACCGGGCAGCATAGACGTCGGCCATAGCCCCGTCGAATGGCTCCAGCCATGCGGCCGTTTCCGCCATGTCATGGCGGTTCCCCATGGCGATGACCCAGCAATTATGGATCATCAGGAACGACGCTGCGCCGATCTCGATGGTGTCGCCGGCCATGGCGATGATCGACGCGGCCGAAGCGGCCATTCCCATCACCTTGACCGTGATATTCTGCGGATGCTCGCGCAGGACATTGTAGACGGCAATGCCTTCGAACATGTCCCCGCCATAGCTGTTGATGTGGACCTCGACATCGCGGTCGCCGATCGCACGCAGCTGGCTCTGCACCTTTTTCGCCGTGACGCCGCCTCCGGTCCAGTAGTCCTCCCCGATGCTGTCGAACATGGTGATGACATTGTCGCCCTGGGCGACGGCGCGCACGCCGGCCGCCGCGTCGCCATAGCGGTCGATCACCGACGCCGGGGTAAAGGCCTGCAGGCGACGGTCGGCGGGAATGGGCAGCGCGCCAGGACGCGCGCTCGCGAACAGGCGCGGCGGTTTACGCATCATCGTCTTCTGGTTCCTTGCTGGACTTGTCGTCTTTGCCGGCCGTGTTGGGCGGCGGATAGTGGATGTCGCCGCCCTCGCGCGGGTTCTCGTCTTCCAGCTCCAGCACCTTGTTGGGGCTGAAGACGCCCCATTGCAGCGCTTTCGTATAGGCGTCCCAACGCGCTTTCAGGTCGCCGCGCACGAGCGCATTGCGGTTGAACCGGGCATAGATCGCCGGATCGGCGATCATCGCGCTCAGTTCCTCCTCCCACATGACCAGATGGTCATCCAGCGTGTAGGCAACAAAGCCGTTGGACTTCTGCTCGAGGCCGGTGCCCCAGTTGCTGTCGGAGCCGCTATTGTCGCCGATCATGCTGGGTGGAACGCCGAAGAACATGCAGATCTCGGAGCGGGTCAGCTTCTGCGCCTCGATCCACTGCATGTCTGTCGGGCTCATCGAAATGGTTTCCCACTTCAGCCCTTCCTCCAGCAGCAGCACGCCGCCGTCCTTGTCACCGCCGGCGCGAAAATCGTCCAGGGAACGCTGGAGATTGTTGTAGGCCGAATCGCTCAGCGTCTTGCCATCCGGCATGGAGACGGCGCCGGAGGGCCGGGCTCCGTGCTTGAAAGTCGCCGCGACCTGCCGGTCCCGCGCACGCGCCTGCCCGATCGTCTCCCGCGCGTAGGTTAGCGGCGTGACGCCGCGATAGCCGTTGAGCGTCAGCCCATAGAGGTGGAACATGTCATCCTGCCCCACGGTGAGGCGGGAGCCATTCTTGCGGATGACGTCATACTCGACCGACAGATCGTCCCGCTGGCGGACGGTTACCCGATCCGGATGGATCGGGATCAGTTCCCGGACTTCGCCCCTGGATTTCGATTTCAGGGCAAAACCGTCGCCACGCAGCAGGACATGCGCTTGCATCATCCTTTTGAACTGGGCCGGCCGCTGCCACCGATTGGGCCGGCGGCGCAGCAGCTGCGCGACTGCATGATCCGAAGCATCACTGCGGGTCCGGTCATCGACCCGGCGCTTCACGTCGATCGGCAGTGTCGCGACCTTGCCGGCGATCAGGCGCACGCAACCGAAAACCGCGCCTATCCGCATGGCTGTTTCCGGCGTCACGACCTCGCCGGTCAGGCCGGCTTCGCCGCGCAGTGCCGCCTCCAATTCTGCGGAGCTGGAAATGACGAACCCGCCGTCGGGCGCAACGGCTTGCGCCAGCGGCCTCCCTGCAGCCCCGAACGAGAGCGGAACGCCACCAGCCACATTATGCGTGGACGCTTCCCCGGCCGATCGGCCGAGGATGCGATCGAAAATGCTCATGCACTCTCCTCAAAGGACGCGGGCGCCGCGCCCTTCGTAGACGGATGGTCCGCCCCCCAGTTCGACATTGTCGGCCGCGCCCGCGCCCATCGCGCTGGTGACCAGGCCATCGATGCGCCCGCGGGACTTCTTCTTGTCGAACCAGCGATTTTTCAGCCCGTCTTCCGCTATGTGCGCGTTGCTGGCGCACCAATAGGTGATCGGTGACGCATCGATGACGATGCGCTGGTCCAGGATGCGATCCTCGAAACGCTCGATCGATCGCGGCATGCAAAGCTGCCGGTCTTCGAACATGACCCGGGGGCCCTGCATGTGCTTGACCAGCATCAGGCCGCTGCCTTTCGGCTTGTCCGGCCCTTCGAACCTCCAGACATCGAAGCCGTTGTGCTCGCAGGCCGTCTCGAAATCCGCCATTTTGGCGGGGTCGAAAACAAGCTCGACCACATCGTTGCCGGCGCAGATCTCCGCGACCTTGGCGGCGACATAGGTATAGTCGATCGTCGTGCCGGGCGTGGCTATCAGCCACCCCTCTTCCACCCACTCGTCATAGGGTGCGTTGTCGGCGCTGGCGCGTTCGTTCAGCCGATCGGCAACAGTGAAATAGTAGGTTTTCTGCCAGAGCTTTCCGTCGTTATCGATCCAGGTTGCGGTCAGTGCCGTAAGATCGTTCTTCTTCGAAAGGTCCAGGCTGAGCCAGCACCGGCAGGATTTGAGCCGAACCAGGTCCTCGGGGGTGATGACCTTCTGAACGGCAGCCCACTTGTCCTCCGCGATCCAGAAGTCCACCGCACCGGTCGGAATGCCGAAGTAGAGCCGTTTAATCGACGACGCTTCGGACGGCTTGGTCTTGGCTGTGACGACTTCCTCTCGGATGTTGGCGACCGGGTAGGTAATGCCAAGCGCCGGCAGCGCCTTGACCCAGCAAGCCTCGTTTTCGAGGACTGTTTTGCGGTCCTTTTCATCCACCCGAGCGACGAAGGAGAAGGCGGTGTCGTCCCGCTTCAGCCCCTTGGCGATCGCCTGATACAGCTCTGAATATTGCGTGCCGACGATTTGCGAAGTCGCCGGCGTATTCGACCCCATCAGGAGCATTGCGGATCCGGCAACTTTGGTGATTGCCCGCCGCCATGTCACCAGTTGCGAGTCTGTTCGGAATTCGTGAATTTCGTCTGCAAGCACTAGGCGGGGCCGCGGTCCCGACTGGTTTTCGCCGCTCGCCAGGGGCAGGAAGAAGGACTGCGAGGCAGGATGCTCGATCTTGTGGACATTGTCGCCTTCGCCGCGAAGAACGACGTGGCCCTCCGATTCCAGTGTCTCGCCGTCGTCATATCCCGGGATCTGGGCGCGGCACATGGCCGCGGCATCCTTGAACAGGACGTTCGCGGTATTTTTGTCCCCGCCGATGGCGTAGATCGGTGCGCGCGGGAAGCCGCACCAGCCCATGGCATAGATGCCCAGGCCGCCCATCATGGGCGACTTCGCCTGCCCCTTCCCCGTCTCGATATAGGCCGAGCGGAAGCGCCAGCGCGCCTCGGCCGTCACCCACCCCATCAGCGAGCCGACGCAGAAGACGTGATAGGGCAGCAGCTGGAATGGCTGCCCAGCCTTGGGCCCGTCGGTGATGGTGAACACCGACGGGAAAAAGTCCAGGGCCCGCTGCGCCAGTTCGGGGCGCCAATGATAATCCTTCAGGTCGCGAAGATCGCGAAGATGGCGCTCTGCCGAATGCCGGACGAGATCACCGACCAGGAAGTCGCCACGAACGGCCGCCTCTGCCCACGCGGTGGTGGGGTCGGCTGCCCTATCCCTTCGGCCCGAGGAACGCGTCGGCACCAGCGCTGCGCTCCCGTTTCTTCGTCACCTTCGCCACCTTGCCGCGCCGCTGCGGCGACAGCCCGAGTTGCGCCTCGAGCCGTTCGGCCGTCTTCTCGGCCTCGCTCATGGCCTTGAAGTGAATGGATAGCCGGGAAATGGATCGCGGGTTGTCGCTCGACGGCTCGTCTACCACGCCCAGCTTCGCGACCATCGCCGCGGCACGATCGTAATTGATATAGGCGAGGACCAGGCGCTGAACCGAGTGCCCATTGGCCTCGGCAAGCGTCTCGCGCGCCTGCATTTCGCCGATGATGCGGGTCCAATGCGCCTTCGCGGCCGCGATCTCGACCTTGCCTTCGCACAGCGCCGACCATTTCGGCTCGGGAAACCCCGCGATTTGCTGCCGTTTCGCCATCCGCAAGCCCCGAACTTTTTACTTTCAAATCGCTCCCGCCGCACATGAACCGGAGCGGCGGTGTCCGGGCCCGGATCGGCCAAACTTTCGACCCCGCCCCCCCCTTCACCCTCGGAGGGCGCGGGCCCAGGGGTGCGCTGGGTCGGTTGGGCGTCCTGCCACGTCGCACCCGCGCACATGGCCTGGGGTGGCATGACCAAACTGCTCGGCCGTCACGGCCTTGTGGTGCGGATCGCAGAGGTTGCGGGTGTTGCCGTCCTCGTCGCTGCCGCCCAGCGCGAGCGGCACGATGTGGTCCACCACGATCGCAAGCTCGGTGCGGCCATCCGCCATGCACAGCTCGCATAGGCCGTGGGTGCGCTGGAGACGCCGCTGCCGCTGCCGCTGGCCGGCTCTGCCCCTGAGACGCTCGATCACGCCTCGCGCACCGTCTGCGCCTCGATCTCGGCCAGCAGCCGCGTGCCGCTGTCATCCACGGCGCCGACGCCCAGCGCCACCAGCACATGGCCGGGCACGCCCATTGAATTCTCGTCCAGCGTATCGAGCCAGGCTCGCCCAGGCGCACCTGTCACGGCCACGGTCAGCCGATGCTCGGCGCATGTGAAGATGCTCGCGCTCACATCCCTGCTGCGCCAGCAAACCACATCGATGGCGCACCCGGCGATCTCGGCCGAGCGATCCAGCTGACGGATAAGCCGCTCGCCGGCGACCAGCTCGGGGCTCATGCCGCCGCCACGTCGAGCGTGATGGCGGCCCAGGGAGCCTGTGCGTTTGCCCGTTGATACATGCGGATATACCGCTTCGAGCCGACCACCCGCATGCTGTCCCGGATGGCCCTCATGGCATTGAGCCACCGATCGTCCGCGATCTCGAAGCGCAGCAACGAGAATAGCGCGCTCCGGTTCAGCCGGCCCTGGCTGTCGACGTCGAATGCGCGGGTGATGATCGCCTGGATCTCGCTGCGGCTATCCGCCGACCATTCCCGCAGGCACTCGTCGACCAGCGCCTTGGCCGTCTGCAACTCGGCTCCGAACTCGATATTGTCCGCCACCGCCACCTTGATCTGGAAGCAGCCGTCATAGGATGTGAAGACGAGGTTGCCCTTCGACCCGCCGCGCTGCGCCTGATACTCCTGCTCCAGCAGGGCGACCAGCGCATCGACATCGTCGAAGCTTTGCTGGCGAAAGCGCGCGATCTGCGCCGACAGGGGCAGTGCATGGCCGATGATCTTGCGGACCAGCTCGTCCTGCAGCTTGTCGATCGGCTTGACGACATCGTCGGGGATCAGGCCGCCGTCGGCGTTCGTCCAATAGACCTTGCCGTCGATCTCGCGGCGGCTCGGCGACACAACGCCGTCGCCGGGCTCGGCGCTCGTTGTGCCATCGCCATTTACGCTGGTCATGCGGTTGCGGTCCCGATCATGCGCTCAACTATGTCGCGGCTGCGACCGGCTGCCTCATTCGCCCGCAATTGCGCGAGGATTCCCCGCATCAGGCGCTTGCTTAGCCGCACTTCGCCATTGCCCTGGGCCAGGCGCTCGAGCGCGGCGACGTCAACGTCGTTCACGACACAGCGGCCCGGCGCAGGTCCACCACACGCGGCCAGTGATAGCCGATCGGCGCCTGCGCCGGCTCCGGGCCGAGGATCAGCCCGCCGCGCGCCACGCGCACCGGACGCTCCCGCCCCATGACATCCTTGACGATGCGATAGGGCGTGCGCGCATAGCCGCGCGCCT
Organism: Erythrobacter sp.; assembly: GCA_002695185.1. The sequence goes on from NZOF01000168.1 coordinate 20,841, forward strand.
TCAGGCCGCGGATCTCGATCCGGCGGGTGAAACTGCTCATGATGATCTCCTGCTCAGCCCCACCAGCCGTGCGATGTCTTGCCGTCCGTTTCGAAAGCGATCGGCGCGGCCGCAGCCGCCCCGCGAAAGGGTGCGACGATGGAGGCCGCGATGGCCCGGGCCCGCTCTTCCAGGTCGGCATGATGCAGGTCATGGCGACGGCGGGGGTTCAGGCGGGCGTCACGGATCAGCTCGTCCAGCGCATGGCTGGCATTTTCGAGGCTGTCGGGAATCGAAGTCCGGGCAGGCGATGCAGCCATGAGCGAACCTCCATCGACGCGAAAAAGCCCGCCGAGGGGGGATCGGCGGGCTTCGGACGCAATTAGCGCGGGGTCGTTTCTGGCATTTTCATGGCCATTTTGGCAGGCCCGCTTTTGTACCGCTCCGCATTTTTCCTCACAGCAATCCCGCATGCGCCGCGACCAGGTCCGCGGCGCTGACTTCCTTGCGCACGTCGCGATGGACATGCGCCCAGTGATGCAGCGCCTCGACCAGCAGCCGGCGGGCTCGCCGCACATGCATGCCGTGCGCCGCCGCCGCGCGCGACAGGCCGACATCGTGCAGGATGACGTCCAGCGCCAGCGCCGCGACCTTGGGCATCAGCTGCGCGCGCCACCGGCTATAGGCCATTTCGCGCCGCACCGCGCCCAGCGCTTCGAAGAAGGCGTCGCCGTGCCGCGACGTGTCCACCCGTGTTTCCAGCGACGCCGTGCGCACCTGTGCCTCCGCCATGATCCGCTCGGCCGCCGCGGCGATCTCCTGCGACCAGGCCACCTCGTCGTCATCCAGCAGGCCCGACGCATGCAGCCGCGCGATCGCGCCGGCGCGCCGCTGGCTGTGCGCCTCGTGCGTTTCCGGCGTCCCTTCGCGCTTGTGCGACCAGCGCTTCAGCATCGCGGCGCGCTGCTTGCGCAACCGGCGCTGTTCCTGGTCGGTGCGGCGGCGCGCCACGGCTGCGGCATCGATGGGGCGGTCGGCAGCGGGGGGAAGGGGTTGCATCATCATGGCGGCACCATGCCCAACCGCGCGCGCGCGCGGCAGGACCGCTTCTGTACCGCTTGCCCGAGCGCCACTATCCGATCGTCAGTCGCCCGCGTTCGTCCAGGTCCAGCAGCGGCGGCGCCGGCGCGAGCAGCTCCATGCGCCCGGGATTGACGATATAGCCGATCGCCTGCAGCTGGCGGATCGCCTCTTCATGCCCGCTGATCGGCGTGATGCCGCGCGTCTTGCCCGGCTGCCGGTTGATCAGCTGCTCGCGCTCCAGCTTGCGCACTGCGTCCTGGATCCGCGATCGCGCGCAATTGAGCGCATTGGCCATTTCCGTGATGGTGGGCCCGACTCCATGAGCGGAATAGAAGGCGCGGACGAAGTCCAGCAGCTGCAACTTGCGGCTGACCATCGTCGGCGTCAGCCGGATCGCCTCGACCTTCATCGCGAACTGCCTCCCTGCGCCGACAGGAACATAAGGAGAAAGCGTTGAAAAAGCTAGGGTCGCATCTGCAGCCTACTCCTCCGGACGCCCGAAGACGATTCCCGTTTGGAAAGACCCGTTGAAATGGTAGCATCCGTTCGGGTCGCGAAACAAAATTCCGTGCGTCATTTAATTTCAGGGGGCTGAAATGAGGAATTTTATCGCTGCGATCCTTCTTTGCCTGACATTGCCCGCTCTTCTGTCCGGATGCGCCAAGAAAATGCCCGCCGAATTGCCGCCGCCCCCGACGTCGTCACCACCTACTCCAGTAACGCCACCACCGCCTTCACCTCCACCGCCAGTGAACGGAGGCGGTGAAATATTCGCGCAGGCGACCGAACAATATGTCATTGCCCGCGCGTACCTTCCTGGTGAATTTAATAGCGTGAAGACCTCGGGTCCAAAGGCGGTCATTCTGCTGGACCCGAAAAATCCTGGTAAGAACAAGAAGATGTGCAATGCCTTCGTCGAAGGATTGCCGACTGTGCCGAGTGTAGAACGGTTTAGTGATGCAAAGGCGTTGCCGATCTTCTGGCTGCTCACCCATGAAATCAGCCCAGCGGATGTCAAAAATTGCAAGGCCCTCTTGGAGGCGTATGATTTTGATCAGGCCCAAGTGCTCATGGGCGTGTACGGCCGCGCTGGCAGCAAGGGACCGATCTTGGTAGCGGAAGACGTGGATCGCCAGTTTTTTGCAATCGACTTCTTGAAAGCGAATGAGAAGGACATGCGACGCGTTCTCGCGACCTGGTTTCAGAACCCGCCGCTCAATGGCGTGGTGGTAAGTAAGACGCTCTGGGACATCATGAGGCCAACCGTCTGCACGGTGACGACGTCGACGACTAAGGAATTGGCGGCAGCTAATCCAGACCCGTCGAAGGCTGGCACCTTCTTCGATTTTGCCGCGAATGTGTTCAAGAACGTCAATCTCTGGGCTATCGGAGCTTTGATCGTCGGAAATTCCTTCAACGCCGCGCTCTGCCCATCGCAGCAGTCGGCCTGATCTGCAGGCACCCGATCTCGGAACATCACCGGGTTGGGCGTCTGGACGGCCGCGCCGGATCGACCAGGTTGATCCTCTCTTCGACGCGGTCCGGCCCGAGCGGTGGCCCGATCACCAGGTCGGTGGCCAGGTCTAGCGCACGCTGCTCCCCTTCCCGCGTTGATGTGCCGAACCAGGCGATCGACTGCCCGCCGCGCCACAGCCGCGCCTCCGCATGCCAATGCGTGTCGTCGCGCCACGTCCGCCATTCGTAGCGCAGGCGATGATCCCTGGCATGATCACGAAGTCGGCTGTCATCGGGCATGTGGAACATATGCGGAACACCGGGAGCGCTGGTCAACGGTCATATTGACTCGGACACATCGCGCCCGCACCTTCGCCCCATGTGCAATCGGGCGGAACGCGGGCAGACGGACAAGGTGCTGCGCCTCTTCGGCGCGCGCCTCGGCGCAGCCTTCAACGAAGGCCCCTTGGTCGTGCACCCGAAGGAACCGGGCAGTGTCCTGCGCCTGGTCGAAGGGGAGCTGGTCCTCGAACAGATGACCTGGGGCTTTCCCGTCGCCCTCGCCAGCAAGCGCGATCCCAAGGTCAAGAACAAGCCCAAGCCGGTCAACAACGCCCGCTTCGACAAGCTGGGCAGCTTCTGGAAGCGCTGGGCCGAAAATCCCATGCAACGCTGCCTCATCCCCACCGCCCGCTATGCCGAGGCGGTTGGCGAGCGCGGCCGCACGACGGAAACCTGGCTGTCGGTGAAGGATCAGCCGATCTTCGCCTGGGCCGGCCTATGGAACGACAGCATCGAATGGGGCCCGGTCTATACCGGCGTCATGACCGCCAACGCGCCCGAGCTCAGCCACATCCACGATCGCTCGCCCGTCATCCTAAATCCCGCCGACTGGGAGACATGGCTCCATGCGCCCCTTCCAGATCTCTATCGCTTTGACCGGCCCTACCCGGCCGAGAGGATGATCGTGGAGGCAACCGACGCGCCGTGGTTCAAGGGAAGCGGTGCAGTCGGCCTACTTTGATAAGCGTGCGAGCGCGATTGGTCGGGGTGATGCCTTATTATGCTGGTTTACAGACGATGAAGACTGTTCAATGTCACGAAAGGGCTAGTGAAGCCCCTTTGATGCGTCTAGGGGGTGCCTGCCTGTCACACCGGGGCGGCCGAACCGGCGCCCTCGCAACCGGAAGGTCGTGTCACCTTGGATGCTGTTGAGGATCAGATTATTGATCTATCGGGCTACCCGAAGAGGCACAACTCCAAGGCTGCGTCTCCATTCCGCTATCCTGGCGGAAAAGGATTTCTGACGTCGTTTCTCCAGGAGCAGATTTCACAGCGTTTCCCGAGCAGCAGAGCCTCATATGCCGAACCCTATTGCGGGGGCGCAGGGGCAGCGCTGAACCTGCTCGTTGATGATCTTGTGGATCACCTTTATCTTAACGACGCTGACTACCGCATATATTCCGCATGGCACGCCATGCTTTTCGAGACCGACCGGTTTCTCGAAGAGATCGAAGAAGTCAGCGTAGATCTTGCCACATGGCAGGCTTGCCTTGCGAAACTGCATGAAAAGCCTGATGAGCTCTATGACTTCGACTCCGGTTTTGCGGCATTCTTCATCAATCGCACGAGCCGCTCGGGCGTCATCTTGGGCTCCGGGCCGATCGGCGGCTATGATCAGGAAGGCACCTGGAAAATTGACGCACGCTTCAATAAGCCAAGCCTGATCGAGAAAATCGCGCAGCTGGGGCAGCTCAGGGAACGAGTGTCGCCCAGTTGCCTCGACGGCATGCAATTTTGCCGATCGTTGGAAGATCGCGATCTCCTGGATGACACATTTCTGTTCGTCGATCCGCCATATGTGCAGGCCGGTGGTCGCCTCTATTGGGACGGAATGAACCTGCCGAAACACGACGCTTTGGCCGAATGGCTGTTAAGCGGGGTCGCAAAGCACTGGCTGCTTACCTACGATGATCACCCGATTGTGCGGGAAAACTATCGGACTATCCAGGCGCATAAAATAGCTGTTCGATACAGCCTGGGCCGCCGCCGGCTCGAGAAGGAGCTTCTGTACCAAAGCCCGATCGCCGCCTAGGCCGCATCAAGTCTGAATTCTTCGTAATCGCCTTGATAAACGGCTTGGCGGAACTTCTTCAGCAGTTCCCTCGTCGTTCTGTCCAAGCGATGCAACGCTCGTGTTTGGTACGGCGACCCATCCCGCTTCCCCATGTTCTGCCAAATGGTATCATAGCTGAACAACCGGCAGCGGTTTTGTACGCATTTGTCCCGCGTGAGCGCGTTTTCATCACACGGTCGAACAAGTATGCCGTGAAAGGTGGCGGGTTTAATATTGAAAAAGTCGCTCACGGACTGAATTTTTCCATGATCCATGATTTTTATGTCAATATTGTCCTTTTGTATTGTTGCACCCACCAAATATATGATCGTCGCTCCATCCACGGGTAGCCCTCCAACGTGGACAAAGCAGTCAACCTTCCCATCGTTCGTACTCTTTTGCGCTGGGCTCAACGCTTCAAACTCTTTGACTTGTCCAGACTGAATACGAGCGCATAGATGGAAAAGAAGCGTGCGAAACTTCTGAGCTGAGCGGGAAGTCGATGTCATATAAGGAACGCCATTTTCACGTCCTGAAACGGCATAACCCGCTATGCATTCAAAGAGATTTGCAAAATCACGGCCAAATTGCTTGGATCGGGCGAGGATAGTTTCTGCGTTCGGGCCCACAATTTCGACACGATTGGCGTGCAGCGCACGATAAAACTGCAGTGCGATGTAGCTCGCTCCAACTGCGGTCACCTCCGCAATCGGTTTTCGAACGATTACCCCCGGCGCAACGTGGGAAAACGGGTAGTGTTCGCCTAAGGCTGCACAGCGTTCCTCGATCGCAGCTGCAGCCTGCGCTCTGAATTCTTCCATCATCAGCCCTTCGGGAATCCCGGGTTCCGCCTGATAATCTGCCTTCAGACCTTCATCGGATATCTGCGCGATGTAGGTATCAAGGGCGACGTCTCGGTCCAGCGGCATATCGCCAATATCACCGTCCCCTCGGAAGAATGCTGAAAGCTCGACCATTGCAACGACCTCGGGGGTCAATTCGGTGGTATCCAAGGCCACCAGCTGAAAACCCGCCATCCTTCTCAGTCTTCCGGCGGCAGAATGACGGAAATCTGGGCGACAGACGTACCAATCCTTTTGACGTACGATCTCACGTGCGCGATCTGGTCCTTGTCCAGTTCACCGCTCATCTGCGCTGCATCGGCAGCGGCTTTTCGCATCTGGGCGGCGACCTGAGCAAGTGAACGAAGCCAATCTTGCTCAACGATCCCGGCAGCGGCCTCTGCGGCAGCCAGATCGTTGGTGGAACGGAGTTCTGCTATGCCAGCATCACTGGCCAACACCTTTTGCAATCTTGGGCGATCAGTGCCTTGCGATTTGATCACCGAGTTTTTGCCGTAAAGCCAACCCAAAATTTCCAGAAACACATCCTTGTGCGTTGCCGGTATCGGATTGGATACGATCAAATTCTCACTTAACGGAGCTGACGAAATTCCAAATCTTTCGCGCGTTTGGGGATTATTTATAAGAGTATAGAGATGCGAAAATTCGATCTCGCTTTCATCCACGGCAAGGATATCGAAGATCCCGAGATTACGGGCCTGCTCGACAATCTTGTATGCTACCAGCAACCGGATGATGACGCTCCGGCTGTCACCCAATTGCTTTGAAAGTGATTGAAGGCGCTCGTGTGGAGAGAGAGTACTCTCCATCGTCTCAAAAAAATTGACGCCGAAGCGTGCCTTCGCAAGCGACGACCAACGCGCCGGCCCATTGACGTGCTTGAACCCGATATAACCGTTTGCGGCTGCGCGATCGGGAACCTCTATGACGGGCAAACTGCGGCAGCTGTCGATCTTGTTCGCAGGCATGTCCGGTATTTTTCGCCGGGATTCGTACGGAAGAAGGTCAGGGTTCAAAAGCAGTTTGACCGCTGCCAGGCGCCGGTTGCCTTCCAGCACGACAAGACGCCCATCCTCCTTCGTCGCGACCAGCGGCTCGAATGGCTCGAAGCCGCGGATGGAGATCGAGTTCCACAGTTCCTTGAGATCAGCCGATTCTACCAGGATCCGGAGTGCTTCCTCCTCGTTTCCGGCTTCCAACAAGCCGAAACGGGGATTTTTAATGTCCAAGCTCAGGTCGTCCGGGGTTTTAAACTCGATTTGATTACTCATCAGACGTCCTATTTAAATTCCCAGTGGTGCTCGGTATGACGTAAACGCCACCTTTCATGCAGCCGGTTGGTAGACCGCACTCGCGGCGCCTACTTCTTTTCCCCTCGATACCCCCGCGCGGGGGCGTGCACCGTCTGGGACGGCGTTGGACCTCCCGCCATCGTCCTGGCGATCTGCAGCAGTGCACGGCGATCGGCCGGGGTCAGATACTTAAAATTGTCGATCAGATCGCGCTCGTCCGCATCAAGGGTCGGCTGCGGCGGTGCATCGCCCTGCGGATCGTCCGTTTCCCCCGACAAATAAGCCGGAGTCGTCTGCAACTCGCGCGCAATGAGATGAAGCTTCGTCGATCCCTTCTTTCCGCGGTTAATCAATTGGAAAATTGAGGGTTGAGCCATGCCGACCCTGCGGGCGAGTTCCGCTTGGCTGAGGCCTGCGGCCTCCATTCGCTCTTTCACTCGCTCACCCACAATCATGGGGCGGAATTCTATAGTTTCCCCTATTGCGTTCCACGAAGGTCGTGCTATTGCTTGGCCAATAGGCAAACCTATCGAGTCCCAAATCATCATGTCCGCAGATGCTCATTCCGAACCGTCTTTCGAAGCCCTCAAGAGGGCTGTGACGGCTCTTGGTGGCCAGTCGGCGATGGCGCGCCTCATCGGGGTCACGCAGCCAACGGTTTGGGCATGGCTGGACAGGGCAAAACCCCTCCCCGCCGAACACGTTCTGAAGGTCGAGGAAGCCACCGGCATATCCCGCCACGATCTTCGCCCCGACCTCTACCCGCGCGAAGCAACGCCAGCGCCGCAAGGCGACGACGATCGTCTCGAAGGGGTGCGGCCATGATCGCATCCTCTCCCGCTATGTGCGCCGCACGGCCCCGTCTCTCCCAATCATCGCGCGCCTTTGGGCTGCGCGCCCTTACCCCCGGCTCCCGACATGCCGCCGGGCACACTGCCGCCGCCGGAATCGCCCTGAACAACCGTTATCCGGCGGCGGCCTTCCTTCCTGATTTCCTGGGGTGCGCCGGCCATCCCCGTCCGTCTGCAGCCCGCATCCTGGCCGATGCACCGCGCGCGACGGAAAAGCCCCGTCCTGGGCCGAAGAGCCTTCGGGTCGCACCAGGCCGGGGTGCCGGACAATGACGAAAGAGCGCGCCCCGATCTCGCTCGACGCGGCGCTCGCGCGCATTGCGGGGCAATTGCCGGGCAGCTGGGCCGACATGGCGCGGCTGACCGGCTATGCCGAGCGCACCGTGCGCGCTTGGGGCGACGAGGACCGGGACGAGCAGATCAACCTGCCCGCGGCGATCGCGCTCGACATCGCCTTTCAGGCCGCCGGCGGCGCGGGCCTGCCCTGCTACGAGGCCTATGGCTATAGGGTCGGCGCCGCTCAGCGCACGTCCTTCGTCAACGCCTTCGACATCCTTCAGCTTGCCTCGGCCGTGGTCCGCGAAACCGGACAGGCCGAGGCCGCCCTGATCGACGCTGCTCTGCCCGACGCCACACCCGGCGACCGGCGCGAGGCGCAGCGCGAACTGATCGAGGCGATCGAGTCGATGAAACGCGCCCTGCTCGTCCTGGAACAGGTCGACGCCCCGCGCGCCCAGGCCCCGCCCTGATCGCCCAGCGGGACGCCGCCGATCAAAACCCGATCAAATCATGCCAGCCAGCCGGCGCACCGCGCTTCCGGGATGGCCTTTCTGTTGCCAGGAGACGCTCGATGATGACCCCCGGCACCTACCTGAAGAAGCGCCGCGTCGCCGCCGGCCTTTCTATCATCGACCTGGCGGCCATGGTGCACACCAACCCCCGCTGGGGCGGCGTCGACAAGGTCGCGTGGATCGATCGCATCGAACATGACGTCGCGGCGCTCAGCCCCGACGTCATCGCTACCCTGGCCGACGCCTTCCGCTTTTCCCGCACGGTCCTGGAGCAGCTCATCACCATCCGCAGCTATGGCGAGGACGCGATCGATCCCGCGCCCCGCCTCTGCATGACCTGCGGCTGCTCCGAAAAGGACGCCTGCTTCGACGGACATGCCACCTGCAGCTGGTCGGGCCCCGACAGCTGCACCGCCTGCGTCCCCGCCCCCTTCCCGTCCTTCGCCACCGCAAAGGAGAACTGATCCCATGAACGCGCCCTTCCGCCCCAGCAAGCACGGTCGCCGTGACTATGTGCTGGACGATCCCGACGCCGCCTTCTGGCACCAACCCGCTCAGAGCCTGAGCTTCATCGACGACGCGCAATCCGACATCGATGCCGACCTGCGAGAGCTCGACCGCCTCTGGCGCGCCGGCACGATCGCCGGCCTGATCGTCGTCGCCCTGATCTGGTGGTGGCAGCCATGATCGGGCCAGCGGTTTCAGAGCAGCTGGTTCAGCGCCTGAAGGGGGCGTCGGTGATCGGTTTGGAGCCAGAGCTTCGCGACGTGGCCCGGGACAACGATATCGCACCCGATCAAATGATCTGGTCGCTGCTCCAGATGCATTTGGAAGGCGCCGTCGCCGTGGTCGCGAGTGCGCCGGAAACAATGCGCTTCGACATGAGCACCGCCGTCGCGGCTTTCCTCGGCTATGAAATGGGGCGTCTGATATGAGCGAGGGCAACGTCGCCGCCGATCAGCTGCGCAAGTTCATCGAGCGCATCGAGCGCCTGGAGGAGGAAAAGAAGGGCATCGGGGACGACATCAAGGATGTCTATCTCGAAGCCAAGGCCAACGGTTACGATGGCAAGATCATGCGGCAGATCATCCGCCTGCGGAAGATGCAGCCCCACGACCGGCAGGAAATGGAGGCCATCCTCCAGACCTATCTCGCCGCGCTGGGGATGGAATGATGATCCCCTCGGTCGAACTCCTGCCGCCGATCAAGGCCGATCCGATTCCGCCCTTCTCGATTCCCATCCTGCTGGATGACGATGGGCGCGCCTGGATCCCCGACGGCTTTCGCGCCGGCATGTTCCAGCTGCTGCCCGTCTGCGAAGGCGCTGCGCTCGGCTGGGCCCCGGTGCCGGAGCTCAACAAGGCGCTGATCGCCATCTGGGGCGGCAACCCCTTCGCGCCCACTGGCGAGGCTATCGCGCTCGCCATGAGCCGCCGCGGCCTGCGCGGCATGATCGACGGGCTCATCTCGATCGAGCAGCAGATGGAGGGCATGTAGCCATGGCCGCCGGTCACCCCGCCAGCACGCGCCGCGCCGCGCCCTACACCCCCGACGAACTGCGCGCCATGTTCGCGGCCGGCGACAGCGTGGCCCAGGTGCACAGCCGCGCCTACCGTCTCGATCGCACCATGACGAAGGACCGCGTCCGCGCGATCCTGTTCGCGCCGGTCACGGCATGATGTGCGCCGGCCTGCACGATCGCCTCGCCGCCAGCCACGCCCGGCTGCAGCGCGGGCGCGTCTGGTGCCGCGCCTGCGGCCGCTCCACCCGCGTCGATCCGGTCGGCGCCATGCGCCATGGCTGGCCGCGCTGCTGCGACGCCACCATGACGATCGACGCCCCCGAGGAGCGGGAGCTGTGACGGCCGTCGAAGCGCGTCACGCGCCACGCTTCGACCTCTGCGCGTGCGTCGAATGCCGCGCGCTCGACGCGCAATTTCCGAATGACGGCCGCCAGCTTCTGCTGGTCGCCTCCCCCGACGCTGCGTCTGCCACTTCCCCAAGCTCGCCCCGGCAGGCGCTGCGGGTGCGGACCGGGCCTACGCCCTCCCGGTCCGCACCATCCAATCCCGTAGTCGACCGCACGAAGGAGTGCATATCCAGGAGAAGACCGATGTCCGTTACCACGATGACCATCGACGCGCTATGCGTCTCGCCCTTCAACGTCCGCACCAACCAGGCCGACGCCAACGCCGTCGACGGCCTCGCCCAATCCCTACTGAAGCGCGGGCAGCTCCACCCCCTCACCGTCCACCCGATGAAGAACGGGCGCTGCAAGAAGCGCACATGGGGCGCGATCGCCGGCGGCCGCCGCCTGCGCGCCTTCCGTAAGCTGATCGACGCCGGCAGCCTGCCGGCCGACCACCCGATCGACGTCGTCATCACCGACATCAGCGACGAAGGCGAACTGCGCGAGCTCAGCCTCGCCGAGAACCTGCCGCGCCGCGATCTGCGTTCCTATGAGGTCTACGCCGCGGTCGCCCACGCCCACGCGGCCGGCCGGTCGCTGCAGGAAATCGCCGAAACCAACGGCCAGACTGTCGACATCGTGCGCGGCTGGGCCCGCCTCGGCAATCTTCACCCCACCATCTTCGCCGCACTGGAAGCCGGCGAGATCGGGCAGGAGCAGGCCAAGGCCCTGGGCGCGACCGAGGATGTCGCCCTGCAGCTGCACGTCTTCGAACAGATCTGCCGCCATGCCCCCGGCGACTGGCGGCGTGGCGCGGCCGAGATCCGCAAGCTGCTCAAGGTCGGCGATCGCGAGCTCGAAAAGATGCTGCGCTTCGTCGGCGCCGACGCCTATGCTGGCGCCGGCGGCCGTTACGAGCTCGATCTCTTCGCCGATCAGGCCGACCAGCGCGGCCGCGTCGCCGACGAAGGGCTGCTGCTGCAGATGGGCGACGCGAAGCTGGAGGCGATCCGCGCCCGCGTGCGCAGGCAGGTCGCCAACGCCGGCGGCCCCGCCGCCCTGAAGTTCGAAAGCGCCGCCCCGCGCCTCATGCTCGGCAATTACGACCAGGGCGTGGATCATGCGCTCGAGATCATCGCCGAACCCGCGCCCGCCGACGCGGCCGACGCGCAGCTGCAGGCTTGGCTCGGCTTCTGGATGGCGCGACTGGAGAATCAGGCGATCGGCGCCCTCGACGATGCGGATCTCGACGAGGCGACCGTCGCCCAGATCATCGCAGCGATCGACGAGCATTATGAGCCGCTCGAAGCCATGGCCGCGCAGCTGCAGGACCGCCTGCACATCGCCCTGCCGACGCAGAGCGCCTATGCCACGCTGATCGTCACCGATGATGGCGATGCCGAATTGCGCTTCTGGTGGGCGGACCGCAAGGCCAAGCAGAAGGCCGAAGCCGCCGCCCGCAAACTGCCTGACGCCCCGGAAACGAAACCCATTTCGGCTGGTCCGATCCCTAATTCGATTACCGTCAGCAAGGTAGCTCCCGCGCCTTTGGCAGGATCAGGGGAGGCGATCGAGAATGGCGGCGGTTGGGAAAAGCGCCGCATGGCCGACGATGCGATCCGCGACCAGCATGGCCTGACGGCCGAAGGCGTCCAGATCATGCGAACGCTGCGCCGCGAAATGCTGCGTGCGATGCTGGTCGAACAGGCCGAAGGCGTGCCGGCGGGCGATACGCCGCTGGCGCTCGACTATCTGGTCTGGTCCTTGGCGCGCGATCGCCTGACCACCGCCGGGATGATGCAGCCCGGCCGGCAGGCGCATGAACGCGGCATGGCCGGCCTGTCGGTGCGCCATGAACTGGTCGCCGGCGCTGCAGCCTTCGTCGATGCGACCCAGGCGCACTCGACATGGAAATATGCGGTTGAACGGATCAAGGCGCACCCCAGCATGGCGGGGCCGGATCTGATCGAAGCCTTCGATGCCTACCGCGCCGAGAACCATGGGTTCCGCGCCATGGTCGCAGCGATCGTCGTCGGCTGCGCGCTCGAACGCTCGGCCAACGCGCCCGGCTATCAGGTCGCGCTGCACGATCGCCTCGCCACCCTCGCCGGCTTCACCGAGGGCGACCAGCACGAACTGGTCGAGCCGACCGAGGAACTGCTCGACCTGCTGCCCCGCGCGAAACGGCTGGAGCTCGTCCACCCCCATGTCTCCCACGGCGAATATCTCGCCATGGAAAAGCTCAAGGCCTCCGAACTGTCCGCGCCCGTCGTCCGCGCCCTCCGCCGGGTAAAGACGTGGGTCCACCCCATGCTGCGCTTCTCGCGGGAATCTCCCGGCACCCTGGCCCGGGCCTATGAGGAGCAGGCGGCATGACCCAGAAAATCCGCAACGCCCCCGCCAAGGGCAGCCTCCCGGTCCTGCAATATCTGACGCCCGGTCAGCTGCAGGTCGACGCCGACGCCGCCGCGCACATCATCACTACATCCTATGAAGAGGCCGCGGCCGACGACGAGGAGATCGCGGCATGAGCGACGAGTGGAAAGTCGGTGATCTGGCTGTCTGCATCGACGATCGCTGGTGTGCTTGCGGCCGTCCCACCTGCGGGATGAAGGCGATCGCGCCCAGGAAGGAGCAGCTGCTGCGCGTCAACGCGGTACACAGCTTCGTCGATCGGCAGTTCCTGCGCTTTGAAGAAGGCCCAGACGACCACTTCTGGCACGCTACCGCCTTCCGCAAGGTCCAGCCTGATACCGACGCGGCCGACGACGCGCTCTGGGTGGAGCAGCTGCAGCATCTGCGCCGGAGGGTGCCGGCATGACGCACCAGTTCGAGAACGGCGCCGAAGTTGTCGCGGCGGTGAAGGCCGCCGCGCGCAGCAAGGGCTTGCCCGTCCTGCGCTTCATCGCGCCCTTGTCAGCGTCGCCCCATCGCTGGCTTCGGGATGTCGCGCAGGCGAGCCACCCGCGCGAAGTCACCCTCGCGCGGGTGCGGGCGCTGCTCGACGGCGAACCCCTGCCGCCCCGGCAGGACTATACGCGCTCGCATCAATATGTCGGCCGCACCGCGGCGCGCGGCATGGTTCGCCCGGTCGACCTGCCCGATGATTTCCAGCCGGTCGATCGCGACCCCTGCTTCAAATGCGGCGTGCGCGGCGACATCGGCTGCCGGCACCGGCCGCGTGCGTCGGAGGGTCAAATATGATCCGTCGAATTCCTCTTCTTTGGAGAGACGAAACGATCGGTACCATCCAGGTCCCGGCATTCATCCGGCCACCTATCACCCAAGCCGAGTTGGATGGCATCCCCTGTGCGCTGTTCGTTCGTTCGCGATCATGGTTGTTCGACGTCCGCCCGGGCGATGTGAAACTTCACTTGTGCGTGACCGAGAGGAAGGACGCGGTTGTCGCCATTGCCTCGCAGCGCCTTGGTCCAGGCGACATCGGCTGCATCATTGGATTTGAAGCGAGCGCTGCCCGATCGGATATCCGAGCAGACGAGGAAATCATCACGATAGCCGACGAAATCATGAGGCAGACCGCCGAAAGACGGGGGGCGTAGATGGCCTGCCATTTTGTCAATCAGCCTGACGGCGGCCGCGCGATCATCTGTTCTTCGCGTCGTCGCCCGCGCTGCGCCTGCGGTGCCAGAGCGACCCAGCTATGTGACTGGAAGGTGCCTGCGCGCCGCAGCGGCACCTGCGACAAGCCGATCTGCCAGCGCTGCGCCACCAGCCCGGCGCCGGACAAGGACCTCTGTCCCCAACATGCGACGGCCTTTGCGGCCTGGAAGCAAAGGCGCGCCGCGGGCGCGGCGGGCCAACCCACTGGAGTTATGCAATGAGCGACGTGATGCGGATCGCGCCGGACGACCGGCTGCTGACCCTCAAGCAGGTCCGCGAGATCGTGCCGAAGGACAAGGCCACGATCTACCGCTGGATCGGGAAAGGCATCTTTCCCGACCGCTACCGAATCGGTCCGGGCAGCGTGGGCTGGCTACGCTCCGAAATCCTCGCCTGGGTCGCCGAAAACACCCGCCGCCCGCCTTCCTGACGGGATCATCCTCGGGGGCATCGATCAAAATCAAGGAAGGCAAAACCAATGTTTAACGTCGCCAATGGGGGCAACATCGAATCCCACCCTGTCCGCCAGTTCACTTTCCCCCGCCCTAGTTGAGTGGTCCGATATGTCGGGCCGCCGCTGCCAAGCTGCATGCGGCATTCAAGCAGGCGCTGGCGCTTGCCAAACGTAAGCCGATCCCCTAGCAGGAGATAATGTTACATAGCAAGAGCGCACCGCCCAATCCCGCCAACGCACCAAGCGTTCGCTTTTTCTCCGGTATCGGTATCGCTCCGGGGATGCGCGTGCTTGATGTCGGATGTGGAAATGGCGATCTCAGTCGGGTCATGGCGGAACTGGTGGGCGCTGAAGGCGAGATCGTCGGTATCGACAGGAGCGAAGGCGTCTTGGCAGCGGCACGCGCCGTACCGGCCGTCGGGAATGTCGCCCCCATCCAATACCAGACCGTCGATCTGAGCGCAGAAATGCCCGATCTTGGCCTGTTCGACGCGATAGTTGGCCGGCGGGTGCTGATGTATCTTCCCGATGCCGCGGCAACGCTGGTCCAGCTGGCGCGGCTGGCAAAATCCGGGGCCATTCTGGCGGTCCAGGAACATGCCCGCGCCGATCTGCCGAGCAGTACGCAAGCCCTCCCGGTGCATCGCCAATGCTACAATATGATGTGGGACACCGTCGCTGCCGAACAAGGGGATGTAGCGCTCGGGTATCGCCTCATGCCGTTGATACGCGAAGCTGGCTTCGCGATCGAGCATGCGCGCAGCGAGGGCGTGCTCATACAGCCCGGAGAGACCTCTTTCCTGCCGACGCTCATGCGCATGATGCTGCCGCGCATGATCGAGCGCGGCGTTGCCGGTCAGGATGAGACGGATCTGGATTTGCTCGCTGAGCATCTCGAGGCCGAATATCGAGCGACAGAAAGCACGATTTTCTGGGACTTGGCCTTCCTCGTTTCCGGCCGTTTCGAAGGCATGGGATAACGCCGATCTCAGGTGACGGCTGTCAGTCCGTCACTTCAGCGTGAAAGGACATGGCAAGCGCGGTCCTCGATCGCCGCTGGCCCCTATTTTCGTTGTGATTGCCTTCACGCATATTGCCCCGGCGACACCTCGCGCAAGGTGATCGGTGCATCTTGAGTGTCGGAGACATGCGCCTCGCCGATGATCGCGCGCGGGTCGACGGCGTGGCTCAGCAGCAGGCCGCAACGGTCCGGGCCGTTCCAGATCACCGTGCCGCACACTTCCAGGCGATCGGCGATCAGCGTCACGCGATCGCCCACGACCGGGAGCCATGCGCCCACGACCAGCGCGCCATAGATGGAGATGTTTCGCACCTCCACCGGCTGGCTGGTGCCGTCCCAACTGAGCATCGCGGGTATCTGGGCG
>NZOF01000169.1 GCA_002695185.1 Erythrobacter sp.
CAGGCGCACAATATTGTTCTGCTGCAATGTTTCGCCATCGATCTGGGTGATGGCCTGCGGAATTTCGCGGAGCTGAAAATCGCCGCGATAGGCCTGGCGCACGCCGGTCACCGTGATGGCCCCTTGGCCGTCCGGCAGATGGTGCAGGGCATCGCCCGACTGCGCCTGCGCGGAGGCGGCGGCAAGCAAGGCCGCGAGAGGCGTCGCCACGGTCAGATGGCGCAGGCCCCAGGCGCATGAGGACGCAGCCCGCTTTCGCGGCGTTGTTGTGATCGACATGATTTTCCCCTGATCGGACCAGCCCAATATCGTGCGCGGCTGCCCCTATGGCCGACGGGTCGCCCCCGTCAATAAAAATGTTATACCATTCCATTGACATGAGGCTGCCATCGCGAAATGCTCGTGACCAACAGCCAAGGAGCCTTGTCCCATGCCCCTGACCGCAACCGGCCAGCGCATTATTTTGTCCGATGTTCATCTATCCTACGGCAGTCAGCCTGTGCTGCGCGGCCTGACCCTGCATGTCGAGCCAGGCGAGATTTATGCGCTGCTGGGCGGCAATGGCGCGGGCAAATCGACCACCATGTCGACATTGCTGGGCTTTGCGCGGCCCGACAGCGGTACGGTGCTGGTCGCCGGACATGATCCGGCGGCGGAGCCGGATCGGGCGCGCGAGCAAATCGCCTATGTCCCGGAAAATGTCGCGCTGTACGAGCATCTGAACGCCCGGGAAAATGCCGCCTATCTGCTGGCGCTGGCCGGACGCCAGCCCGGCATGCAGGACATTGAGGGGGCGTTCGAGGCAACCGGCCTGCAACGCGAGGCATGGGACAAGCGCCTGTCGGGCTTTTCCAAAGGGATGCGGCAGAAGGTCGCGATTGCGATCGCCCTGCTGCGCGAAGTGCCGGTGCTGCTGCTCGATGAGCCGTCATCGGGTCTGGACCCGCGCGCCACTGCCGATTTCAACCGCCTTGTCCACGATGTCGCGCGCCGGGGCGCAGCGGTGCTGATGGTGACGCACGACCTTTTGTCGGCCGCCGACATCGCCGATCGCATCGGCTTCCTGGATGCCGGCCGCATCGTCGATGAAGCCTGCGCGCAGCCGCCCGAGCGGTTCGACGTGCGCGCGCTGCATCGCAAATTCACGCGCGAGGTCGCCGTCGCATGAGCCCGGTCACGCTGATTGCGCGAGACGAGCTGCGGCTGATGCGGCGCAATCGCGTCGCCGTCATCGCCTTTGGGCTGCTCGTCCTGCTGACCCTGGCCGCCGCGCTCATCAGCTGGTCGCACCAGCAGTCGATTTCCCAAACCCGCGCCCGGTTCCAGGCCCAGGCTGCCGAGGCGTTCGAGGCGCAGCCCGACAGGCATCCGCATCGGATGGTGCATTTCGGCAATTTCATCTTTCGTCCGCTCGGACCGCTTGCCGCCTTTGATCCGGGCGTCGACGCCTTCACGGGCAACGCCATGTTCCTGGAAGGCCACCGACAGAATAGCGCCAATTTCGGCGATATACGCCAATCCTCGCTGCTGGTGCGTTTTGGCCAGTTGACCCCCGCCTTCATATTGCAGGTGATTGCGCCGCTGCTGCTCATCTTCCTTGGCTATGGCGCGATCGCGCGCGAAAGGGAGCGCGGGACTTTGCGGCAGATGCTGGTCCAGGGCGTATCGGCCCGATCGCTTGTCACGGGCAAGCTGCTGGCGCTGGGCAGCATCGCCGCGCTGGTCGGGCTGCCGGCCATGATCACCTTTCTGGCTATAGCCGGACAGCCGGGCGCTTCGGCCGGGCCGATGCTGGTCATCGCGCTTGGCTATGCCGCTTATCTGTGCCTGTGGACGATCATCGTCATTCTGGTCTCCGCGCTCGCGCCGCGCGGGCGGGACGCCTTGCTCGCGCTACTGGCGCTTTGGGCGGTGCTGGTGATCCTGGCGCCGCGCGTCGCGCCCGACATCGCGGCGCAGGCGCATGCGCTGCCGACGCGGCTTGAAACCGACATCGCCATTGCGCAGGATTTGCACAGGCTGGGCGACAGCCACAATCCCGACGATCCGTTCTTCACCGCGTTCAAGGAAAGGACACTGCGCCGCTACGGCGTCACTCGCGTCGAAGACCTGCCCGTCAATTACAAGGGGCTGCTTGCGCTCGAAGGCGAGGCGCTCACATCGGGCCTGTTCGACGACTATGCCAACCGCAGTTTTGCCATCCAGGCGGACCAGAGCCGCCTGTACGACGGTTTCGGTATCGTCAGCCCCGCCATCGCCCTCAAACGCGTTTCGATGGCGGCTGCGGGCACGGACCTTGCCGGTCATCGCCGCTTTCTCTCGCAGGCGGAAGCCTATCGCTACGACATGGTGCAGCGCCTGAACCGGCTCCAGGCGGAGGCGGTCAGCTACCAGAATGACACCGCGAGCGACGCGGGCGCCGACCAGCGCAAGCGCATTTCCGCCGACCATTGGCATGCCATCCCGCAATTCCGGTTCCAGCCCGCCAGCGCCGCCGACCTGGTGAAGGCCAGCCTGCCCGGCCTTGGCCTGCTGATCGCATGGCTGATCGCCGCCGCGCTGGCGCTGATGCCCGTCGTCCGTCATCTTCAGAAAGCCCGTCCATGACCCTGATCGCCCACGAACTGCGCCTGCTGCTGCGATCGCGCATGGCGGTGCTGACATTGTTGCTGGTCACCCTGCTGTCGATCGCCGCCGTGGCGGCGGGCATGGCCGAAATCGCCCGCCAGCGCGATGTCATCGCCCGTATCCAGCCTAAACAGGCGCAGGACACCGCCAGCATCGCCGCATGGGTGGACAAGACCAAGGATGCCGGCAACGCCGCCTATTACAGCTTCCATGCCACATGGGATACGCCTGCGCCGCTGGCCTTCGCCGCGCTCGGCCTGCGCGACGTCGCCCCCTATATTCTGCGGGTCCGCGCGCTGGGGCTGGAGGCGCAGCTATATGACGGCGAAGCGTTCAATCCCGAACTGGCGCTGCCTGGCCGTTTCGATTTTGCCTTCGTGCTGGTCTATCTGACCCCGCTGTTCGTGATCGCCCTGTTCCACGACATGGTGTCGGGCGAGCGGGAAGCGGGCCGCCTGCGGATGCTGGACGCGATCGCCGGGTCCGGCCGGCACCTTTGGGCGCGCCGGGTTGCGCTACGCGGCGGTCTGCTGTTCGTGGCGCTGGGGACGCCGCTGACGATCGGGGCGATCCTGTCGCATGTGCCGGGCATCTTGTTTCTGGCGGTATTGGGACTGACCGCGTTCTACCTCGCCTTCTGGATCGGCGTGACACTGCTCATCGGCCGCCTGCGCTGGTCATCGGTCGCCAATGCGGCAACGCTGGCGGGGCTGTGGCTGGTGCTGACGCTGGTCTTGCCGACACTTGCCCATGTCGCGATCAACCAAGCCGTCCCGGTGGGTCAGGGGGTGGAATTGACGCTAGCCCAGCGCGAAGCGGTGAACCGCGCCTGGGACATCCCGCGCGACGCGACGATGCGCGCTTTCTACGCCGGCCATCCCGAATGGCAGGACAGCCCGCCCCTCACCGACGCCTTCCATTATAAATGGTATTTCGCTTTCCACCAGGTGGGTGACGAAAGCGTCGCGCAGCAGGTTGACGCCTATCGCCGTGGCATAGAGACACGCGATGCGGCGGCCAGGACCATCGGCTGGCTGCTGCCTTCGGTAGGCGTGCAGGCGGTGCTGACGCGGCTGGCAAAGACCGACATGCAGGCGCAACTGGCCTATCAAGATCGTATCCGGGCGTTCCACAAACGACTGCGCGATTTCTATTATGGTTATCTCTTCACCGACAAGCCGTTCGGCAAGGCAGACTTCGACAAGGCGCCGAGGTTCGATGGCTGATTAGCGAGGGATGGCGGCGAGAGGGACGGTGCCCCATCGCCGCGATCTGCCGAATGGCGCCGCGCCGCGGCCCGCAGTCGTGATGAGTGTCGCTCCGCCAGCGTCGAACCGGTCAGGCCGCGCCAGCGGGAAATCATAGAGCCCGTCAGTCGAGACCGAGCCGCCCGCAGTCTCCCTGAAGATCCACGGGCGCGGTTCTGAGCCATTGCGAAGCGGCTGANAACGCGACAACCCGACATAAGGGGGGGACGCATTCCGTCACCTGACCTAATGAGAGACTGGCGGGCCGAAACCGATGAAACCGAGAACTACAGCTACGCTATAGCCCTCCAAAACTGAGGAGTGGGCCTGCGTCCATTCTGCCTTCGGAACCAGCCATTCTGCTGTTGAAGGCTTTTCGGCAACTGTCGTGGCCAAGCTGACATTCGCATCGGGTTTCGCCACTTTCATCGTGGCGAGACAGATGGTTATCCTTCATCATACCGCCTCCTCATAATCGACTTCCAGAAGCGCCCCTGAGGCCGGAGCGCAGGCAATGCGTTCGTCTGTCAGACCGATCCGGGCCGTGGTGACGAACAAAGTCCGGCCACCGCCGCCAAAAGAGCAACTCGTCGGGCGCGGCACAGGGAGAGGGATCAGACGCTCAAGAGAGCCGTCAGGAGCAATGCGGGCGATGGCCGATCCGTCGAACAGAACACTGAGAAGATGGCCGGCACTGTCCATCGTCAAGCCATCGGGCTTTCCCTCTTTGGGGTCCATGCCGTAGAACAGGCGGCGGTTGCTGATTTCGCCTGTGGCCGGATCGAAGTCGTAGGCGTAGATCTCCCCCTTGCGCGAGTCCGTGTAATAGAGTGTTTGGCCATCCCGGCTCCATTCCAGGCCATTGGGCAGATCGAAGCCGGTATCGGCTATATGCCACGTTCCATCCGGATCGAACCGGTAAAGGATGCCGACGCCCTTCTGTCCTTCCTTGTTCATTAGCCCGGTCCACAGGCGACCCTGGCGATCATATTTCCCGTCGTTGAACCGGAATGCCTGATCGGCATTTGGAGCGCGTGCGAAGCGTTCGATGCGGCCATCCGCTCCAAGGCTTGCCAGCTCGCAGCCGAGGCCCAGAACGATCTGGCCCGTGGCGCTCTCTGCCAGCAGGCCGACATTGCCCGGAACGTCGATGACGTCATCATGCCCGGTTGCCGGGTCGTAGCTGTGGACCTGCCCGCCCATTATGTCGACCCACAGCAGCCGGTTGCGCCGCGCGCTCCAGATGGGACTTTCGCCAATGATCGCGTTCGTTCTGACTGCAATCTTGAAATCGGGGGCGGCGGTCATGACCGAGGCTCCCGCGCAAGGACCGTAATCCGGTCCCATGCCGTAGCCACGGCGGCTGGAGTGCCGGCATGTACCGCGCGCAGGTCGCGCGGATAATCCACCCCCTCGGCCTCAACTACGCGAGTCGCATGGAACTGCCCGTTCGCGGCCCGCAATATCCAGCCCCCTTCTGAACATGCGGCGGAGGCAAGGAAGGCTACACCCGGCGCGACGGCTTCGGGCTTCAGTTCGTCCGGTTCGCCCTCCACACCCCACATCCGGGTCTTCGCAACCGGAGAAACCGCATTGACGATAATGCCGTGCGCAGCCCCTTCGTCCGCAAGCACATTCATGATGCCCACGGCGGCCATCTTGGCGGCGGCGTAGGAAGCAAGACCCTTCTGGACATATTGCGGATAAAGAGCGCGGCAGGAGGTCGTCACCACGATCCGGCCATAGCCAGCCTCCCGCATGCCGGGCCATGCGGCTTGCGCGATCCATAGCGGCGCCTTCGCCGTGACCGTCATCATGTGGTCGAAGGAGGCATCCTGAAAATCCTCGATCCGCTCGTAGCCCACCCAGCCGGCATTATGGATCACCGCATCAAGGCGTCCGTTTACAGCCAGGCAATTGCGCACCAGTGTATGGCAATCATCGCGCGTGTTTATGGGGGTGTGGAAGGGGTGCGCGGTGATCCCTTCGATGGAAAGGCTTGCGGCGGCGTTTTCCGCAATCGCCGGCTCGGTTCCGGTTCCATCCGTATCCGCGCCGACATCGTGCAGCAGAACAGTCGCGCCGAGCTTTCCGACCGCTCTCGCATAGGCGAGGCCCAAGCCCCGGCCCGCTCCGGTTATGAGGACAGTGCGTCCGCGAAAATCCATCTGGCTCATCATGGCCTCCTTCATTGCGCGGAGGATGGCCAAAGCGCTACGATACGTCCAATATTGAATAAGGTATATTACGATATGCATGATATATCACAAGCGCCGCTTGCGTCGGGCCGCGGCATGATCGACCTGCGCAAGATGGAGCAGTTCGTCGCCGTCGCGGAGGAGCAGCATTTTCATCGGGCGGCTCACCGCCTCGGAATGTCCCAGCCACCGTTGACGGTTGCGATCAAACGGTTGGAAGAGGATCTGGGCGTCGTTCTGATCGAGCGTGGCGGCAACCGGATTCTGGGCCTGACCGCCGCAGGTCATGCCTTTCTCCGTGAAGCGCGTGAGACGCTTCGTCAGGCGCATTACGCAATCCGCATGGCGCAGGACACCGCAGTCGGCCACACCGGCCTTGTCCGGCTGGGCTATGTCGGCAGCGCGCTCTATGGGCGATTGCCCGATACGGTAAGAGCGTTTCGTCAGGCGCGGCCTGATGTGCGCCTGGAATTGCGAGAGGCGACCACGGCAACCCAGATCGTCGGTCTTCTGAACGAAACGCTGGATGCCGCGATCATCATTCCCCCACTGGCCGATGCGGAGGGGATCGAACTGCACGGCTTCGATCATGACCGGCTTTGCATGGCCCTGCCGATTGACCATCCCCTGTCGAGGCAAGAGAGGCTGACGCTTGCGGACCTTGCGGATGAAGCATTCATTCTATGGCCGATGATCGAGGGGCGTGGCTTCCACCTTCAGGTGATCCGCTTGTGCACAGACGCCGGTTTTGCGCCGAGGATCATGCAGGAGGCGCATGGCATGCATGCTGTCCTGTCGCTTGTCGCGGTCGGCGCAGGCGTGTCCATCGTCCCGGAGAGCATGGCGGGCTTTCGGCCGGATCGCATTGCATATCGCGCAATAGCCGAGCCGGAAGCCGCTTTCGAACTGTCTCTGGCGGTCTGCGAGCCAACCCCGGCGACCAAGGCCTTTGTGATGATAGCTACGGAGCCGCCAGGTAGCTTGAATATTGATGCTACGTGACGTTCCTCGAGCGGCGGCTTCGAGCTCCAGGCTGACATACTTGCGATCCAGGGCAAACGTCGGAAGCTGACGTCGCTGAACTTCAAGACATAACGGGCTGAAGCGCAGAAACGACGCCTTGCTATCTCACACGGCGGACATGCGGTGATCGGCGGCACATGGGCTATTGTATGCGGCAATCGGCGGTGAATGGCGGAGAGGGTGGGAAACTACACCATCTCGATACGACCGTTATTTTTCAATGACTTGTTTTAGATATCCAAAAATTTTTGTAGCATTTTTTGTAGCAAATCAGAGAGTTATATTTTGCCCCTCCCGGTTGCATCTACAACCTACACTCCCGCCGACCCGCCCCACACGCCGATCAGGCAATGCTCGCAGCATCAACGCGACAGCCCAGCTTCGTTGCCTGCTTGTTGACGAACCCCATGTTGAGCTTTCTGAACGTCTTCGTTTTCCGCGCATCCACTATCTCGTAGAGGACGCGGGTGTTGGTATCCGTGACCGTGCCAGATGGCCCTCGGCTCTCGCAGGTGATTGTGAAGTCCTTGAGGTTCGAGAGCGCATCGTTCCGCAACGTGATGTCAATAATCAATATGTTGCCAAACGCTTCCTTGCGGCCCGCCACCTTCTCAACGCTCATGCCCAACTCTGGACTTTGTCGAAGGTATTCGAGCTTTTTGAGCTGCGCTGCCAATTCATCCCGCTTTCGGGCATATTCGGTGTTCGCAGGAGCGAGCGCGGTGATCTCCTTCCAAAAATCCAATCGGCTTTCGTAATCACGCTCATTGAGGGTTTCGACGTCGGCAAGACGGGATGCGATCTTGGCCTTATTCTCTCGCTCCATGGCTTTGCCTGCCTCCACCTCGGCTTTCTTCCGTTCGGCTGTGCTGATCCGCTTTGGCTTTGCCGGGCCTGCCTCAGCGGCCGTGCTAGTGCTTTTGCGAGGCATATTGGCGGATTTCGTGGGCCGATCCGGCGCGCCAGCTATAAACGCCATAACCAGCGCGGATGCTCCAAACAGCGTCCGACGCTTAACTGTCCAATCGAAGCCCTTGCGCTTCAGCCATGGCCAAAGCGGCGGTAGCCCCATAGCGCCCGACGCAGCATAGCACAGGGCAGCAAGTCCATATCCGAGCGCCGCAGAAGCTACTGCCCCAAATGCCCCATTCACGAACCATAGCCAGCCGACAATGCGTAACCATCGAGGTGGGGCCTCCCGCCGCCTCTGCTCGATATCTGGGGACGCCACTGCTGCATCCACGCCGGGCTTCGTGCTGAGTTCGTTGCTCATAATGCTTTCAACAAAGTTGGAGTTCTGTCGAGGCCGGACAGTGCGTCTAGACGAGCGAAACGTCGGGCACGTCCTCGGGGCCAATATTAGGATACGCTCGCTTACAGCCCGGCACCGGCCCCGGAGACCAATGGAGCATATTGAAGCTCGCAGAAGTTCAGGTCAGTCGTGATCAGAACCACGCGGTTATTGGCCGTCTTGTCAGGCCACATGCGGCGCTGAACCGCCCCGCCAGTCTTTTCGACCGGCTCTCCATATTTCGCCAGCAAATCACGTTGCAGCCCGAGGCATTGGACGTTGTCGCGCAATTTCAGGCTAACCATTGAAAGCCCTGATGCGCCGAACCAAAAATCGGCGTCGAAGTTATATATTCCCGTAGTATAACGCCCCTGAGCGCCCATCACCGCGTTTCCTTGAGCAGATGTTGCTCCGGAGCCTTGGACCGCAGCACCTGCGCTGGCGGTGATCAACTGATCCGGCGTCATGCCCCATCGACTATACTGCCAATGCGCTTCGGCGGGAGCGGCTGCCCCGGCCATGGCGACGAGCACAATCTGCCATGCTCTTTTACTACTTAGCATCACTATCCCCTTGAACTTAGCCAGAGAGATTAGAGCATAAAAAGAAGCAATATGCATCTAGTAGTATTCGTTTTGCACTCTTTTGGCTGTGGAAAATTTGCTGCTCGGCTGGCCGATGGTCTGTATGGACCAGAGCGAAATCGAGAAGGCAGATGCCGAGCTATGCAAGCGTTTCGCGGCTCACGTGAGACGATTGCGGCGCGCCTCAGATAAATCGCAGGAACAGCTTGCCGAGGATGCGGGCGTTCACCGCACCTATATCTCGTCACTTGAACGCTCCGGTCAAAGAAACCCAACCATCAGCGTCGCCACCCGCATAGCAAGCGCACTGGGCGTCAGCTTGAGCGACTTGCTTGATTGAGAGAGATTACCTCTTTCAAGGTTGTTGCCGACGCCCAGCCGTTGTTTTCGCAAGCTATCTCAAGCGGCGCGCCACGGATGAGCGGAAAAGAGGATGCAAGCCATCCTTCAATGTCTTCCTCCGTACACCGGCCCTCAGCCCTATTTGCCAACTTGTCCCAGTTTTTCAATGACAGGCCGACTTCCACCTGATCACGCAAGCGAAGCGAATATCCAAGATGCTGGAACTCGTCCGTGACACTTTGCACCTTTTCCTCGCTCATCAAAAATGGCCCCGCTCGATGACCGGAGAGATACACAGCCAGAGAGTTATGTGCCCGCTGGGCCTGCGACATATTTGGTGCAAGCAGAATGATGTTATCACAATAGACGAAAACCTGTATGGTCGCGTCCAATTGATCCGGCAGATCATCCAAAAACACCGCGAATATCGCGTTCGACGCGGGTGAACCCTCCATTAAACCGGACGGGACCATTTTTGACATGTCCACTGCATCAGGTGATACTCTATTCACCTGCTCGTGGCTTCGCTCCCTGCGCACGAACCTATGGGTCCGGTGGTCGATGGCCCCACGGATCAGTTGTTCGGGCAGGTAGGGAATTTCGTAAATCGCTTCGGCGTTGACGCTTTCAAAAGCATGGCGGATGTCGGCGACCACCACCGCTTGTTCAGGCGAGACGATGGCTGCGATCAGATCGCGAACTTGTCTATGCCGCCCTCTACCCTTCCAGTCGCCAATATGCGGTCGCGGACGATGCTGGGCGCAGATAAGTTCTCGGGCCATGACATGCCACATCTTTACGGCAACCTCGAAGGAGCAAATCTTGCGATAGCCAGACGTGCTTCGTGCTTTCGGATGCCACTCGACCGGGCGTCGCCGTATCCGTCTGTAATCCGCAGGAGTATTCCGGCACTGCTGACGGGCTGACCACCGCTCAATTGCTATTGGCACGTTCCCCTGCTCATACCAGATGTCATACAGCACGGCAGATTGGACAGCATGAGACATGAGATACCGTTCCGTCTCGCGCGCAAGCTGACCGGCAGATATGGGTTCTGTTCGCGTGAGGCTACGCCGACCAATCTGTTGAAGGAGCCGCCGGGCATAGCGTCGCTGATGCTGGAGCGTCATGCTTTACGCCTTGCAACTGTTGCAACGGGACTGACGCCTTCCAAGCTCAATAGCCACGCGTCCAGCGTCTCGCGTCTGTAATAGGAAGCTCTGCCAACCTTGATGCTGGGCGGTCCCCTGTCTGATAGTTCCCAACGGTATAGGGTGCGCGGAGTGACGGCCAAAAGTCCGGCAACCTCGGTTCTGGTTAACAGGGTTCCAGCGAGTTGCGTTTGGTCCGTCATGTCCGTCTATGCCTCCGTTTGTCTATGGAAGGCACCTTAACGGCCAGCTACGAAAATCTCCGTGACAACAATACAGCCGAAAATGTCACGGATTTCCCCGCTTCTTCATCTCGCGCAAAATCCAAAGCGCCTTCTCAATATCAGCCGGGAAATCACATTCTAACGCCATGACTTCTTCGATCACGCGCTTAATTCGGCGGGTAACATTCCATCCCCGCAGTTCATAATAGGTCTCGTCCAATGTAGGAACACCGGTTCCGCCGACTTTGGACCTCAGAGCGTCATGCTGCTGCTCATAATCCCAAGCCCGCCGAACATCTTTGTGCCAATCGTCATCAGGGTCGCCGATTTTGTCCAAGCGAACACCAAGGCGGCGACAGGCTGCGATAACCGCCTGCCGAAACGGAGGAGCCCTATAGCGCGTTTGAAGAGGATTAACGTCTACCCGCGCCGAAACCTGCAAAGTTTCCTCACGTTTTCGCAGGGCCGCTGTGTGGAAATCCTCTGCTTTCAGATAAAATCGAACGATCTCATCCAAGATGTTCCGCATGGCGTGGCCCGACGAAAAATCATCAAAACCCCTTATCGCAGCTCTATGCGTTCGTCCCCGCAATTCAATGCAGGCTAACATTGCCCACGTTGGAGGGGAAAATGGATGTTCACCGATGGCAAGCGCTACAAGGCGGTAGTCTGGATTTCCATCGGCCTCGGACTGTAGGAACCTCTCTTCGGCGGTTGCAATCTCAAGCGCCCCGCTTTCTCTCCTTTTCCGCCCCACTAGATGCGCTCCCGACTTGCCTTCAAGGATCGACCTCGTCTCTTGCAGACAATATTAGTCCTGCAAATGACTGGCCGACCACAACGGATAGGTATGCGCGAAAGGCTGCCATTGCGACAGGGGGCAAAGCGTCAGATTTCTGGCCCAACCAAAATGATTAAGCCTGTCAAGAAGGCGCAGCCAGTGCTCAGGTCGAACGAACCGCGCGTGGAGCAACTGATGGCATCTTCCGCAGCATCCAATGCCCGTCAGCGGGGAAGAATAGTCTTCCAGATGCAGGGTTATCGCGCCGGGCGTGGGCGGAGTGTCAAAGCCGCATATCGAACAACTTGTCGGGCGAGCAATAAAGCCGTCGCGAAAGGCCGCCCGTTGGATCGGTATTGTCACCTGCCGTTCTTCCGGCGACCAGCCATTATACCAAGAGCGGCACCATCCACGATGCACGGTCAGGCGACAGACCACGGTAATTTTCGGATCGCGGCGATCTGCCGCTTACCCTGTGTCAGACCCGCCGTGAGGCTGACAGAAAGTGCCTTGCTGATGTCCTCGGTAAGATCGGGATGCTGCCCCTCGACTGCCAGTCCATGAAGGTCTTCAAGCAGCGCGGTCAAATCAGCGAAATGTTCTTGCGGCGACGTCATGCCACGACTTTCGCAAGCACCCGGTAGACCGAGGCGCGACCGATACCGAGGGCAGCAGCAATTTCGGACGCTCCCGCCCCTGCATCCCTCATAGCTCGCACCTGCTGAGCCTTAGCGCGTGCGGTGGGCGCTCTGCCCCGATATTTCCCAGCAGCCTTTGCTTTTGCGATACCGTCCCTCTGCCGGGACAACATCACGGACCTCTCGAACTCTGCAACGGCGGCAAACATGGTCAGAAGCATCCGGCCACTGGGAGATTTCGTGTCCATTTCAGAGCCGCCGAAATCGAGTATGCGCAGGCCGACGCCTTTGGCCTCCAGCTTTCCAACGATGCTCAGAAGATCGGTGGTGGATCGGGCAAGCCGGTCAAGCCGCGTTACGACGAACACATCGCCCTCACGGACAAAATCCAATGCAGCATCCAGTTGCAGACGAACCGCGACCGACGACACCATTTCACGCATTATCTTTGTGCAACCCGTTGCAAGAAGTTGCCTCTCCTGAGCCTCCAGCCCCGCAATTTGCTCTGATGTGCTGCTGCGGCAATATCCTACCAGCAATTCAACCTCCCGCTGTTATGCTGGTAGCAGCCTACCTGCTGGTGCAGTGCGCGCCAGCCCGAACTGTATCACCTGCCTAATACGGACTGAAAAGCGGCCGGTCGCAAAGCAACCATTTTTTGCCGTTCAGCTTTAGCTCTGGCGACGCCAAAAGCCGACGTTGACTTTGACGACATTCGCAGCAAGTTTTCGTTATGTCGTTGAAGCAAGAGTTGATGATTTTTGGCGTTACCGCCCTGCTGTTTGTGGTTTGCTCAGTTGCGATGGTCATGGCGCATGAGGAACTCTCTCGGTTTCCAATTGTAACTTATGCGTTCCTTGGAATTTATGGCGTCAGTGCAATTGGCTGGCCTGTATTTTTTATTTGGTCGATCCAAAAACTCATATGGTCCGCTTTCCGCAAACGGCGATCCTAAATCTGACAGTCCGCTAACCACCCCTATCTGCCGTTCACCGCTGCTGAGCGGCAGGCAATGCCCCTTTCTGGGCGAGACCTTCCACGGCGGCTGTCTCTTTGATCCCTAGACGTGATGAGACTTTGTCCCATTGGGCGTTGGATGGGCCCAGTGAGACAATACTGCCAGCGGGAGAGAGTGTCTCACGAGGGCAAGCCGCTGCGAGAAATTTTTGAGCGGAGGGCGTGACTTAATCTCGCTCAATTGGCACATGCGAACCCGATTGGGGGAAATGTGCTCACTGAAACTCACAAAGCCATCGCGGGCAAAATCTGGGAAATCGCCAACCGACTGCGCGGCCCATATCGGCCGCCGCAATACCGTCTCGTCATGCTCCCGATGGTCGTGCTGCGGCGCTTCGACTGCGTGCTGGAGCCAACCAAGGACGCCGTAGTCGCAGAACATGCGCGCCTGATTGCGGCCGGAACGCCCGAACGTGCGATCCCTAAGCTATTGAGCAAGATTGTCGATCCGGCCCGCCGTCGCCAGCCGCTCTACAACAC
The DNA here is from genome assembly GCA_002695185.1 of Erythrobacter sp. Next base: position 13,605 of record NZOF01000169.1, read on the forward strand.
CAGCCCCTACACATTCTCCAAGCTGCTGGACGACAGCGAGAACATCGCGCCAAACCTCGTTGCCTATATCAACGGCTTTTCGGAAACCGCCCGCGCCATCTTCGATCGCTTCAAGTTCAGCGAGCAAATCGAAAAGCTCGACGCCAGCAACCGCCTCTTCAACATCGTCAAAGCGATGGCGGATGTCGATCTGCATCCCGATGCGGGCATCGACAATCTCCAGATGGGATACCTGTTCGAGTATCTTGTCATGAAGTTCAACGAGCAGGCGAACGAAGAGGCCGGGGATCACTTCACACCGCGCGAGGTCATCCGCCTGATGACCCACCTCGTCTACACGGGCGAGGAGGATGTCTACAAACCGGGCGTCTACCGCGAGATTTACGATCCGGCCTGTGGCACCGGCGGTATGTTATCCGTGTCGGAAGAGACAATCCGGGCTGGCAACGTCAAGGCCAATCTGGGCCTCTACGGACAGGAATATAACGACGAAAGCTGGGCGATCTGCTGTTCGGACATGCTCATCAAAGATGAGGATACCGACAATGTCGTCCTTGGTGACACGCTGGGCGACGGTAAAACGTTCGACGGTTTCCCAGAAAAGAAATTCCATTACATGCTCGCCAATCCGCCATTTGGCGTGGAGTGGAAGGACCAACAGAAGATCGTCGCCAAGGAAGCGGAGGAGCTGGGCTTCTCCGGCCGGTTCGGTGCGGGTCTGCCCGCGATCAACGATGGCTCACTGCTCTTCCTTCAACATATGATGTCGAAGATGCACCCCAGCTCGGCCAAGGGCGGCGAAGGGTCCAAGATCGCAATCATCTTCAACGGCTCGCCCTTATTCAGCGGCGATGCGGGGTCCGGCCCGTCTAATATCCGGCGCTGGATAATCGAGAATGACCAGCTCGACGCGATCGTCGCGCTGCCCGATCAGCTTTACTACAACACCGGCATCTTCACCTACATCTGGCTTGTCACGAACCGGAAGCCGCCAGAGCGACGCGGCAAGGTTCAGCTCATCGACGGCACCCGCTTCTTCCGCAAGATGAAGAAGAGCCTAAACAACAAGCGCAATGAGCTGTCCGATGAGCCGGGCGGCCATATCGACCAGCTGACCAGGATTTACGGCAACTATCAGGACGGAGAGACGGCGGGCGTCTGCACAGATGAGAAGGCTGGAACGTGGGAGAAGCGCGTTGTCAGCCGCATCTTTGAGAACCGGGAATTTGGCTTCCTGAAAGTCACTGTCGAACGGCCGTTGCGCCTCAATTTCGAAGCGACGGCGGAGCGGATCGCACGGCTGGATGAGCAATCCGCCTTCGTCAATCTGGCCGTGTCGAAGAAGCGCAAGGACGCCAAGGCCGTCGAAGCCGAAGAGGCCGAAGGCCGCGCCTCGCAGGAGGCCATACGGGCGCTGCTCAGCACACTCGCAGGCGACGGGCTGTATAAGGACCGGGACCGCTTCGAGGCTGCGTTAGAGGCTACCGCAAAGCGCGCAAAACTCAAGTTGCCCACGCCGATCAAGAAGGCGATCTTCGCCGCACTGGGCGAGCGCGATCCGACGGCAGCGATTTGCCACGACAGCAAGGACCGGCCGGAGCCGGACAGTGAGTTGCGCGATACCGAGAATATCCCGCTGCCGCCCGGCACCGCGCTGCCCTTACCGATGAACTTCGGGCCGGACATGCCCAATGACGATTTGGTGAAGGCGATGCGGCCGGCGATCGACGCCTATATCGATGCAGAAGTGCTGCCGCACGTCCCCGATGCTTGGGTCGATTACAGCAAGACCAAGATCGGCTATGAAATCCCGATCAACCGGCATTTCTACGTCTACAAACCGCCGCGCCCGCTGGGCGAGATTGAGGCGGAAATTACGGCGCTGGAAGGCGAGATCGCTGGCTTGCTCAAGGGTTTGGTGGCGTGAGTTTCGACATTTCTACTCCACCCGATTGGACACGATCCTCCGTATCGAAATACTGCCAAGTGCAACTTGGTAAAATGCTCCAGTCCGATCCCAGCGGAGCTGAGGACGAGTTGCTGCCCTATTTACGCGCAATCAGCATTTCAAAAAGTGGCGGCGTTGATCTGTCTCATCAATTCACAATGTGGATCAAACCCCACGAAAAAGAAAAATTTCTCCTCAAGCGCAACGACGTTCTTGTTAGCGAAGGAGGCGATGCTGGACGCACAGCCCATTTCGATACGGAGGGGGAATATTATTTTCAGAATGCTATCAATCGGGTGCGATCTTTGGACCGGAATAGGGTCGATAGTCGCTACCTGTTTTACTGGTTCACTTTCTTGAAGCTGGCCGGATATGTAGACCTGATTTGCAACGTGGCGACAATTGCTCACTTCACCGCCGAGAAAGTGAAGGCTGCTCCATTCGCTCTGCCTCCGCGCGAAACCCAGAAGCGCATCGCCGCCTTTCTGGATAGAAAAACGGCGCAGATCGACGGACTGATCGCAAAGAAGCGGGCGTTGCTGGAGCACCTCGTCGAAAAGCGGCAGACGATAATCACTCAAGCCGTCACCAAGGGCCTCAATCCCTCCGCTCCCATAAAAGACAGCGGCACCGATTGGCTCGGCCATATCCCCGCGCATTGGGAGGTGAAGCGCCTATCATTTGTGTCTGAGGTAATCGACTGCAAGCACCGGACGCCAGAATACATCGATGACGGCATTCCACTTGTCAGCACTACCGAGATTTCTCCGTATGTAATCGACTATAATACCAAGCGGCAGGTCAGTGATGATGAACTCGCGATCATGTCGGAGGGCGGACGGCAGCCTCGGGTTGGCGACGTAATCTACAGTCGCAATGCGTCTGTAGGCTCTGCCGCCCTTGTGCGAGATGATCGAACGATATGCTTGGGACAGGACCTGTGCCTTGTCAGGCCGTCTGTCATCCACCCAGAGTTTCTTGAGCATTTTTTGAACTCAACAGCCTGCTGGGTGCAATTAGGGAGCTATCTCGTCGGTGCGACCTTCAAGCGGGTCAATGTTGATGTAATCAAAAAATACCTGCTTCCTTTGCCGCCGCCGGAGGAGCAGATGGCTATCGCTGAGCAGGTCAGCGTCGCTATCGTGAAAGCCGAAGCGATCGAACGCAAAGTTTCAGATAGCATTTCTGTGCTGAGCGAATACCGATCCGCCGTTATCACTTCCGCAGTTACGGGGCAGATAGAGGGGCTGAAATGAGCCTCACAGCGCAGACCTATTTCCAACATCTCAAAGCCTATGTGAACGACGATTACGTCATTCACGATGGTGCCGGTGGCAAGGTCATACTGACCGAAAAATATTTCCGCACGCAGGATGTGAAACCGCAGGTTCGCAAAATCGAACTTCTTCTGCCGGGAGCTGGCATGGCCTTCAAGCTCGACCATGACGACTTCGACAATCGCGAGCAAGACAAAGACAAGGATAAGCGAAACCGCAAGCCCGCGCTCTTTCACTTTCTCGACGATAACGGCAAAGCGTGGTCGAAGCGCTGCGATTTCGTAATTTTCTACGTCAATCGTCGATCTTTCCATGCCGACTGCATTGAGTTCAAATCAAAAAGCCTCGCGGCGGACAAGATCGTTCCTCAATTGAGAGCTGGTGCTTGCTGGGTAAGCGCGCTCAAGCGAACGGTCGAACAATATACGGGCGACAAACAGCGCATAAGGCTCCGCAAATTCGTATTTGCCGAGAATACCACGCCGGAGACATATTTGGATGCAAACCGGCAGTTGCTCGCCGATCCTTCCGTGCGATACTATCATTTTGATGAAGTTCACGGCCGATCGCTAACGGACCTGCAAAACAATTCATCTCAGGACGTTTGAGCAATGGCGGGCCACACCGAAACCGATTTTGAGCACGCCATAGAATATGGCCTCATCACTAACGACCGCTACCGCAAGGGCGACCCCAAGGCGTTCGATCCGGCGACAGCATTGTTTCCCGATGAGGTGATCGCCTTTATCCGCGATAGCCAGCCCACGCGCTGGGACCAGCTTGAGGCGATGCTCAGGGATCGCACGGCGGCGACGGTCATCGACAGCCTCGTTAAAGAGTTGGCGAGCAAAGGCAGTCTGGGCGTGCTGCGTCACGGCTTCAAATGCTATGGCAAAACGCTCCGCCTTGCCTATTTCCGGCCAAATTCCGGGCTGAACCCGGAGAGTGCGGCGCGCTATGCCGCCAACCGGCTAATGATCACCCGGCAAGTGCGATTTAAGTCCGAACCGCTCAAATGCGATTGCATCCTCGACGTGGTGCTTTCCGTCAACGGGTTGCCGGTGGTAACGGCAGAACTTAAAAATCCGCAAACCGGCCAGCGCGCCAGAGATGCCTGCACGCAGTATAAAAAGGACCGCGATGGCCGCGATCCGATCTTCCGCTTCAAGGAGCGGACGCTGGTGCATTTTGCAGTCGATCCAGACGAGGTGTGGATGACGACACATTTGAAGGGCGAGGAAACCCATTTCCTGCCTTTCAACCGGGGGCACAATCACGGTGCGGGCAACCCGCCGGTCGAGGGCAACTGGAAAACCCGTTATCTATGGGGCGAGGCGCTTTGCGCTGACAGCCTGCTCGATATTCTCCAGCGGTTCATACATCTCGACGTGAGCGAGCGGACGGTTGAAACGCCCACCGGCTTTCGCACGGTTCGCAAGGAAGTGATGATCTTCCCGCGCTATCATCAGCTCGACGCGGTGCGAAGCCTCGTCGGCCATGCGGCTGCGCATGGATCGGGCCACAATTATCTGATCCAGCATTCGGCCGGTTCCGGCAAATCGAACAGCATCGCGTGGCTCGCCCACCGGCTGGCGACGCTGCACGACGCCAAGGACGAGAAGGTGTTTCATTCGGTGATCGTCATCACCGATCGCCGCGTCCTCGATCAGCAATTACAGAACACCATCTACCAATTCGAGCATAAGACGGGTGTGGTCGAGAAGATCGACGAGAACACGCAGCAACTCGCTAAGGCACTGTCGAACGGCACGCCGATTATAATCTCGACGATCCAGAAATTCCCCTTCATCTCACAGGCGATCAAGACGCTGGAGGCCAAGGGCGAAGGCGTGGCGATCGACACGCGCGACCGGCGCTTCGCGGTAATCGTGGACGAGGCGCATAGCAGCCAGTCGGGCGATACTGTTGCCGCTCTCAAGGGCATCCTCAACAAGGACGGCATCGCCGATGCCATCGCCTCGCAGGCGGGTGATGAGGAGGATGAGGATCTATCCGAAGAGGCCAAGGCGGCCATCCGTCAGCAAATGATGCAACGGGCACGCCAACCGAACCTCAGCTTCTTTGCCTTCACCGCGACGCCTAAGTTCAAGACCAAAGCGGTGTTCGATGAGCCGGGACCATCCGGCGCGGCACCCTTCCACGAATATACGATGCGGCAGGCCATCGAAGAGGGCTTCATCCTCGATGTCCTCCAGAACTACACCACCTACAAACGCTTTTTCGGGCTAGTGAAGCAGGTCGAGGACGACCGCGACGTGCCGAAGAAGAAGGCGGGTAAGGCGCTGGGGCAGTTTCTGGAGCTGCATCCGACCAACATCGGTCAGGTGGTCGCCATCATCATCGAGCATTTCCGGCTGCGGGTCATGCACGAGTTGGGCGGCCGGGCAAAGGCGATGGTTGTCACCGGGTCGCGCCTCTCCGCCGTCCGCTACAAGCGGGCGTTCGATCGCTACATTCGCGACAATGGCTATCAGGGCATCCGGGCGCTGGTCGCCTTCTCCGGCACGGTCGAAGACCCAGATGACCCCGGCTCCGCCTTTACCGAAGTCGGCATGAATGATGGCCTTGCCGAAAAGGAGCTGCCTGAGCGGTTCGCAGGCGATGACTATCGCGTGCTGATCGTGGCGGAAAAATATCAGACCGGCTTCGATCAACCGCTGCTCCAGACAATGTATGTCGTGAAGAAGCTGGCAGGCGTTCAGGCAGTCCAGACGCTATCCCGCCTCAACCGCACCGCTCCAGGCAAGACGCGCACTTTCGTCCTCGATTTCAACAATGAAGAGGCAGACATCTATAAGGCGTTCAAACCCTATTATGAGACAACTCCAGTGGGCGAAAATGCCGATCCTCATCGGTTGAACGAACTGCACCACAAATTGCTGGAACCGGCCGTGTTTGCTCCATCGGACGTCGATGAATTTGCGGAAGTCTGGTTCAAGCGTCGACGCGACCATACAGGGCAAGATCATCGGGCCATGAACGCCGTGCTGGATCGATCGGTTGAACGCTTCAAAGGGCTGGAAGAAGCGGTGCAGGAGGAATTTCGCGGCCAGATGACCGCGTTCAACAACCTCTATGCCTTTCTCTCGCAGATCATGCCCTATTTCGATGAGGGGCTGGAGCGGCTGTATGCCTTCTCGCGAAACCTTTCGCCCAAACTTCCACGACCAGGCGATGGATCGAAATTCACGCTCGACGATGATGTGGCGCTCAAATTCTTCCGCCTCAGTCAGGTGAACGACGGCACTATTGATCTGACGCAGGGCGAAGCGCAGCCGCTCAAAGGGCCGACCGATGTTGGCACCGCCCGCGAGAAGGACATAGAGATTGCTTTGTCGTCGCTGGTCGAGAAGCTGAACGAACGGTTTGGGACGGATTTCACCGAAGCCGACCAGCTCTTTTTCGACCAGGTGCGAGCGTCGGCGGAGCGCGACGAGAAGGTTGTCGAAGCGGCACAGGCTAACAGTTTCTCTAACTTCTCGTCGTTCTTCGGACGTATCCTTGATGACCTCTTCATCGAACGCATGGAAAATAATGACGAAATTTTCAGCCGGGTTATGAGCGACAAACAGTTCCGAGGCGCGGCACAGGAGCATATCGCTCGCGAGGTCTATGATCGTATTCGAAAGGCGAGAGAAGCGGAGGTAGACGGCGAATGAAGCTCGTGCTTGGGGGCATCAACGGCACCTACATGCGCGACTTGATCGAGCGTGCAAGCCGCTTCGTTGATGGCAAGGTAGAGACGGAGGCTGTGTGGGCGGCCGTTGCCTACGCAACTGATACGGGCTTACTCTTCGACTGGTGTTGGGAGAATGGTGTGCCCCTACGCTTTTGGGGGCGACTGGACGACGAAGTCGCCGTCAATGTTGGCGTGTTAGACCGCTTCCTCACCCGCCGATCACCAAATTTCGTTTGCAAGCTCGTCCAGCATCACCACGCCAAGGTCATCTGGTGGCGTGGTTTCGGGGTTTATATTGGCTCGGCCAATCTTACCCAAAAGGCTTGGTATAAGAACATTGAGGCAGGGTGCTTTTTTCCTGAAAACGAAATCGACGGAGAGCTTGACCAAGAGCTATCCGATTTGTTCGCGCAGCTTGAGGCGCGGGCGACGCCTTTGACCACTGAGCTTCGCGACTGGATGGCCGCGCGAGCCAAGAAGCTCGTCACACAGCCGGACCCGAAACCATTCTGGCAGCATCCAAGCATTAAAACGTGGCCGGGGTTGATCCAGACCACGCCCAAGAGCGCCCGCGAACGGCAAAGGCGCGCATTTCTGGATGAGTGGCATTCAACGCTCGAAACGTTGCGAGACATAGGTTCGCTTGTCAGCCAATCCAAACACCAACCGCCGTGGGTAAAGCCCGACGCAGCGGTGGGAGCGCAGGCCGATCAATTCCTTCATGCACATTATTACATGCGAACCTTCGATCAGCGAAGGGCCGACTATGAACGCCATTATGAGCAAAACCGCAGCAACCCGGCCAAGGCGCTGTCGGAAGCGATGACATGGTGGAGGGGTTTGGAGGAGCTTGAACACGAGGCAGTTGCTATTAACGAAACAGCTCCTCGGTTGCGGGATGCTCTCGCTCCAGAAAATCTCTCTCGGATGACGCTGCCAGAGTTTCAGGCTGTAGCCGAGCACGTCCACGCAATGCGAGAATATGCGAGGCGCGTAAGCAACAAGACGGTTGGCTTGCCTTCAAATGGCACGCGATACACCATACCTGAGAAACTGGACGCACTGACGAGGCACATTTGGTCGCAAAGATCGGCTTCGGGCGCATCCGTGACCGACGTGATTGGTTACATCCTCTACGGTGGCGCAGTTGATTTACTTCCCGATCGGCTATGGGACGCGATTTCCGACCCAGCATTAAAGCTCGACTGCTTGGGAATATCAGCCTTTGGCGAGTTAGTAGGATGGGCGATGCCCGACCGTTTCCCTCCGCGCAACGGTCGGACATCCAAGGCACTGCGATCCCTCGGATATGACGTGCACGTGCATGTCGGATAGGGCGTCTTGCTGCAACTCGTTGCAAGCATTTGGGTGGCGGTGGGTTTAAACCTAGCTTGTAAGTATTTGATCTTGGATAGGTATACATGCGGCGTTTTACAGAAAAAGCCGCGAAAAATCTTCCAATTCCAACGGTGGAAGGCTTGTGATCAGTCGATGACGTAGCGCGGCAGCCGCTTGATTTCGCGAAAGGTAACCTCAGGCGAAATATCACCATACGCTTCGCCTTCGGTCCGCGGCGCGTGACCTTGTATGTAATCTCGAATTTCGGGGTCCATGCGGCAAATTCGAGCCTGAGATTTGAAGCGATGTCGCCAGCCATGGCTTGGCTGCACGAGACGGTCATCTACCCCAACGTCATCTCTAACCCAGCGCGCTATAAATTCCCCGACATTCTTCCACAGGGGGTTCTGCTCAGAGCCGCCCCGCCTCATCGTGGGATCGAAAAACAGAGGACCCGATTTTCCCCGAACGATTTTATGGAAGCCTTGATCGAGAAGATGCGGATGTAGCGCCACCACGCGCGCTTCATGATTTTTCGTGCTCCCGGCCTCCGGGGTAATCCTAATTGTCCAAATTCCCGCTTTCTGAGACACGTCCTCAGCCCTGAGCTGCGTAATCTCATTCACCCGCGCACCTGTGTAGGCACAAAGCCACGGAACCCAGCGCCGTGCCAATTTGCGTTCAGGAGACAATCTCGTTTTGTCCTCAGTCAACGTGGCACGTAGAATTTTCAATGCTTCATCATCGCTCAGGCTGGGCGACCGCAACCGAGCGGTCTTCTTCTTGCCGAGCACGCCGACGCCTTTGGCAACATTTTCGGTCAGCACGCCGCTATCGACCCCGCGTTGAAGCGCGACGCGGATCGCAGGCAAATAAGTTTCCCGCACAGTTCTCGGATTAAGCGGCGCTCCGTCTTTGCCCCCGCGCGCCAGTAGCTCGACCTTCCACCGATCCACATCCTGCTTGGACACTCTTCTTGCGTCATCGTGCTGGAGAAACTCGGAAAAGCGACGAACTTGGCGACCGAAGGCCTTTATCGTTGCTGGGGCTGGCTTTCGTTCAGCAACATATTCATCGAAGAGCGTGAGCAATGAGACTGGCTCAACCGCCTTACTCTGCTCACGCATTTGGGCGTCGGCAATGAAATGCTCGGCGCTAAACATCTCGTCCGAAGTCTGCTGCGGCCTTCCTTGCAACCCTTGAAGTTGGCGTTCAGTCGCCTCGATCTGCGCACGCGTGACCAGATCAATGAGCTTCCACCAAGTATCGCTGCCCTCTTCGACCGCCCACCTGTTTCGTTCACACAAGGCCTCGGTCATCCAGACGACGTCAAGCGTGGGGCCATCAGAACCAAGGCGGCGAGAGGCCATGGTCTCTCTCAAGAAGCATTTTAAATCATCCAGCCGTCGTAAGGCCGCGTAAACAGCATCAGGGTCCGCTCGATTGACGCTCTGAACGCGTTCCATCCTTTCCGCGAAGGCCTCTCGGACGCCTGCCTCCAAGACGCGAACGGAGGGCCGTGAGGGAGCGTGAGCTATCTCTGATGGTGCTACTTCGCCTCGATAGGGGGCAACTGCCTGCTCAAATTTATCGAGTTCCCGCTGACGCTTGTGCCGGGCCTCCGCGATGCTGGAGGTTCGGAGAGAGACTTGCACTTCCGCTCGTCCGCCAAACAGCCCTCGCACATCGTCGGGAACGCCCCTCCGAAAATAGAGGCGATCTCCGCGCCGATATATGTAGCGTTCGCCCCGAACCGCCTTCAAACCCGACCCCCTCTTTGTAGCAGATTTTGTAGCAGTTAGCCGCACAGAAACACCGCTTTCAAGGGTTTTCTAACAGTCGCAACCAGTTGCAAGGGAATTGGCGGAGAGGGTGGGATTCGAACCCACGTTACGGTTTCCCGTAAACCGCATTTCGAGTGCGGCGCATTCGACCACTCTGCCACCTCTCCGCAGAAGGT
>NZOF01000170.1 GCA_002695185.1 Erythrobacter sp.
GGCCCCTCCTAATAAGACACGTCGTTAAGGACGTCGTTATGCACGTGTCTTAGCTCGGAACCCCGCCGTCAGGCAGGCGGCCTCAATCGGGCGGTTACGGCTGATCAGGGTCAGTTTGAACTCGACCGTCAGGACTGAACTGCCTTCGGGGAAGAGGGTGAAGCCAGCGTAACCGCCCGCGCTGTCGGCGATGGCCGATGTTCCGCCGGCGTGGAAGTAGCCATGCTGCTGCGTGAGTTCTTGGCGGAACGGTAGTCGCAGCGTGACAAGCCCCGCGCGCACATCCGCCATTTCGGCCCCGAGATGCGCCATAAGCCCCTGTCTTGCAAAGCTTTCGCGCGCTCTAATGATGACTTCCTCAGAAATTGGATCGCCGACCTGCATAGCTATTCCCCCACATCTTGGCCGGGGAAGTATGCATAAGGCATAGGTCTCGGCGCGTGAGGAATTCTCAGTCTCAACTGAATGTTAGGCGCCGGAGCAGAGCTTTGTGCTGCCCTGGGCTGCCTACGATTGGCGATTCAGGGCCGCCAAGAGTTCCATTGCCGTCACCGCTAGAGGCTCTGGCACGAAGGGCGGAGAGCGGTCGTTCGCGGTCCCTGGCGCGAACGGCTGGAATGGCCGCGTTCGGACGGTCCGGTGGTAAGCTGCCAATCAGCCTCTGGGCCACAATTCGATCTTTTCAGGTTCACCGACGGCTTCCCGAACACCGACATTGCGGGCATGCCCACTACGGCGGGATTGGGGCCTTCAGCTAGAGCCCGGTTTCGGGAGCGAGCTTGGGACGGCAGACACGCGTTTGCTTTCAAGATAGAGTTTAAGAAACTTGCCCAGAGCGCTAATTCCGGTCCGGCCGCTTGTTGGCGTGTTTGCTTGCCAAAGGATAGGTGCCGAAGTAGCAAAGCGGCGGGTGCTCACGGGAGGGGGAACATGAAACTTGTCCGCTTGCGGCTCAGCAACTTCAGATCGTTCTGTAAGGATTTCGAAGAACTGGATTTGGACGATCTGACATTTCTGCTCGGCCCGAACGGCGCCGGCAAGACGGCGGTGCTGCAAGCTCTGGCAAGACTGTTCAGTCTCGATCCTGCCCAGCGCAAGATCAGAAAGTCCGACTTTCACATCCCGCATGATGAGAAGCCTGACGAAGCGCCGGCGGAGCGCAAGCTCTGGATTGAGGCAGACTTCGAGTTTCCCGAGCTGGTAGGCAAGGGCAAAAAAAAGGCACCTGCGGTTCCCGGAAACTTCGCGCATATGCAACTAATGGGGGCCGATGGGCCAGCGCAGGTCCGGTTCCGGCTCGATGCTACGCTCGACCAGGATGAGGATATCGAAGAGAACCTCACCTATGTCATGAAGGTCGATGCTGAAGGGAACCCGCTGGAGCAAGGCCGGGTTGCAAAGCACGATCGAAATGCCATTCAGGTGCATTACTTGCCAGCTCGGCGCGATCCTGCGGACCATATCTCTTACTCGGCAAATGCGTTGCTGGGCCGCGCACTGCGTTCGGCGGACTGGGCGGGCGAACGCGACAAGATCTCCAATTTGACCGAGGAGATCAGTGCGACCCTTGCCAGCAATGCGGCCATTGAGGGCATGACGGACGCATTGTCGGATCAGTGGGGAAATCTGCATAAAGGCAGTTATTTCGCCGACCCATCGATTTCATTCGGTCGGAGCGAACTGGAAAACCTTCTGCGGCACCTGAGCGTCGGCTTCACCCCAGGCCACGGCGAGCAACTGGTCGATTTCACTCGCCTGAGCGACGGGCAGCAGTCGATTCTCTATCTCTCGATCGTGCTGGGTATGTACCAGATCGGCAGTGATGTGCTGAGTGGCAAGCTGCCGGATGCCTTTGATATCGACAAGCTGCGGCCGGCCGTCTTCACCCTGATCGCCTTGGAAGAGCCCGAGAACAGTCTATCGCCGCATTACCTGGGACGAGTCGTCCGAGCCCTCGAAGAATTCGCCGGGGGACAGGATGCGCAGGCGGTGCTCGCTACGCACTCCCCGTCGTTGATGCGCCGCGTGCCTCCGGAAGCCGTCAGATACATGCGGCTCGATGAAAAGCGCACTACCGTCGTGAGGCACATCGAGCTTCCCGAGGAGGCGGAGGCGCACAAGTTCGTTCGCGAGGCGGTCCAAGCCTTTCCCGAACTCTATTTTTCGCGCTTCGTCGTTCTCGGCGAGGGTGACAGTGAGGAAGTCGTGCTGCCGAGGCTTCTGGCGGCCGAGGGGATACTCGCTGACGACGCATCAATTTCGGTGGTGCCGCTCGGCGGCCGCCACGTCAATCACTTTTGGCGCCTCCTGCACGGCCTCGGCATCCCTCATGTCACGCTGCTCGATCTGGACCTCGCACGGCACCAGGGTGGGTGGGGGCGGGTAAAGTACGCAGCCAAGCAACTGCTGGCATATGGCGACGTCGCCAACACGGGATTCACGGTGGCCGATACGAATGCCATTCCTGCATGGGATAGCGACGACGGCCTGATGGTAGATGATCTTGGATGGATCGACCGTCTGGAGGAGCATCGTGTGTTCTACTCGTCGCCCCTCGATCTGGATTTCCTCATGCTCACCGCTTACCCGGACGCATATGACCTCGACGCGGACGAGCTTGAGACGCCTGATGAGGATGGCCTCAAGGCAGTGCTGGGCAAGAAACACGACGTTGTCGGCAATCAATATGAGGATGACGAACTCGAACACTTCGACGCTTATCACAGGCGGTTCAAGCTGGGCAGCAAGCCCGTGTGGCACATCCAGGCGATGGCCAGCCTGACGGACAAAGAACTGAAGGACGAGATGCCCGAAGTCCTCGAGCGGTTGCTCACGCGTGTCCGCGACGACCTAAAGGCGTTGCCGGAATGATGCGCGTTGATCGCTGGGTTCCGTCGGACAACCTCAAGCTCGAGCCGAATGCCCTCCTGGCGGCAACAGAGACCGAGAGAAACCTGACGCTGACCGCAGGGCCAGGAGCGGGCAAGACCGAAATGCTGGCGCAGCGGGCGGACTTTCTTCTCCGCACCGGCACGTGCTGCTACCCCAAGCGCATCCTCGCCATTTCGTTCAAGGTCGATGCGAGCCAGAATCTGAAGGCACGCGTCCGCAAGCGCTGCGGCCCCGAGCTGGCCGCGCGGCTCGACAGCCACACTTTTCACGCGTTCGGCAAGCGCATCATTGACCGCTTTCGGCTGGCGCTCACCGGGCGCGATGCCCTTGATGCGGACTACAGTGTAGGGCCGGCACGGGTCCAGGGACAGTCCATCACCTTTCAGGACATGGTGCCATTGGCAGTTACCATCCTCGAGACCAGCGCCATCGCCAGGAACGCCATAAGACAGACCTATAGTCACGTATTTCTGGACGAGTTCCAGGACTGCACGAAGGAGCAGTACGCGCTGATCAAAGCCTGCTTCCTCGACACAGGCGCGCAGCTCGTTGCCGTCGGCGACACCAAGCAGCGGATCATGGGCTGGGCGGGGGCGCTCGAAGGAATCTTCAAGACCTATGCCGCGGATTTCAACGCGGAAGCGCTGAACCTCTATCAGAACTTCCGCTCTGCGCCGCGACTTCGCCGAATGCAGAACGCGATGGTGCGGGTCATGGACGCGCCTGCTGCGCTTGATGACGATGAACTGCAGGGTGACGATGGTGAGATCGAGATCCATCACTTCAAGAACGCCAGTGAGGAGGCCTCACATCTAGCCAACACGATCAAGGGATGGATCGAGAATGACGGCCTGGACCCTTCCGACATCGCGGTGCTGGTGAGCAAGCAGCAGAACTTCTATTGTCAGGAGTTGCGAGCCGCGTTGCGGGACCGGAAGGTTCCGTTTCGCGACGAAGACCAGACGCAGGACTTCGCCTCCGAACCGGTTGTTCGTCTGCTCACCGATTTTCTTCTCGTGGTCTGGGGAGGCGCGCAACCGGAAGCTTTTCGCCGGCTGCTTGAAGCCATCGTCTACAATGAAGGTCTCGATGAAGAACAGGACTATCGAGCCCGCTCTCGATGGGACCGGTTCGTCGCGGACGTACGGGCAAGAGCGGCGGCGAGAAAGATCGAATATGCTGATCGCGATGCGCTCGCAGCGCTGGTGGCGGCGCTGATCGAACTGGTTGGCAGGGACGCTGTGGTCGCCCTCTCCGCAGACTATGCTCAGGGCAACAGGCTTGATGATTTGATCGAGGATACGGTGACCCGCATATCTCAGTTGACGCAGGATGGAACGGACGTCGGCTCGGCGCTGACGGCATTCTCGGCCGATCGCTCCGTCAGGATCATGTCGATTCACAAGAGCAAGGGGCTGGAGTTTCACACCGTCATCATGATGGGCGTCGAGGAAGAGACGTTCTGGGGGAAGATCTCCGAGGAACGACCGGCCTTCTTTGTCGGCATCTCCCGCGCCAAGCAGCGGCTGGCACTTACGATCTGCGAGCACCGGGATCGACCGGACGGGGCCAGGCGCTGGAGCACGGAGCGTTCGCCTCAACAGGAGTTTGTCGGTTATGCGGAGGCGTACGCCTAACCCATTCGATGAGCCTTGAGTCCGTCTTCGTGACCAGGCCGCCAAACGACAACAAGATCTTCAGCTCCCGAGGAGCGGCGGTGCACCCAGTGGAACTCGTCTGAGGTCATGTAGACAATCGCGCCCTTTCCGCTGAGATCAGCTCGAGATAGTCGAGAAATTGCCTCGTATAGCCAGCGTCAATGCTTGGCGTGGGCGAGAAATCGCTTTGCCACGCGAACGGCGGCAATGTGGGCTGTGACCACAGAATTTAAAGCCGTTCTCAAGGTCGGCTATGGGCCGGAGGCGTAGATATTCAAGCCTGCAGAATCCTCCTTGCCCTGAATAAGTTCCCACCGGGTTTCATACGGATTTTGGCAGACCGTTCCCACCCTGAACGGGGCAGGTCAGGTCACTCTATGTGCAGGCCTGATCAGGCGATGATGTCCGCGTCACCCGGCCTCAGCCGGACCCAAGCGAAAGCAGCGCGCGACGAAATTCCGGCTCGCTTAGCACCACCTCGCCCGCACCAAGCGCCTCGGCGTGGCTGAGGGCGCGGGCGGTTAGGGTCTGGGCGGTCTCGATGGCGCGGGGCAGGGCAAGGCCCCGCCCGATGCCCGCGACCACAAGCCCGGCGAAGAGATCGCCGGTGCCGGGCAGGGCGATCGGCAGGCGCTTGGTCGGGTGGCGGCTGAGACCTTCGGGGCCCAGGAGCACCGTCTCGAGTCGCCCGGGGCCGGTGTCGTCGAGTATGCAGCCGGTGGCGATCAGATGCGCTTCTGGCGCGATGTGCAGCGCCTCGCGCGCCGCCTGAAGATCGGCCAGCGTGTGGATCTGCTGCCCGGTGAGCCAGGCGAGTTCGAATGGGTTCGGCGTGGCGATGTCGGCCATCGGCAGCAGCCGGTCGCGCATTACGCCGGCGATGGCTTCGGGTACATAGAGTCCGGGACCGGTGTCGCCCATCACCGGGTCGCAGATGTAGCGCAGGCGCGGGNTCGCGGCCTTCGCCTCGGCCACGAAATCCGCCACCATCTCGGCCACATCCAGCGAGCCGATATAGCCGGTGAGGATATAATCCGCCCGCTCGGGCAGGCCGCGTTCGCGAGCGCCTTGCAGCAGGTCGGAAAAGAACTCGGGCGGCAGGGCACGGCCGCGCAGGGTCGGGTAGTCAGGAGTGTTCGAGAAGATCACGGTGGGGATCGCCGCCACCTCGAGGCCTGCCGCNTGCATCGGGAAGAGCGCCGCGGAATTGCCGACATGGCCGAAGACCACCTGGCTCTGGATCGAAATGACGAAAGGGGGGCGTTTCATGCGGTGCCGTCCAGTCTTGCGCTCCAGTCCTCGACCCGGCGGCTTTCCAGCCTGTGGACCGCGTATTTGCGCCAGCCCTCGGCCAGGACATTGAGCTTGGCGATACCTTCGAGTTCGACCAGGTTCATCCGGTCCACATAGAGAGCGTGCCAGAGCCGTCGTAAAGTCCAGTCCGGTGCCAGGCGGTCGATCAGCTCCAGCCGGTCCCCGGGGGTAACGGTGCCGGTCTGGAGCACCCGGTAATACCATCCCGTGCGCCCGGTCTGCTGCACGCGCCGCGCCATGTCGGGCACGCCGAAGCGGTGGTTGAGCTTCCAGCAGGGCTGGCGCCCCTGCGAGACCTGGATCAGCGCACCGCCCAGCCGGAAGGTGTCGCCGACGGCGACCTCCGCTTCGGTGAGCCCGGCGGTCGAGATATTCTCGCCGAACCCGCCGGGAGCGGTCAGCGCCGGAAGGTCACCGAGTTCCGCGCGCCAGTCGCTGTAATGATCGAGCGGATAATGATGTACGGCTTTCTCGATGCCGCCATGTACCCGCCGGTCGGCCTGTTCGTCGCCTGCGAACCCCTCGGGGCCGAGCGTCAGCGGGCGGCTGACCGGCGTCTTGTCGATGCCGCTCAGCATGTCGCTTCCGGGCAAAGGGGCGGCGCGGCCGGTCAGAAGGGTGACGGTACTCATGGCTCCAGCTCCCGCAGCCAGTGTCTGAACATGGCTTGACCGGCGGCGCGCAGCGCGGGGCCATGTACCTTGGCATCTTGGCGGAGGGCCTCGGGGGCAATGCCCGCCTGCGCCAGCTCTGCGCTATGGCCGATCAGCCAGCGCTCGAAATCCGGCAGCATCTCGGCCTCGGGGTGGAATTGCAGGCCGAGAATATTGCGGCCCCGGGCGAAGCCCTGNGTNTCGCAGNCGGGGGNCGCGGCNAGGCGCTCGGTTCCGGCNGGCAGGTCGAAGCCCTCGCCATGCCAGTGCAGNANCGGGATGTCCGAGAGGTGGGCAAGCGGGCCGGCCCGGCCAGGCGCNGTNAGGGTCAGGGGCGCGAAGCCGATCTCCTTNTNGGCNATGGGNGCGACACGGGNTCCGAGGGCCGCGGCCATGAGCTGTGCGCCGAGGCAAATGCCGAGGGTTGGACAGTCCGCCGCCAGCCTCATCGCCAGCCAGTCCCGCTCCTCCGTCATACAGGGAAAGGCGGCGCTGTCATTCACGCCGATCGGGCCACCCAGCACCACGACCAGGTCCGGTTCCAGCGGGTCGGGCAGCGGATCCACAGCCGCCTCGATGTCTTGCAGCTGATAGCCGGCGTCCCTCAGAACCGGGGCAAAGGACCCGAGGTCTTCAAAGGCCAGGTGGCGCAGGATCAGGGCGGATTTCATCGTGGAAGCCTCTTGCGTTTTTCGCCTCTGTGGCAAAACACTGGCCTATGCAAAAGTGCCAGTATGAAAGATTGTGGTAGGCCGGTTTTCGACATGCGCGAGCCTCTTGCCCTCGAGATGGAGCCGGGCGACGACCGCCCGCTGTTCCTCGCCATCGCCGAGGCCATCACCCGCGACATCACCCGCGGCCGGCTGAAGCCCGGGGCGCGGCTGCCCGGCACGCGGGCGCTGGCGCGCGAGTTGGGCGTGCACCGCAACACGGTGGACGCCGCCTATCAGGAGCTGCTGACCCAGGGCTGGCTGCAGGCCGAACCGGCGCGGGGCACCTTCGTGGCGCAGGATCTGCCGCAGGGGATGCTGGCCCGCAGGTCAGCGCCCGCGTCGATGGACCCGGTGGCGCCGCGCGTGGGGCTCGCGTTCAGCGACGGCGCGCCGGACCCCAAGCTCGTGCCCGACAAGGCGCTGGCCCGGGCCTTTCGTCGGGCGCTGCTGTCGCCCGCCTTCCGCGCCGGGGCGGATTACGGCGATGCGCGCGGCACGTCCTCGCTGCGGCAGGCGCTGGCGGGCTATCTCGCCTCGGACCGGGGCGTGGTGGCGGACCCGTCGCGGCTGCTGATCACCCGGGGCAGCCAGATGGCGCTGTTTCTCGCGGCCCGTGCGGCGCTGTCGCCGGGCAAGGTCATCGCGGTCGAGGAGCCGGGCTATCCGTTGGCATGGGAAGCGTTCCGCGCGGCGGGGGCGCAGGTGCGGGGCGTGCCGGTGGATGGCGGCGGCCTCAGGGTCGACGCGCTCGAGGCCGCGCTGGCCCGCGACCCGCGTATCCGGGCGGTCTATGTCACGCCNCATCACCAGTANCCGACCACNGTGACCATGGGCGCGGCGCGGCGNTTGCANCTNCTGGAGCTGGCGCAGCGNCATGGGNTCACNNTGATCGAGGACGATTACGACCACGAGTACCGCTTCGAGGGCCGCNCGGTGCTGCCGCTNGCCGCCCGNGCGCCCGAAGNCCTGCCGCTGATCTANGTGGGCTCGCTGTCGAAGCTGCTCTCACCGGGTATCCGTCTGGGCTATGCGCTGGCGCCCGAGCGGTTGTTGACCCGCATGGCCGAAGCGCGGGCCGCCATCGACCGGCAGGGCGACGCGCCACTGGAGGCGGCGCTGGCGGAACTGATCCGCGATGGCGATCTCGGCCGTCACGCCCGCAAGGCGCGGCGGGTCTACCGGGCGCGGCGGGATCTGCTGGCGGCGCTGCTGGGGGNGCATCTGGCCGGGCGGGCGACATTCGATCTGCCCGCCGGGGGCCTTGCGCTGTGGCTGCGTTGCGAGGGGAGATCCGCCGATGATTGGGCCAAAGCCGCTGGGCAAGCGGGGCTGGCCCTGCTGCCGGGTATGCGCTTTGCGTTGGAGGGTCCGGCGCCGCAGGCCTTCCGTCTGGGCTATGCGGCGCTGGACGAGGGGCGGATCGCCCGGGCGGTGGAGATCCTCGCCCGCAGCTTCCCGGGCTAAGCCTATTCCGCCGCGACCCGGGGCCGGGCCTGCGCGGGGGCGATGTGTATACCAAGCCGGGTCAGCAGATCCTGATCCTTCCACGCCGCCGGGTTGCCGGTGGTCAGCAACTGGTCGCCCACGAAGATCGAGTTCGCCCCGGCAAGNAAGCACAGCGCCTGCANCTCGTCGCTCATCCCCGTGCGCCCGGCCGACAGGCGCACGACCGAGGCCGGCATCAGGATGCGGGCCAGCGCCACGATGCGCACCAGCGCGAAGGGATCGACCGCCTGGGCACGCGCCTGCACCGGCACGCCCTCGATCTCGTTCCAGAGGTTCACCGGCACGCTGTCGGGATGCGCGGGGAGTGTCGCCAGCGTCACCAGCATGGCGATGCGGTCTTCCTCGGCCTCACCCATGCCCAGAATACCGCCGCAGCAGACCTTGATGCCGCCCTTGCGCACCTGTTCGACCGTGTCGAGCCGGTCCTCCATCGTGCGGGTGGTGGCGATCTGCGCGTAATACTCGGGCGAGGTGTCAATGTTGTGGTTGTAGAAGTCGAGGCCCGCCGCCTTCAGCCGCGCGACCTGTTCGGGCGACAGCATCCCCAGCGTCATGCAGGTTTCCAGCCCCAGCTCGGACACGCCCCGCACCATGTCGCAGAGCTTGTCCATGTCGCGATCCTTGGGGCTGCGCCAGGCGGCCCCCATGCAGAACCTCTGCGCGCCGGAAGCCTTGGCGCGCTGTGCGGCGGCCAGGACCTCCTCGGTTCCCATGAGCTTGGTGGCCTTCACCCCGGTCTCGTGAAAAGCCGATTGCGAGCAATAGCCGCAATCCTCGGGGCAGCCGCCGGTTTTGATGCTGAGCAGGCTCGCGGTTTCGATCGCGTTGGGGTCGAAATGCGCGCGGTGCAGGGTCTGGGCGCGATGCATGAGGTCGGCGAAGGGCAGGGCGTGGATCGCCCTGGCCTCCGCCATGGTCCAGTCGCTGCGGATCATGCCGCGCGGGTCCGGAGGCGGGCGATGGCCGCGATGAGACCCGAGGCCAAAGCCAGCTTGACCAGATCGCCGAGAAGGAAGGGCGTGAGACCCGCGGCCAGCAGCCCCTGCGCCGGGACATAGAGCGCCAGCCAGGCGAGGCCTAGGGCATAGACCACGGCGAGGCCCGCCAGCATCGCCAGGAAGCGCCCGATCAACCCGCGCCCCTGCGCCAGCCAGCCGGTCAGGCCCGCGCCCAGCAGGTAGCCCGCAAGATAACCGCCGGTCGGTCCGGCCATATACGCCAGCCCGATTCCGCGTTCCGGCGTGCCCGAGAAGACCGGAATTCCCAGGGCGCCCGCCGCCAGATAGGCCGCCATTGCCGCGAAGCCGAGCCTCGGCCCGAGCGTGGCGGCGAGGAAGAAGACCGCCAGGGTGTGGAGCGTCATCGGCACCGGCCAGAACGGGATCTGGATCTTGGCGCCCAGCGTGATCAGCGCCGCGCCGCCGAGCGCCAGCGCAAGGCCGCGCCCGAGCGCGGCGGGATGGGTCAGAGAGGGGGTGAGAAATGCCATGGGTCTGTCCTCCGAAGATAGGCATCGAGTCTATCTATAATTACGAAGGCTTTGCGTGGTGCTGGCAATTAGGTTTATAGATAATTATCCGGGAATCTCGTAAGTCTCTCGCAGATCGGCATTTTTCACGGCAGTCTTGCGCTTGCCGATCCAGCCGACATGGCGCGCGAGCGTGGCGCAGGCGAGGTCGGTCTGCCCCTTGCGCAGCGCATCGAGAATGGCACGGTGGTCATGATCGGTGCGCGCCTCCCAGTCGCGTCGCCAGGCGGCGAAAAGAAACCGCGCGCTGGCGGCCTGCAGGTCGTCGATGGTCCGCAGCAGACGGGGCATCCGGCAAGGGGACAGGATCAGCCGGTGAAAGCGACGGTTCGCCGCCTCCCAGTCTCGGACCGTGCTGGCGCTGTCGCCATGGCGCGTAACCTCTTCGGATTCCTGAAGAATGGCCCGCGTCATATTGGGCGCAGCGCGGCGCAGGGCGAGGCTTTCGAGGCTGGAGCGCATCTCGGCGACCTCGCGCAACTCGGCCACGGCGAACTCGGTGACGCGGAAGCCGCGCCTTGGTTCGCTCTCTGCCAAACCCTGGGTCTGCAGCTCACGAAAAGCCTCGCGCACCGGGACGTGGCTGGCGCCGAACTCCGCGGCGATGTGGTCCTGCCTGAGCCGCGCGCCGGGCGGAATCTCGCCGGAGATGATGCGGTCGGCGAGGGTGCGGGCGATGCGTACGGACTGTGTCTCTTCGGGAGCGTGTTTCATGAATTATAGATAATTCATGC
>NZOF01000171.1 GCA_002695185.1 Erythrobacter sp.
CAGTCTTGGTCGGCGCTCCGAATAGCGCGAAGGACATCGCCGAAAACAGCGTCGACTTTCCCGCGCCAGTCTGACCATAAATTCCAAACAGACCCGTCTCCAGCGCGGACCGGAAATCGACTACCTCGGTTGTCGCAAATGGCCCGAAGGCTTGAAGCGATAGGCGAATGGGTCTCATGTCTGCTCCTCCCCGGAGGCTACTGCGTGGAGCTTTTCCGCGACGATCGCGACTTCGGTGGCGTTTGGTTCTCGGCCGCGCACAACCTTCACGAAGTCGCCAATCATCTCGATCGGCGTGACCGCAGCCCGCCCGCTGCCGAGCGCCTTGGTCTCTGCCGCGCGCTCCTGCCGGGCATAGGCCAGATGGCAAGCATTGGGATAGGTCGCGCGTAACCGCTTCATCGGATCGATCAGAGGGTTTTCATCCGTCAGGATAGCCTGGATGAAGTCATCAGACGGCGTTCCTTCCAGAAGATCCGAGAATGCCCCGGTAAGCGAGCGAACCTGCCGGATCGGTCGGAAAGGTACGATGCGGATCTCGACCCCTTCAGCTTTCATATCGACGACAGTCATGGATTTTTCGTTTCCTGCCTCGTCGAACCCAAAAGCGAGCGGTGCGCCGGAGTAACGAATATGGCTCGCGCCCACTTCCTGCGGCTTGTGCAAATGCCCCAGTGCAACATAGTCCGCCCCATCGAAGACATCGGAGGGAACAGTTTCGATGCCCCCGACTCGCGTCAGGGCGCGCTCGGTCTCGCCGACCGCACCCCCCGCGACGAAAGCATGGGCCACGACGACCCAACGTGCCCCATCAGGCACCTGCCCCCTCGCCGCGGCGATCTGGGCGGCAACTACCTCCGCCGGCGCATTAATGCTTTCATCCCCGAACACCTCGCGTGCGGCGTATTCATAGGAAAAAGGCAGTGCGGAAAAGGCGACCTCGCCATGCGCGTCACGCAACACCAGCGGCGCTTCCACCGCATCGGCAATCCCGCGCACCAGCACACGAGACGCAGTGGAAAAGACAGACATTGCCTCGATCCGGTCGCCAGAATCGTGGTTTCCAGAGATCATAACCACAGCGGCTTCGGTCTCCTCTGCCACGCGTTTGAGGAAGCGATTGAACTGCCGGATCGAAGAATTGGGCGGCGAGGCACGGTCAAAAACGTCCCCGGCGATGACAAGAACATCGACCCGATCGGCCANAAGCGTTTCAAGGATCTGACCCAGGATGACCTCATGATCCTCTTCGAGGCTCAACCCCATGAACTGCCGCCCCAGGTGCAGATCTGCCGTATGAAGTATTCGCATAAGATCAATCCATTTTCTATACGTATAGTAAATGTATGGACTTTGGGAGCTGAGTCAAGTACTGCTTCGTGCATGAGCCTAGAAGATCTCAAACACGCGCAACGCGAGCGAATTTTGTTCCTCGACCAATGTCTGACCTGGAGAGGTCAGGCGAACCGTCGCGACTTGATGGAACGCTTCAATATCTCGATGGCACAGGCTGCCGTTGACTTTCGAACCTATCTNTCTCTGACGAATACGCCGCCAGTCTACGANGCCGCAGANAAGGCCTATTTCTCGACCGGNGNCCANNGCNCATTGACTGANNCNGGCCCGGAACANGTTTTCGAATTNCTNGATGGCAAGGCGNNATCGCTTGGCGCGAGCATCCCGCTTCCCACTCGCGTGATGGATTCCACCGTCGTCGCACAGCTCTACCGCGCNATGAANGGCGAANGAGACATCCAGATNACCNACACCTCGATGACAAGCGGCCTCTCCGACCCGCAGTGGATCAGTCCAGTTCAGTTTCATTTTGACGGAGAGACAATTTATCTCCGCGCCTGGAGCTATAATCACGAAGCGTACCGCGATTATCTCCCAATACGAATAGCGAAACAAACCCAGATGGAAACGCGGGAGAGGCCTGCCCCTCTGCGATTTGACACGGACTGGAACAGCTTGGTGCGCTTGTGGATACGCCCGCGTTCAGATCTATCCGATGCACAAGCGAAGGCCGTCCGGCTGGAGTACGGCTTTGACGACAAGACGCATTTGCTGATCGAAACGCGCAAGGCGCTCGCGTTTTATGTTGTCAGACGGTGGCGTTTAAATCAGGATAAGGCTCGGCTCGAATTAGAAAGGATTGAAGAAATGGATGCATGACATAGCAAGGTGGACTATGGCCTCAAAGCACCTCGGAACGGGCCTTTACTAAACTCGAGAATAGCGAAAAACGCCTTTCACATGCTGATTTAAATATTGCCCAACAGAACCAGCATCCAACATCCCCTCGAATATCTGCTGAGGAACATCAAAATATTGATAAGTCGCCCCACTATTGAACTCAACCTGAAGCGTCTGGGAATCCTCATCGTAACCGATCGCTGAAACATTTGAAGAGTCGACCAAATGCATTTCCATCTCTTAATCGTCCTCTTTAATTCGTGATATCTTCGGATTCTGCGCACGCCATGCCTCTACGAGTTCATCGTATCGCGGTGCAACTTCATTTGATATGCCCCAACCCCCAGGATACTCAGTATCTTCAAGCGGTATCTCATCATAAACTATCGGGTCTTGACTGTCGGGGCGCCGATTCTTGGGTGGCGGTTCAATAGTTGTTCGCATTGGCAGCTTTACCGATTCACCTAATATTATCGCTTCGCCGGTTCGCAAAATTGGCAACATTCCCGTAAGTCCGTCGAGATTATCGGACATTGCCGATGAAATGTGTGACCGGTCCGACGCATTGGTCAAACGAAGCGCAAAAAAGGTTCCACATTGCGAAAGGATCGTGGAATCGATCTCAGACGGCCGCTGGCTTACGATCATCGCGCCAACGCCATACTTTCTTCCTTCTTTCACTATGCGCCGCACGATAGCTGATGCCATATTTTTTTCGCGATCATTCAGATAAATATGAGCTTCCTCCATCACCAATAGGAGCGGTCTATGGCGCCCCCCTTGCGACAGATCTCGCCCCCAAAAAACCGCCTCGTAGAGCAGCCGAAGCAGGACACCAATTGTAGTCTGAAGTGTATCAGCCGGAACTCCTGAAAGATCCAGGATTGAGATAGGATGATCAGTACCCATCCATTCACGCAAGAGTTCGTCGATATCAGAAGCAATCTCCCCATCAGATTTTGGAAGAAACTTCTCGGGCCTGAAGATGAAGTCGTATCTCGGAATTCGTAATTTCGTTCCCAAGAGGAGAACTTGCTTTCCCAAGCTAAGCGCTCCCGGCAAATAGCCTATCTTGTCCGCTCCAGCGTCGGTAACAATATTCTTAAATGTGGGAGGAAGTCCTAGCTGGGAATTTCCTTTCAACTCTTTTCCATCGGAGCCAACTTCATAAGCCAAATTGTCTTTGGGATCGCCATTTCGTCCACGATAATAGGTCGCAAATGTTTCAACATATAATTCGTACCACAAATCATGAAGACTGAAAGGTACGGGAGAGTCGACGCTTAGCGTGTCCTTGGTTACACCTTTACGAGGGCATTTCACGAGTGAATCAAGCTTATACTTGAACACCCTTTCCATCACGATGTTTCTGTCTTTCTCGTTCCCGAATTCACCAAAAGCTACCAAACATAGTTCGTCAAAGTTCAAAGCCCAAAACGGAATGAGAAGTTGCCTATCGACCTTTGTTTCGCTTGGGTTGCCTAGAATCTTGAAGACATTTGCCCTGTCACGTAGAGCTCGCCCATACTCGCCGTGCAGATCAAGCATTACAATCCTAGCAGATGGATACTTTGACTTATCCGAAAGTGCGTTCATTAGGCTCGCAACCGTGGTCGATTTTCCTGACCCTGTCGTCCCTACGACAGCAGAGTGTCGAGTTACCAACTTGTTGACGTCGACCAACGCCGGAATCGACTCTGCATTGGATATGTGACCAAGCTTCACAAAATAGGGCTTGTCAGGTTGCCCGTAGATATCCTTGAGTTCCTTCTCAGAAACCAAATGCACTTTGTCCCCAATCGTTGGGTACTGAGAAAGCCCCCGCTGAAACGATCCGTTTCTAGGGCCTTCTCCAATCAACTGAACGGTCATCCATCTGTTGTTTTCGGAGACTTCGGCTCGCGCTTCCGGCACCGCACTGGCACCAACTTGACTTATGATGCCAAACAGGTTTTCAAAACCGATGGGAATACGCACAAAGCTGCCGATTTGCCCAGCTCTGTACCCCTGCCCATCGATGTACACAAATCCAGTCAAAGATTTGGTAGACATAGAAATGCTAACATTGGTGCCGCTGACGTCCTGGACGTCGCCAAGATAGCTATCGTCACTAAGCATCTTGGTCACCCACTCCAGAGCCAATGAACTTTTTCAGAAAGTTCGTGAACTCGGCAAAATCCCCCAATTTGACGTTTGGTCTTGAGGCGCCGCTCTCGCCTTCAATTTTAACTGGATAAACGAATAACTTGATGTCCTTATCTTCATCATCTGAATTCTTAGTGAGTTTCCACTCCCCCAAATTTGTACCAATGATCGCTTGATCATATGTCCAAACATTGAGGTTATGTTGCCGCTCTGCAAGTTCGTAGGCTTTTGGATATCGCAATCCTACTCCTTCGTCTTTGCTCAGCTCAAACGTTCCAAACTGAAGGGCAAGCACCATTCCCGTCGGGTTGGATTTTAGTGCATTGACGATTGCATCATTTAGGTGGCCGTCGTTGAATGAGTAGCCACTAAGCACCAAGAAAGACGATTTCCGACGTATGAACCGGTTCAATTGATCAATAAGTGCCAAGTAAGGCATCTTGCGGCTTTCTTCATACTTTAGATGCGAAGGGTAGATCAGATGTGAAGCATCTTTCACAGGCTGAGAAGACCTGCAGACTTTCCTTTCGCCAGATTTTGTTGTTTGATACCAGTTAATTGAGCCATGAATTTTCCACAATCGTGACCAGTGAACGGGTATCAAATCATCCTCAACCGCGCGCAAATCAAAAAACGATCTACGTGATCCTACAAACCCGTCGAAGTAGGGAACCTCTAGGTCATCGAGAGCTTGTTCGAGAAGTAGATCATAATTAGTCGTGAAAATTTCGACCGGAACCTTGCGATCGATTGATCGCACCCATTNACTCAAACGGTGATAGGGGGTCTCGATCTCCGGCAGCGATACATCAAGCTTGCCAACAATCTCAACGCAGATTGCCTTTTCAAGGCTTTCAAGATCAGCTTCGGACAGCCCTCGAACATCGCCGCCGATCGAAACCGCCAACAGTCCCCGCAGGAAGCTCAAGATGTCTTCAATATTCTCCTTATCCTTGCCCGCTTTCGTCAGCTCAGCAAGCAACAAGTTATACTTTTGATTGCCATTCAGCGCTCTATTAATCGCAACGGTCAAATTTTTCACGTCTGGTATAAGTGGCCACTGTTCCTCAGGCATTGGAACTGACAGTGGGCACCCAGCAGAAATAAAGAAGCCAATTGCCTCGTTGTCCTGAGATAGGGATTGACGAAGATATTTCAGGTGTCGAATAGGATCGTGAAAATTTGGCACAAACAGCTCTCCCTTAATTTATTCTCTGCCGTCCGGCTCAATGAAAACGTCTAAGTACTTCACTCTCGGTCGGCACTATGACCCTCTGGAAGGCGGCTCGTCGGAAGCCCTATCATCGAATCAGCATTTGTCGACCCGCCTACCCACCGCCCGCGCTGCGAGCAATTTCGACAGCAAGAGCAGAAGATCCCCAATTTCCTTGGAAGTATGCATCGTGCTCATCATCGTCCTTGAAAATAGGTTCGCCGCCCAACGCGTCCCAATCGCCTTTTACGTCATCCCCAATCTGGAGTTCGCCCTCACTTCCCAGAAGTTCAACGACCGCGAAGCCGTCGTTGTGCTGAACTACGATCATACCTCGATTACGCGAAACAAAAACAACTTGCCCCCCGGCCATCCTTTTCCTCCTGCAACAAAGAGATTTGCCAAGCTTTCAACTACAAAGGGATCAATCGACTCGCCTGTCAACAGGACAGAGAGCAAAATGGATCTATAGGCCTTTCCGAACCTCCGCTGTACTCGACGCCATGTTCGCTGACCACGTCGCCGTTGACGGGCCCCTCATTAGCAACAGGGTACGCAGTGGTATGACCGCAATGATCCATTGGCAACGACAAGGCACTCACCCACCCAACAACTCCTCGATGAAATCCTCCTGCCGGTCGATCGCCGCCTCCCATTCCTTCGGCACAGCCGCTTCCCGCTCGAGCGTCTCGGGCTCAGGCTGCCCACGCCCGGCCTCCATCGCCATCACGCTCATCGCGCGCGCTTCGCGGCGCTGTGAACGGTCCCGGACAGGCGCGCGTTCGGCTGGTTTCTCCTGCTCGTCTGCGCCGGCCTCATCACCGCCATCGCCGCCCCAAGGACCAACAACCTGCACACTCGGCGGATAGGGGAAGGGCTTGCCCTCCTGGCGGGCCAGCATGTTCTTGAAAAAGGGATCGTCGTAATACTTGATCCGGCTCGCCTTGATCGGGTGCTGGGGCGAGGCGAGGATGATCACCTCGTCGGGATCCATGAGGCGCGCTTCGGTCTCGGAAAGCAGCGGCCGTTCTTCCAGCCGCGCTGATGTCGAGGTCGCGCCGAGGAAGCCCTTGTTGCGGCCATACATCCGGGTCACCGCCTCGCGGGTGGTGCTGCCGACCGCGGCGGAGACCTCCTTGACCGTGCGCTGATCGCGCGGCGTGATATAGAGCTTGAGCCCTGCCCCGTTCTCGAGGCTTTCGCGGCCCTCGGGCCCGTAGATCCGGTCAAGCGAGGCCAGCGACTGCGCGATCATCGCGACGCGGCCACCGTAACTCGCCAGCGAATGGATCGCGCGCTCGAGATAGGGCATGGCCCCCATCTGCTGGAATTCGTCGATCATCATCATGACCGGCCAGGGCTCATCCGGGCCCGGCTCGTTCAGGCGGATCGAGGCGATGAGGTCGGCGAACATCAGGCGCAGGAGTGGGGCAAGGGTTGCGATGTGATCTTCGGAGACAGCGATGTAGAGCGACTGCGGGGTCCT
>NZOF01000172.1 GCA_002695185.1 Erythrobacter sp.
AACCGCGTCCACATGGCCAAGATGCTGAAGGAGGGTGGCAACGTCCTCCTGCTCGACGAACCGACCAACGACCTCGACGTGGAAACGCTGGGCGCGCTGGAAGAGGCGATCGAGAACTTCGCCGGCTGCGCCGTGGTCATCAGCCATGACCGCTTCTTCCTGGACCGTCTGGCCACCCACATCCTCGCCTTCGAAGGCGACAGTCACGTTGAATGGTTCGAAGGCAACTTCGAAGCTTACGAGGAAGACAAGCGCCGCCGACTGGGCGACGCCGCGGATCGTCCGAGCCGGGTGAGCTACAAGAAGCTGACTCGGTAAACGGTAATTCCGGCGTTCCCGCACAGGTGGGAATGCCGGATTATGACTCGGGATGGTTGCGTGCCAGATTTCTTAAAGCGCTCTGGATTACCGAGCGTTTTAGATGCCTAAGTACTGTGGCACAGTTTCAATCTCTGTTTTGCAATACGATGAGTGTCATGCGAATACTTCCTCTTCTAGGAGGGACGGTCGCTATGGTCATTCGCGCATTACTGGGTCTCGTTCTTTTACTGGGGCTGCCAGTCAAAGCCTCCGCTGAAGAACCAAGGAACTTCGTCTTTCTTGGCGGCGATGATCTGAATGAGCATTCCAAACTAATCGAACGCCCCGATGTCGAGGGCGTGCAAAAGGTCTATTCCTGGCGCGCTCTCGAACCGGAAGAAGGCATCTACGATTTCACGGACATCGAAGATGATCTCGCGACACTTGATCGCCATGATCGCAAGCTGTTCGTCCAAGTTCAGGACCGCTTCTTTTCGCCAACCGCGCGGCGCGTACCCGATTATATTCTTAACGATCCCAAGTACGATGGTGGGCTCGCACGGCAGTTCGACAATCCCGGAGAAGGCGAACCCGTCGGCCAGGGCTGGACCACTAAGCAGTGGAACCCCCACGTGCGATCGCGATTTCAGAGCCTGCTGGTTGCATTGGCCGACCAGTTCGATGGGCGGCTTTACGGGATAAACCTTCCCGAAAGCGCTTACGATCCAATCGGCGGGGAAGAACAACCGGGCGTTTTCTCCTGCGACGAGTATTTCTTCGCGGCACTGGACAATATGGCTGCGCTGCGTGCCGCCTTTAGCAAGACGCAGGTTGTCCAATATATCAACTTCTGGCCCTGCGAATGGAATAACGATCACCGTTACATGGAGCGGGCGTTCGCCATGGCTGACACGCTCGGGATTGGTGTCGGAGGGCCGGATATCGTGCCGTATCGACAAGGCCAGATGAAAAACAGCTATCCCTGGTTCAACAAGCATAAGGAAACCCTTCCGCTCATCGCCATGGCGATCCAGGAACCGACCCTTACCTATACCAATCGCGAAACGGGCAAGACCTTCACGCGGGAGGAATTCATCGCCTTCGCTCGCGACTACTTGGGCGCAGACATCATATTCTGGTCGCCAGATGCGCCTT
This sequence comes from Erythrobacter sp., assembly GCA_002695185.1. Next base: position 1,456 of record NZOF01000172.1, read on the forward strand.
GGTTGAATCGATAGAGGATCGATACGGGCCTAACCGCGCGTAGCTTGCACCGGCACCCATTAATACAAAGAGTACCCAAGACGATTTTCATGATCGGTGACGCCGAAAGCAAGGAATTGTCTTTAAGCGGGCAACAGTGAAGTTGTCTGCATATGGAATAATCTGTCACCGAAACAAGAAAATCCGATCGGCGATCCGGAACCGTCCTTCTGCTGTCTAGAATGGGGTCTTAGCGATCCCTCCTGCAACGTGAGATGAGACCTCCGGATGACCCTCAAGCGTAAGCTTTTTGCCTGCCTGGCCATACTTAGCGCCGCCCTGCTCGCCTTAGCCGCCGCCTTCTATCACACAGCGCGCACAAATGAGGCTGCGCTTTCCACCATCCTGGTCGATCGTGTCGAGCCGCTTGAAGACCTGAAGACAGTCGCCGATACCTATGCCGTTCTCATCGTCGACAACGCACACAAGGCCTTGAACGGGAATGTCGGCTACAACGAAGCGGCAGATAACGTTCGGGCAGGCGCCACCGCGATCGACGAAGCATGGAAGTCTTATCGCGCCACCAGCATCGATGGTGAAGAAGAGCGGCTTGCGACGCAGGCCGAAGCGCAGATGGCAACCGCGGACGCCGCGGTCGTCAAGCTCGAAGCGATTCTGGACTCTGGTAACTCCGAAGCGCTGAGGCGGTTCGTCGAGCGCGATCTCTATCAGACTATCGATCCGCTTTCGGAGACGATTACGGAACTATCCGGAATGCAGATCGACATCGCGAGCTCGGTGACAGAGCGAGCCCTCGACGACACTAATTTCTCGCTGACCATTGTAGTTGTACTCGCCATTCTGGCAGTCGTGGCGATCGCTTTCTCCATCTTCATCGTTACCCGCAAGGTTGTCCACCCGATCACCAATCTGTCGAATGTGGTGCACGACCTCGCCAAGTCGGGCGATGGGCAGTTGCCCCACCTCGAACAGAAAGACGAGATCGGCGACATGGCGCGCGCTGTCGACGCCTTCCTTAACGCGGTTCTCGAGAAGGAACGAGCCGCAGCAGCAATCACTGCGCGCGAGCAGAAGATGGTCACCGATACGCTCGCCGACGGGCTATCGGCGCTCGCCGCAGGCGATCTGACGGCCGAGGTGACCGCCGATTATCCCTCTGCCTATGCCGCTTTGAAATCGAATTACAATGACGCCGTCAAATCACTGCGCACGCTGATCGAAAACGTGGTCAAGGGAACTACTTCGATCCGCATGAGCTCCGGCGAAATCGCGCAGAGTTCCGAATCACTGGCGCGTCGTACCGAGTCGAATGCCGCCAGCCTCGAACAGACCTCGGCAGCGCTCGCTCAAATGAATGACCGTATTTCCCGCGGCGCTGCCGCTGCCAAGGATACAGCAAAAAGCGCCAACGAAGCCAATGGGGTCGTACACGATGGACGCTCGCTGGCCGAGCAGGCCATGCAGGCGATGGGCCGTGTTCAGGAAAGCGCCGAAGGCATCGACACGGTGATCGAAGGGCTGGACAAAATCGCTTTCCAGACGCGCGTGCTCGCGATGAACGCGGCGGTCGAAGCTGGCCGGGCGGGTGAAGCGGGACGCGGCTTCGCAGTGGTCGCCGATCTCGTCTCAGCGCTCGCGATGCGGGCGGAAGAAGAAGCGGGCTCGGCACGCGAGCAGCTCACCACCACGCAGGAAGAAGTGGGTAATGCCGTTGGAACCGTGAAGCGAGTGGATGAGGCGCTCGAACAGATTTCATCGAGCGTCGGCAATGTGAATCAACTGCTCGAAACGATGGCAGCAGACAATCAGGCACAAGCCTCGGCAATTTCGGAAATCGTCACGGCTGTCAGCGACATGGACAACTCGACGCAGCAGAATGCGGCCATGGTCGAAGAAACTTCGGCGGCCTCGCGCCAGCTGGCGTCCGAAGTGACTGTGCTAGCCGAGGAAGCCGGGCACTTCCGCACCCACGCCGGTGCCCCTATCCCGACCACGAATGTACAGGACGTGAGGCCTGCCCTGCTGCACTGATCCGCCTTCGACGCCGAGGGAGATGCAGCCTTTGCCACCATGCAAATCGCGCGGTTATACGCTAGGTTGCAATCATGGTTGCACGACACCTCCTTCTCCACGGCACGGTCCAGGGCGTGTTTTATCGCGCCTGGACCGTGGAAACCGCACGCGAACTTGGGCTTCATGGCTGGGTGCGCAATCTGCCCGAGGGGACCGTAGAGGCGCATGTCGAAGGCGAGCTGCATGCGGTCAAACGCCTGATCGAAGCGATGGAGGAAGGCCCTACCCGCGCCCGTGTGGAGCGGATCGATTGCCGCGAGGTCGACTGCAAAGGCTTCACAAGCTTCGAGCGGCGTTAGCTCTATCTATGGCGTGATCTGCGACGCCTATACCGGACTGTATTTGACTCATCGCGCCTCGGTTCCCACATGGGTCGGGAGGCGCCCGGTTCGCGGGTGCTGTTCCTGACGGCGCACCTCCCCCGCGCCGCGAACACGAAATTCAGAGGATATCCATGACTACTCCCAGCAACGGTGACACCGTAACCATCGACTACGTCCTCAAGCGCGGCGACGGCGAAGTTGTCGGCAATACCGAAGAAGCAGGCCCCCAGCAGGTCCAGCTCGGCGCCGGCCAGATCTTCCCGCAGATCGAGGAAGCGCTGACCAATATGGAGGTCGGCGACAGCAAGAGTGTCGACATCGCCAGCGACAAGGCCTTCGGTCCGCGCAGCGAGGAGCTGGTGATCGACATTCCGCGCGCCAACCTGCCGCCCGAACCCGCCCCGCAGCCGGGCATGGCGCTTAACGCGCAGAGTCCGGATGGCCAACCAATGACGCTCTACATCCTTGAAGTGGGCGACGAGGCGATCAAGGCCGACGGCAACCACCCGCTCGCGGGTGAAGACGTGACGTTCGATGTGACCCTGCGCGATATCAAGCAGGCTGCCTAAGCTTCAAGGCGGAATTACGAAGAAGGGCGGCTGAGGGGATATCCCTTCAGCCGCCCTTTTTGTGTGGGTCAGGTTAGGTCGATCAGGCCGGAGGCGGAGCAACTGAGCTGCGCTCGGCCAGCTCGAAGGGAATTTCGGCGTGACCCTTCGCATCCCCCTTGCCGGCGATGCATTTGGCCAGCAATTCGCAAGACTTCGCCCCCATCTCTTCCAGCGGCTGGCGCACGGATGTGAGCGGCGGGGTCATCGACTTGGCGATCGGATCATCGTCGAACCCGACGATGGACAGCGATTGCGGCACGGACTTCCCCGCCCGCCGCGCTGCATCGACAAAACCTGCAGCCATCGCGTCATTGCTGGCGAAAACGGCAGTCGGTTCGGCAGCGAGCAGCTTGGCACTCACTTCCATCCCCGATTCACGCGTGTAATCGCCCTCCACAACGAGCGAAGGATCGAGCTTTGCCCCTTTCGACCCGAGAGCGGCGGTGAAACCGTTGTAGCGGCGCATGCTGGAGAGGTGCGAGCGCGGGCCGCGAATGATGCCGACCTTGCGATGACCTGCTTCCAGCAACAGACGCGTGACAGTGAGCACCGCCTCATATTCATCCATAACGATGGTAATGCCGCGTCCGGGATCGAGCATAGGCGCGATGCGTGCAAACGGAATGCCAAGCTTTTCGATCTGCAACATCAGATGGCGATCATCGGACAGAGGGGCGGTAAGAATTACCCCGCCGATGCCTTCCTCGGAAATCGCCTCACGAGCTTCGCGGCCCGTGTTGTGAAGGTTTTCCATCTGGATCTTCACGCCCATCGTGCCAGCCTGCCGGCTTGCTCCCGAGTGCAGGCGCGAAACGTAATCACGGTTGGTATTGTCGAACAGCATAAGAATGCGGTCGCCGGCTCTCATCTCGCTTCTCTCTCCCTATTTGGATAGCGCTACCAATTCCGCTCATTCTTCAGGAGCGGCGCATAGGCTTAATCAGGGAGTAACCCAGCTACCCTTATTATTGGTAAAGATCGCTCGTTTATGTCCATCGTTCGACAGACAGTACCAGTCGGCGCTCTCAATCGTCACGATAAGGACCGCGAAATTCGTGCGCGCGGGCGCCAGTTCCTCTTCGGTCGGGCGCTTGCCCTCGACATCCTCGGGCAAACCGCTTGAGGGATGGTCCCGCTTTTCCCCCGGAGGGGCGCCCAGATAACAACGGCGCGCGTAAGTGTCGCTGGCTTCCCACGCCGTAGTGGCGAGCGGAGTATCACTTTCGATGCGAGCCCGCCCCCGGCATCGGATCTGAACCTTCTCTTCCCTATCGTAGAACAGCACGGCCACCGCTGCGTCCTTATCGATGACCTCTACCTTGGGCGAACGGGAATCAGTGTGAAACCTCAGGGTCCACTCCTCCCGGTCGTACTCTCGAAGAACCATAATTCGCGCATCCGCATCTGCGGTAGCGACCACGGGCGTGTGCATCGGTGAACGGCGATTGCTCGCGGCGTCCTGAAGGCGGTCTTCAATATCTTGGCGAGCGTTATCGAGTGTCAGTGGCATGGACAGCTAACGTCCGACCGGGACATGCGGTCCTCATTCATTATTTTTCACCTTTCCCTGAACAGAAGCCATCTGGCATGGTTCAGAATGAAGTCAGCCTCAGCTGATACATAGGGCCAATCGAAAACGGCCGCAGGTGTGGAGCGGCTCTCGAAAAAATGAGGATAGGCTCCATGACATTGATCAGACTGATGAGCGGTGGCGCGATCGGCGCGCTGGCCATCACCATTGCGTTCACGGCACTGCCATCTCCTGCGGCGGCTGCCGAAGCGGCATCTAGCCAGTATAGCCAGCGCGATCGCGGCGACCGGAACCATAACCGGGGCGAGCGCAGGCAAGAACGGCGCGGTGAACGGAGAGACCAGCGTCGACAGGAACGCGGTTCGCGCGGTGACGAGAACAGAAGAGGCGGATTCCGTTCCGTAAGAGATAATGCCTTGCGCGAGGCCGCTCAGCGTGCTCGCGAAGAGCAAAGCCGGCGCGGCGCCGAACGGACCCGGCAATGGGATCAGCGCAACGATCGCGGTGAGGATAACCGCCTCGACCGGAGCTATGGCGGTGATCGAAACCAGACCTATACTGGTGATCGCAACCGCAGCTACCGCGACAGGCGACAGGATGCCCGCGAAGATCGTCGGGACCGTCGGGATGCATACCGCCAGGGTTATCGCGAAGCCCGCCGCGACGACCGCCGCTCCCGATATTATGACGGCAGCCGCTGGCGCGATTACGACCGGTGGGACCAGCGCAGGTGGCGGCAGAACAATCGCTACAACTGGAGCCATCACCGCGCCCAGAACCGCAGCCTCTACCGCCTGGGCCGCTATTACGCCCCCTATCGCGATTACCGCTATCGCCGACTGAATATCGGGTTCCGCCTGGGCAGTCAGTTCTTCGGCAATCGGTACTGGGTCAACGATCCCTGGCGCTATCGCCTGCCCGAAGTCTACGGACCCTATCGCTGGGTGCGGTACTATGACGACGTACTGCTGGTCGATGTCTACAGCGGCGAAGTGGTCGACGTGATCTACGACTTCTTCTGGTAATCAGTCCGACAAGAAAACTTCGAAGACCCCGTCGAGCGATCGGCGGGGTCTTCTTTACTGCGGTCAGACCTTTCCGAATGGCAGCATTCGGAAAATGCCGCCATTCTTGTCGAAGAAAGTATGCTTAAGCGCGCCCAGAATGTGGAGCGCGATCAGGTAGATGAAAATGCTGCCCCCGGTGGCGTGAATGCTGAAGATCGATTTCGCCGCTTCCGGATTGTCGCCGACGGGAAGCGCCGGGATGGTGAACAGGCCGAACATGTCGATCTCGCGCCCGGCGAGCGAGTTGGCGATCCAGCCGCCCAGCGGAAGGGCAATGAGAAGGACATAGAAAACCACGTGCACTGTGCGCGCCAGAGTCTTTTCCCACTTCGCGAGATCTGACGGAAGAGGCGGAACCGGATGCGTCCAGCGCCACAGCAAACGGCCAATTGTCAGGGCAAGGATCAGGATACCCACCGCCTTATGATCGGCGAAGATGGCTGAACGATCCGCAGGCGATTGCGCGTGATGCGCATTTTCCGCGAGCCGCCAGTTCACGACGACCGCCACTGCGATGACCCAGTGGAAGATCATCCCCCCGATCGAATACCGGCGCGCGGAAGTGACATTGTCCATCTATGGATTCCTTTCCCAACTTTGTCGGCGGACAGTAGCGCAGTCTCTTTCCCCCGCAAGCGATGGGTTGATGTGAGGCGCGCTGTCGCTAAGAATTTCGGGCATGACGAAGACAAGCACGATTCCCGACCAAGATGCCCTCAAGCGCCTAGGTGCCAAGGTCCGCCAGCGGCTGGAAAGCGATCCGGACATCTACAAGGTGCCGACCGACAAGGCCGAGATTTTCGCCGTCGCCAATTTCCTCAGCCCCGAGGAATGCCGCCGTTTCATCACCATGATCGACGTTGTTGCGCGGCCCAGCGAGTTGCACGAAACCGCCTATATCGAGAAGTTCCGCACCTCCTATTCGGGCAACTTCCATCCCAACGATCCCTTCGTCAAAGGCGTGTCGCGCCGGATTGACGACCTGCTTGGACTGCCGGCCGTCAATGGCGAGGCGATCCAGGGCCAGCGCTATCTGCCGGGTCAGGAGTTCAAGCCGCATAACGACTGGTTCTACACCGACCAGGAATACTGGAAGCAAGAGCGCAAACGTGGCGGCCAGCGGTGCTGGACGGCGATGGCCTTCCTCAACAAGGTGCCGCAAGGCGGACACACGCATTTCACCCATGTCGGCGCCTCGATCGAGCCGAAGCCCGGCGTGCTCCTGATCTGGAACAACGCCACGCCCGAGGGCGAACCGAACCTCGACACCATGCATGCCGGCACGCCGGTGATCGAGGGTTCGAAATACGTGCTCACCAAGTGGTACCGCACGCGCGCCCACAAATAGGGCCCATGAACAGGGCGCTGGCGGGGCTCAGCCCTTCGCCAGCGCCTCGGCGATGAGTTTGCGGCTGTTCTCGATCCCGTAGAGCGCAATGAAGCTGCCCATGCGCGGCCCCTGATCGCTGCCGAGCAGCGTCTGGTAGAGCGCCTTGAACCAGTCCCGCAGGTTCTCGAANCCGTATTCNTCGCGCTTGCCGATCTCNTAGACCTNNGTCTGCANATCCTCCGCGCTNGNATCGGCNGGGGCNTNGGCGAGATAGGCGTCGAGCGCCTTCAGCGCNTCGGCCTCNTTCGNNGTCGGCGCNCGCTTGGACAGCGTCGGCACGATGTAGTCGCGCGTATAGGCGACTGCGGTGCCGATAAGCACGTCCAGTTCGGGCGTGATCCGGCCTGCGCCGATGTAGCTTTCGAGATAGTCGCGCAGCGATTCCTCGCTCGCTTCCGCGCCGAGCACGCTGGCAAGGTTCAGCAGGAGGCCATAGGTTACCGGCAGGCTGTCGCCAGCCCCCGGCGCTTCCGCCCCTTCGAACCCGCCATTGGCGCGCGCGAGGTGCCACACGGGATTGCCCAGCTGCTTGTCGAGCGGCTGTTCGGCCAGCCGTTCGCGGAACTGCCAGTAATCGTCCACCGCGCGCGGAATGACCCCGACGTGGAGCTGTTTCGCGCTCTTGGGATTGGGGAAGATGTAGAAGCCCAAGCTCTCTTCGCTGCCATAGTCGAGCCATTGCTCGATGGTCAGCCCGTTGCCCTTGGACTTGGAGATCTTCTCCCCCTTCTCGTCGAGGAACAGCTCGTAGATCAGCCCTTCGGGCTTGCGGCCGCCCAGCGCCTGCACGATCTTGCCCGACTGCACGCCGCTGTCGGTCAGATCCTTGCCGTACATCTCGTAATCGACGCCCAGCGCATACCAGCGCATGGCCCAGTCGACCTTCCACTGCAGCTTGGACATGCCGCCGAGCGCCGATTGTTCGACCAC
>NZOF01000173.1 GCA_002695185.1 Erythrobacter sp.
CAGATCTTCCGCCATGCGCTTGGTCAGCGTGGTGACCAGCGTGCGATAGCCCATCTTGGCGGTCTTCTTGCATTCCTCGATGCAATCCTGAACCTGATCCTCGACCGGCTTGATCTCCACCGGCGGGTCGATCAGCCCGGTGGGGCGAATGACCTGTTCGGCGAAGACGCCGCCGGTCTGCTCCATCTCCCACGTGCCGGGCGTGGCCGATACGCAGAAGGTCTGCGGGCGCATCGCGTCCCATTCGTTGAAACGAAGCGGGCGGTTGTCGATGCAGCTGGGCAGCCGGAAGCCGTGTTCGGCCAGCGTGATCTTGCGCCGGTGGTCCCCTTTGGACATGGCGCCGATCTGCGGCACGGTCTGGTGGCTTTCATCGACGAACAGCAGTGCGTTTTCGGGCAGATATTCGAACAGCGTCGGCGGCGGTTCGCCGGGCAGACGGCCGGTCAGGAAGCGGCTGTAATTCTCGATCCCCGCGCAGGAACCGGTGGCGGCAATCATTTCCAGATCGAAATTGGTGCGCTGTTCCAGCCGCTGCGCTTCCAGCAGCTGGCCTTCGGCGTGCAGTTCCTTCAGCCGTTCGGACAGCTCGAACTTGATGGCCTCGCTGGCCTGCTTCATGGTCGGCCCGGGCGTGACATAATGCGAATTGGCATAGACGCGCACCTTTTCCAGACTGGCGCCTTTCTTGCCGGTCAGCGGGTCGAATTCGCTGATTTCCTCGATCTCGTCACCGAAGAAGCTGATGCGCCACGCCACGTCTTCATAATGGCTCGGAAAGATTTCCAGATTGTCGCCCCGCACGCGGAAATTGCCGCGGGCAAAGGCGGCATCGTTGCGCTTGTATTGCAGGGCCACCAGCTTGCGGATCAGTTCGCGCTGGTCGACCGTGTCGCCCGTCTTGATGTCGAAGATCATCGCCGAATAGGTTTCGACCGATCCGATACCGTAAAGGCAAGATACCGAGGCCACGATGATCACATCGTCCCGTTCCAGCAGGGCGCGCGTGGCCGAATGGCGCATCCGGTCGATCGCCTCGTTTACGCTGGATTCCTTCTCGATATAGGTATCGCTGCGCGGCACATAGGCTTCGGGCTGGTAGTAATCGTAATAGCTGACGAAATATTCGACCGCGTTTTCGGGGAAGAAGCTCTTGAATTCGCCATAGAGCTGCGCCGCCAGGATCTTGTTCGGGGCCAGGATCAGGGCGGGGCGCTGCAATTCCTCGATCACCTTGGCCATGGTGAAGGTCTTGCCCGAACCGGTGACGCCCAGCAGTACCTGCGTCTGTTCGTCATCGCGCGCCGATGCGGTCAGTTCGGCAATCGCGGTGGGCTGGTCGCCGCTGGGGGTATATTCGCTGACGAGCTTGAACGCCTTGCCCGGCATCGATTTTTCGGGACGCGCGGGTTTGTGCGGGACGAAATCGCCGGTGGTATCCGGTTCTTCCAGTCCTCTGCGAATTACAAGTTCTGCCATGGGCGCACATATGGGGAACAAGGGGCAAGCCTGCAACGGCTGTTGCGCGGCCGGGCGATGTTGCTAGCGTCGGGGCCGAATTACTCAGAGGATATTTGCCATGTTTCGTATCGTTACCTCCGCCTGTGCCGCTCTTGCGCTGGCGGCCTGTTCTTCCGGCAGCGAGGAAGTCGATGCCGACGGTGACGGCACGGTATCTACCGAGGAAGCGAAGCAGGCGGCTGAAAAGGTGCGCCCGATGGAGCCGGGCGAATACAAGATGCAGATGGAACTGGTCGATCTGACCGATCCCACCATGAGCGCGGAAGAAATCGCGCAGGCCAAGCAGTTCTTCTCCTCGATGAGCGGGATGGCCCCGCCGCGCTGCCTCACCCAGGAAGAAGCCAATGAAGGCATGGCCGGTATCGCCCAGGGTCTGCAGGACGGCAATTGCACCGTCCAGAGCATGACTGCGGACAAGGACGGCATGCGCGGCGAGATGACCTGCAAGGGCCAGAACGGCGAAGCGAAAGTGAACCTCGATACCACGTCCACCGGCACCTCGTCGGAGATGACCATGCGCGTCGTGGAGCCGACCGCAGACGGCAAGGAAAAGTCCACCACGATGAAAATCGGCATGACCCGCACGGGTGATTGCCCGGCCGACGGCTGATCTGTTCAGGAACCCGCCATCGTGAGTGCGCATTATGCCCACGATGGCGACCTTACCTTTTTACGAACAACGCGCGGAATGGGGCCGGCGGCTGGCATTGGCGGCCGAACCGTGCGCGGAGGATGCGCAGGCGCCCGGCCTCCGGCTGTTTTTCCGGGAGTGGCTCTATCCGTTCCTTCCGATCAAGAGGGTGTTCGGGCCCAAACTCGGAATAAAACCGGCCGTCAGACCGCAGACTGTCATGCTCCTGCCCGGCTTCGGCGCGCACCCGATCCGCATGCGCTGGATGGCGCGGCAGCTCGAAAAAGCGGGTCACGAAGCCAAGCGCTGGGGGCTGGGATACAATCTCGGCGCCACCAAATGGCGGTTTAAACGAGTCGAGAAGCGCTTGAAAAAGCTCTATAAACGCCAGCGCGAACCGGTCACGCTGGTCGGTTGGAGCCTGGGCGGCGTGATGGCCCGCGAACTCGCAAAGCGCCATCCGAACAAGGTCGCCAAGGTCATCACCATGGGCTCCCCCTTCTCGGGCAGCCCCCGCGCCAATAACGGCTGGCGCGCCTACCAGGCCATCGCCGGCCACCGCGTCGACGAACCTGAAATCGACACCGTCGTTTCCGAAAAACCTCCTGTAGAAACAGTAGCTTTCTGGAGCCCATGCGATGGAATAGTCGCCCCCAAATGCGCGTGCGGTAAAGCTGACGAGCGTGATCGCGCCGTTGCCTTGCGCTGTACTCACATGGGTTTTGTAATGACGAATGAAGCAATGGCGGCGCTTCTTTCGGAACTGGACCGCATCTGAACCCTTATACTTGGATAAGGCCGCAGACATTCTGTCATGTGGATCGCTAACATCCAGGGGGCACATGAGCGGCGGAGCCGAATTCTTCAATGAGATGCGTGAACCCGATGGGTCGGTAAGGTCCGCCTATTCCGACTATTGCAAATGGTACGACGGGCAGGACCCCAAGCTGTTGCGCCGCAAGCACTCGGAAGCGGAAACCAACTTTCGCAAGACCGGCATCACCTTCAACGTCTACGGCGAGGACGAGGCCGAAGAGCGCCTGATCCCTTTCGACATGGTGCCGCGCATCATCGACGCCGCCGAATGGCGCCGGTTATCCCGCGGGATCGAGCAGCGCGTCTCTGCACTCAACGCGTTCATGCACGATCTCTACCACCGTCAGGAGATCGTCCGGGCAGGGCGCTTACCTCAGCGCCTTCTCCGCAATAACGAGGCCTGGCTCTCCAACATGGTAGGCTTCACGCCGCCGGGCGGGGTGTACACGCACATCACCGGGATCGATCTGGTGCGCACCGGCCCGGACGAATTCTACGTGCTCGAAGACAATGCCCGCACCCCGTCGGGCGTGAGCTATATGCTTGAAAATCGTGAAACGATGATGGCCATGTTCCCCGAGCTTTTCCTGCGCTGCGCGGTGGAAAGCGTATCGGATTACCCGCGCCGTCTCGCGAAAAGTCTTGCGGCCTGCGCGCCAAGTTGTGCCAGCGACAAGCCGGTCGTGGCGGTACTGACCCCGGGTATCTACAATTCGGCCTATTTCGAACATGCTTTCCTGGCGGACCAGATGGGCGCCGAACTTGTGGAAGGCAGCGATTTACGCGTCGTGGACGGTCGTGTCGCAATGCGGACGACTAGCGGATACAAGGCGGTCGACGTCATTTATCGCCGCGTGGACGACGAATTTCTTGATCCGCTTACATTCAATCCGGACAGCGTACTTGGTGTGCCGGGTATCATGGATGTGTATCGCGCGGGAAGAATCACGATTGCCAACGCTCCTGGCACCGGCGTGTGCGACGACAAGGCGATCTACTCCTTCATGCCGGAAATCGTCGAGTTCTATACTGGCGAGAAACCTCTCTTGCCGAATGTCGAAACGTGGCGCTGTGCAGATGACGACAGCCTGAAATACGTGCTCGACAATTTGGCGGAACTGGTGGTCAAGGAAGTGCATGGCTCCGGCGGCTACGGCATGCTGGTCGGCCCTGCCGCGACGAAAAAGGAAATTGAAGAGTTTCGCGCCAAGGTCGTGGCAAATCCAAGCAATTACATCGCCCAGCCTACGCTATCGCTTTCTACCTGTCCCATCTTCACCAAGAAGGGCCTTGCACCTCGTCATGTAGATCTGCGGCCCTTCGTGCTGATGTCGCCTAACAAGATCGACATAACCCCCGGCGGACTGACGCGTGTGGCGCTAAAAGATGGATCGCTGGTGGTAAACTCAAGCCAGGGAGGCGGCACCAAGGATACATGGGTGTTGAAGGACTGATATGCCGGGAGAAACGACATGTTAGGACGCACTGCCAACGGTCTCTTCTGGATGTTCCGCTATCTCGAGCGGGCCGAGAACACTGCCCGCCTGCTCGATGCCGGCCTGCGAATGGCTCTTACCCGCGATCTGGTGACAGCCGAAGAAGAGTGGCGATCTGTCATTGCCACCTCTGGCCAACGCAAGACGTATGAAGCCAAGCATGCGAGCTATACTGGTATGCAGGCATGGAACTTCCTGCTGCGCGAAAATGGAAACCCGGCCAGCATCTTGTCCATGTTTGGCCTGGTCCGGCAGAATGCGCGTTTGTCTCGCAATGCTATCAGTGGCGAGCTGTGGGAAGCAATCAACGAAAACTGGCTCATGATTGATGAGCAATTGGCAAAGCCGGTGGGCGAAAATCGTGTGCTGGAGACCGTCGCGACAATTCGGCGGGCTGGCACCTTGGCGCGCGGAGCGTTGCAAGGTTCCATGCTGCGCGAAGAAGGGTATCACTTCGCTCTGACCGGCATGTTCATAGAGCGCGCAGATGCCATCGCGCGCATTCTGGACATCAAATATTATCTCTTGCTGCCCTCGCTATCTTATGTCGGATCAAGCCTCGATACCGGCCAGTGGGATACCGTACTCCGTTCGGTATCGGGTGACCGCGCCTATCGATGGCTCAATGCAGCCCAGGTCGATGCGCGCAGTATCTGCGAATTCCTGATCCTCGACGATCGGTTTCCCCGCAGCCTCGCGTTCTGTCACTCGGAGCTTCGAGCAAATCTGGCCGCCCTCGCGAGAATCCACGGAACCGAAGGGCAAAGCAACGCCCTGATGCGCGATGCCGACATGCGTCTGACCAATCTGAGTATCGACGAGATATTCGATCAGGGATTGCATGAATTTCTCGTCGATTTCACTTCCTCGAATGCTGCGATCGGTAATGCCATCGCTGCGGATTACAGGTTCCTTTCCTGATGCGCCTCTCGATCAAACACACCACCCGATATCATTTCGACAATCCGGTCGTTCATGCTTTGCAGCGACTGCGTTTGACCCCGAAAGAGACGCAAGGGCAGGAGATCCTTGACTGGTCGATGGAGTATGAGAACGCCCACGAGGAACTCACTTACGAAGACCAGCATCATAATACGACCACGCTGGTCGGGGTTGAGCCGGGTACGCGCGAAGTGAAAATCACCTGCAGTGGCCGTGTGGATACGCATGACCATGCAGGCGTAATCGGCAGGCATGCTGGCCACCTACCCTTATGGAGTTTCTTGTCGCAAACTCGCCTTACTCGGCCGGGTCCGGGAATGAAGAAGCTGATCGACGACCTGCGCAAGTTCGAAGGCGCTCCTCTGGACATGCTCCATGAACTGTCTCGTGCAACGCTGGACCGGGTCGAATATCAAATCGGCACTACGAATTGGAATACGACTGCCGAAGAGAGCTATGCGGCAAGGTCGGGCGTTTGTCAGGATCACGCCCACATTTTCATCGGTGCCGCCCGCGCGCTCGATGTACCGGCGCGATATATATCGGGCTATCTCATGATGAATGATCGCATCGATCAGGAGGCAACCCATGCTTGGGCCGAAGCTTTCGTCGAGGGACTTGGCTGGGTCGGCTTCGACATTTCGAATGGCATAAGCCCCGACGAACGGTATGTGCGGGTGGCGACAGGGCGCGACTATCGCGATGCATCCCCTGTCACGGGCATCAGTTTCGGTAATACGACCCAGGTGCTCGAAGTGGATGTCCAAGTCGAGCAGCAGCAGATTCAGCAGTAAACGGAAGTACCAAATGACCTATTGTGTGGGAATGAAGCTCGACAAAGGGCTCGTCCTGATGAGCGACACACGGACAAACTCGGGTGTCGATAACATCTCGGTCTTCCGCAAGATGTTTACGTGGCAGGTACCCGGAGACCGGATCATCACTTTGATGACCGCCGGAAATCTGGCGACAACCCAAGCTGTTATCAGTCAGCTGGAAGAGCGCACTAAGGAACCAGACGAGCGCGACAATATCCTGCTGAAATCACCAACCATGTTTCAGGTGGCCACTGAGATCGGCAATCTGATGCGTGACATCATAGGCCAGCGACAGGAGGCCAATGGTTCTCGCGGAAGAGGACGCTTCACATCCTCCATTATCGTCGCAGGTCAGATCAAGGGCATGGAGCCCAGATTGTTCATGGTCTATCCGGAAGGCAATTTCATCGAGGCCAGTCTTGATACGCCCTTTTTCCAGATCGGCGAAACCAAGTACGGGCGCCCGATAATTATTCGTGGTTATGACCGGAAGATGAGCCTCGAAGATGGGGTGAAATTGCTGATGGTCAGTTTTGATTCCACGTTGAAAGCTAACCTCTCGGTAGGTCTACCGCTCGACCTTCAGGTGATTACGAGGGACAGCTACGAAGCGATCCACGAACATCGAATTTCTCAGGATGACAGTTATTTCCAGGTGATCTCTGCCGGCTGGGGGGATGCGCTCAAGAACGCGTTTCATTCCCTGCCGGATTATACTTTCTATCGCGGAGACGACTAGGAAAGTATCGCTCACCTGGGGTCTTGGCCAAGGCCCTGTACTTGCGTATTGGGTCACACAAGACGCAGATACATAATAAATTCCTTCTAATTCAGCATGTTTTGGGCTCTATCCGTAAAATTACGGACTGCGCAATTTCCCTGAGTGCGCATAGGGTGTAAACCATGAAGCAGCGAACAATCCTCCACATCGTCGACGGGTCGAGTAGTTCGCGCGCAGAGCAGGCCCGAATGGGTCACGAGCTGGGGTATCATTGCGAAATCTACGCTGATGTAGGTGAACTGATGTCCTTTCCACCGCGTAAAGGAGTGGTTCTCGCCCGGGACGACAAATCCTCTCAGGGGGTTATCAAGGTTCTGAGAGCGGTAAGCATTGCCGAAGACTGGATCCCCGTGATCGGAACTTCGATTGACCCTGATCCGGGTGATGTCGTTGCTGCTATCAAGGCAGGGGCGATGGATTACCTGCGCCTTCCCCTGGATCGTCAACGATTGAGAGATGCGGTCGACCAGATAGCGAGCGAAGCACACGCCTATGCTGATGCTCGGCGCAAAATGATCGAAGCCCGCAACCGGATCGCCAGTCTCTCACCACGGGAACGCGAAGTGCTGGATTGGCTGGCTGAAGGGCGCAGCAACAAAATGATCGCGCTAGAATTAAGCATCAGCCCTCGCACGGTTGAGATTCACCGCGCAAACATGATGAGCAAACTCGGCGCGCAGCACGCGGCTGAGGCTGTCCGTCTTCGCTTGGAAGCACACTTGGAGGACGATCCGGTCGTGACGGTTGTCGCGTAAGCGGGATCAGCGGCAGAAGCTGCCGTTGCCATGTTCGAGATGGAAATGGTCTTCGTGAGCACTGTTGTAGTCCGGCCCCAATACGGTGCCAAACCTTTTGCAGGCGCTGCGATGCACCGTTCTCAGAAACTCCTGCTCGTCGCGACTGGCGTTCCAGCCGGATTTCACAGTGATCCGCCGACCATCGGCGAGCACGAAAGCGCCTATATCGATGGCTTCGGCACGCGAATGGGCTGAGCGTCGGGCGGTTCCCGCCACATTGCGGCAGGAGTAGCTGCCCATGGTCTCTATTTTCGCAATCGGGCTACCAAGTATCTGCCGCGCGGCACGATCGACACCGTAGCGTGCCCAGGCTGCGAAACTGTTCGCGAGAGGACAGGCGAGCGGCCCGAGGTTGGTAACGGTCAGCGGACCCAAATCTCCTCCGACGCGATCCAGCTTTACACTATCGAGTGTGGAACATCCCGCACCGTACATCCGGTCAGGCAAGGGGGCGAACTGAGCGCCGGATTGTCCCAGTTGCTGCAGGCAAAGCCGCGCTTCCGGTCGCTCCCAATTAACAGAACCACGACCCGCCACAGGTCCGGGACTTGCAGGCTGGCGAGTATCAGGCGTGGCGCTGCAACCAGCCACAAAAATGGATGCGATCAATGTTAGCAGGGGTGCGATCCGGCGCATTGTCATACCTTATGCCTATACGCTGAACCTATCTAGAACGTCGAACTATAGGGTTTTTAGCGCTAGAGGGCAGTCTGCGCTTCACGTGCACTATAGGTGGCCTTGCTGACAAGCCAAGTTGCCAGCCACGCCGCGATGAAGCCGGGCACGATCTCGTAAAGGCCGCCGTCGAACCCAGGAAGTTGGCTGTTCCAGCCAAGTGCGATCCATGCGGCAACCGTGCCCGCGCCCGCCACGAGCCCTGCTACGGCACCGGCACCGGTCATGCGATCCCATACCAGAGACAGGATTATGAGGGGACCAAATGCCGCTCCGAAGCCAGCCCATGCATTCGACACGAGGCCGAGGACCTCGCTGTCTGGATCGCTGGCGATCCAGATCGCAGCAAGGGCAACCAACGCTACGCACACCCGCCCGACATTGACACTCTCGCGCTCACTGGCGTGCTTGCGGAAGAAGAGCTTGTAAAAGTCTTCCGTAAGCGAGGATGATGCCACCAGAAGTTGTGAGCTGATCGTCGACATGATGGCTGCAAGCAGCGCAGCCAACAGGAAGCCCGTAACGATAGGGTGGAAGAGCAGGTTCGCAAGGACGATGAATATCGTCTCGGGATTGTCGACTACGATGCCGTTGCGTTCGGTATAGGCTCGTCCTGCTATGCCGATACCGATCGATCCGAGCAGCGCGACGCCCATCCAGCTCATCCCGATGTTACGTGCCGTCTTGACCTTTTCTACTGTGTCGATCGCCATAAAGCGCACGATGATATGCGGCTGCCCGAAGTATCCCAGGCCCCACGTTATTGCGCTGATAAAGCCGAGCAGGGTCAGGCCCTGCGTCAAACTGAGGAACCCTTCGACCGGAACGTCAGTTAACGAACCGCCGCTTTCTCCGCCGGCCCCGAACATGACCACAAGCGGCATGAGCACGAGAGCGACCACCATGATGCATCCTTGGACGAAATCGGTCAGGCTTACTGCCAGGAACCCCCCAACCATCGTATATGCAAGCACGACGAGGGCAGTGATCCAGATCCCGGCCATATAGTCGCTCAAACCGACATCGGGGATGATCCCGGCAAAACTGGTTTCGAACAGAAGGCCCCCACCTACCAGGCCCGCGGCGGTGTATACGGCGAAGAACACCACTACGATCAGGGCCGATATCACCCGTAGCGCCGTGGCTTTTTCCGGGAACCGGTTGGCGAGGAATTCCGGGATAGTCAGGGCATTACCGAGTTCCTCGGTCTGTTTGCGGAGGCGAGGGGCAACAACGATCCAGTTGGCCAGAGCACCGACAAAGAGGCCGATGCCGATCCACGCTTCTACTAAACCCGCGGCGAACAGCGCGCCGGGCAGTCCGAGCAGCAACCATCCGCTCATATCCGAGGCGCCTGCAGACAAAGCGGCAACTGCAGGATGGAGGTTGCGGCCAGCCAGCAGATAACCTTCACTGGTATCCGTAGAGCGCTTCCAGGCCCACAGGCCGATCGCAATCATCAAAACGAAATAAAGGGTGAGGGAGATAAGTGTACCAGTCTGCATGAAACCGGTCGTAACAAATGCAACGGGGCTTGGCCACACTAGGAAGGACCACTCCCGCTCACCTACTTGCTATAGCTTATTTTTCTTGGAAAGGTCGGGGCTTATGGAGCAGCCAGTACTCACCTTTGCCATGGCTATCGCTTTCTGCGCCGTACACCTATTTGTCGGTCGACTGAAATGGTTGGCGCGAACGCCTCGTAGCAAGTGGCTCTCTTTCGCCGGGGGCGTGGCGGTGGGATATGTCTTCATGCATATCTTGCCGGAACTCGGATCGCATGCTGCGACTTTTGAGCGGGCTACCGGCTTCGATGCGGTGATGGCCGAAAGTCTCGTAAATACCTTGGCGCTTGTTGGGCTGGTGCTGTTCTACGGTCTGGAGCGAGCCCTTTCCATCTCCCGCGATGCCAGGCAGCAGGAGGAGGGCAGGGATCGACCGCACCATCCGGTATTTTGGCTGCATCTCAGCGCTAGCGCCTTGCTTGTTGCCCTCATCACCTATCTCCTCAACCATCGTGAAGACACCACCGGCGTTGGCTTGATGTTATATTTCATTGCCATGATACTACACTTTTTCACGGCTGATTTCGGCTCCCGGACCGAGCATCCAGAGCTTTACGATTCAAGGGGCCGGTGGGTGCTGGCCGGGGCCACGCTAGGAGGCTGGTCGCTTGGCCTGCTGCTTGAATTGCCTGAGGTCATTATCGGTTGCCTCTTCGCTTTTGTAGCGGGCGGCATTGTCCTTCTCGTGCTCAAGGAAGAATTGCCCGCGGAGAGGCGTAGTTTCTTCCTGCCTTTTCTCGCAGGGGCTTCTTCGTATGCTGCCCTGGTTTTAGCAGAGACGGCGGTGGTCATCTCATAACAACATAAGTGATCTTGCGTCTCATCTTACTTTCAACTCAAGTCATCCGTGACAAGTTTGCAACATGCATCGGGGCAAGTTGTTTTGCATGTAATTCCGCGGAACCCAAGTCGTTCTCACTCGTCCGATTGCCGAACAAGTGAAAAGGATTACTCAATGAAATCGCACCTCTATCTTGCATCTATCCTGGCTGTTGCAGCCGCTTCGCCAGTTGTCGCGCAGTCGGACAACGCCGGCATGGATAGCGACTATTTCTCCGGACCTTATGTTTCCGCATCGGTGAATGGCGACTTCGTCAATGATGGCGCCAGCGAGCGCATTGTCTTCGATCCTAACGGTGGTACCGATTTTCAGACGAACCTTCCTACTGTAACTGGCGGAAACGCGTTCTCACCCGGATATTGCGCAGGCGAAGCGCTGGGTAGCCAGAGGGCGCAAGGTTGTGGCGACGACGATTCAGCTATCAGTGGTTCGATACGAGCTGGATTCGATACGCGCGTAGGTAACTTTGCGGTCGCTGGCTTACTGGTCGAAGGCACGCTCGGCGGCCCGACCGATTATACCACCGGTTTCAGCACCACACCTGCAAGCTATACCTTTGGCCGTGAAGTCGAAGGTTCGGCTGCTCTGCGTGGCCGGCTTGGTATTTCCCCAGGCGATGGCCGTGGGCTTCTCTATGCAACAGGCGGTGTTGTTTACGGAAAGATTGACCACGACTTTGCGACGACCAACACTGCGAATGCTTTCGAAGTCGTTGACGGTGATGATTGGCAGTTCGGCGGTCAGATCGGTATGGGTGGTGAATTGATGATCACCGACAACCTTTCGTTCGGTGTTGAATACCTTCACACTCGTTACGACGATGACGATTCCTATGTGGCAGTGACGCAGGGGACTGCTCCTGCTACAAACCCGTTCGTACTGCAGGGTGGATCCAGCAACGTTCGTTTGAGCAATACTGATCTCAATATCGACTCTTTCCGGGCGACCGTGGGTTTTCACTTCTAAGGCCTACACGGATACAAGAAAGGGCCGCTTCCTTACGGAAGCGGCCCTTTTTTGTCGGTGTAATCTTTTGTCGGTGTGATCTAAATTTAGAACTGGCCGGAGCGCTTAGCCCGCTTGCGCTCGTGCGGATCGAGGATGGCCTTGCGCAAACGAATATTCTCGGGCGTCACTTCCACCATCTCATCGTCATCGATGTACGCGATGGCCTGTTCCAGTGTCATGACACGCGGAGGCGTCAAACGGATGGCATCGTCTTTGCCGGTCGAACGGAAGTTCGTCAGCTGCTTCGACTTCATCGGATTGACTTCGAGATCGTCGGGCTTGGCGTTCTCGCCAATAATCATGCCTTCGTAGATTTTCGCGCCACCGCTGATGAAGAGTTCGCCACGGTCCTCGAGCGCGTTGAGCGCGTAAGGAACCGCTTCACCTGGAACCATCGAAATGAGTACGCCGTTTTGACGTCCCTCGATGGAGCCGCGATAGCTATCGTACTTTTCGAACAACCGGTTCATGATGCCCGTCCCACGCGTGTCCGACAGGAATTCGCCATGATAGCCGATGAGGCCGCGCGACGGGGCGGAGAATGTAATGCGGGTCTTTCCCTGCCCCGACGGGCGCATCTCGGTGAGTTCAGCCTTACGGCGCTGCATCTTTTCAACAACCGTGCCTGAATGCTCGTCATCGACATCGATGACGACCGTTTCAAACGGCTCCATGCGCTGGCCGTTTTCTTCACGGAAAAGCACGCGCGGGCGGCTGATCCCGAGTTCGAAGCCTTCGCGGCGCATCGTTTCGATCAGCACGCCGAGCTGCAATTCCCCGCGGCCGGCTACTTCGAAGCTGTCCTTGTCGGCGCTTTCGGTGATGCGGATTGCGACGTTGGTTTCCGCTTCGCGATAAAGGCGATCGCGGATCATACGGCTTGTGACCTTGCTGCCTTCACGACCTGCTAGCGGGCTGTCGTTGACCGAGAACTGCATAGCAAGCGTGGGCGGATCAATCGGTTGAGCTTCGATCGGTGTTTTCACCGACGGATCGGCGATGGTGTTGGATACGGTCGCCTTTTCGAGGCCGGCTAATGCGATGATGTCGCCCGCAACTGCGCTTTCAACCGGAACGCGGTCCAGCCCGTCGAAAGACATGAGCTTGGTCGCCCGTCCGACTTCGATAACCTTACCGTCGGCATCAAGCGCGTGAATCGGATCATTGAGGTTGATCTTACCCGACTGCACGCGACCGGTCAGGACGCGGCCCATGAAATTGTCACGGTCGAGCAGGGTGGCGAGGAAGCTGAAGGGCGCTTCGGTGTCGAGGCCCGGCGCAGGCACGTGATCGACGATCAACTTGAACAGCGGCTCGAGATTGCCTTCGCGAGCGGTCTCGTCGTCACTGGCGTAGCCGTCACGGCCAGACGCCCACAGGCTCGGGAAATCGAGCTGTTCATCGTTGGCATCCAGGCTGGCGAACAGATCGAACACTTCGTCGAGCACTTCTTGGGGGCGCGCGTCGCTGCGGTCGATCTTGTTGACCACCACGATCGGCTTGAGGCCGAGGCCGAGCGCCTTGCCGGTGACGAACTTGGTCTGCGGCATCGGACCTTCGGCACTGTCGACCAGCAGAATGACGCCGTCGACCATGCTGAGGATACGTTCCACTTCCGCACCGAAGTCGGCGTGGCCGGGCGTGTCGACGATATTGATCCGGGTACCGTTCCATTCGACGCTGGTGCATTTAGCGAGAATCGTAATTCCGCGCTCCTTTTCCAGGTCGTTCGAATCCATCGCGCGTTCTTCCACGCGCTGATTCTCGCGGAAGGTGCCCGACTGGCGGAAAAGCTGATCCACAAGCGTGGTCTTGCCGTGGTCGACGTGGGCGATGATCGCCACGTTGCGAAGGTCGCGGGACATAATGAGTGCTTTCGTAAGGATGCCGTAACGGCGGGCACTTGCGGGCCGGCCAATTCGTGGGCGCACCTAGCCGAAATGGTGCAATGCGGCAAGCACCCATACCCGATGGGATGTGTTGCCGTCCGGGCACATCACGCTTGGGAGTAGCCAATAAATGCGCTAGACGCTGGACGGTCGAAGAACAGAAAAAAATTAATTCTTCGGAGTCCGCGCGCTTTTTGGGGAAGGCGGGCAGGCAAATGACATCAGGTTTTGAGAGGAAGCCGCTACATGAAATTTAAGGCCTATGGTCGCACGGCGACTATTCGTTCCGCCTTTCTGGTTGGTACAGCCGCCATTGTTCTTCCGACGTCCGCCTTCGCGCAGGACGCTGATCAGGAGCAGGCGGCTCAGTACGATAATGCGGAAGAACAGGCAGCCAGCCCTGACCCCAATGTAATCATCGTTACTGCAACCAAGCGCGAGCAGACACTCCAAGAGGTGCCGGTCGCAGTCAGCGTTACCACTGCCGAAACAATCGAGCGCGCTCAAATTCGCGACATCGCAGATCTCGCGACTGTTGTTCCATCGCTCCAGGTAAGCCAACTGCAAAGCGCATTCGCGACAAGCTATTCGGTTCGTGGGTTCGGTACGGACGGTAACAATATCGGGCTCGAACCGTCAGTCGCCATGTTCGTGGATGGCGTTTACCGCAGTCGCGCTGTCGCGCAAATTTCGGATCTTCCCGATATCCAGCGCGTGGAAGTGCTGCGTGGCCCTCAATCCACTCTGTTCGGAAAGAACGCGAGTGCCGGTGTCATCTCGATTGTCACCAAGCGTCCGGAATTTGAATTTTCTGGTTCTGTCGAGGCAAGCTATGGCAATTACGATGCGAAGGTCGTGAAAGGCTATGTTACGGGCCCGATCAGCGATTCCATCGCATTCAGCGCTGGCGCCGGTTACAACAATCGGGACGGGTTTCTGACCAACGGTTTTAATGGTGAAGACGTCAATGACCGCAACCGGTGGTTCGCTCGCGGACAGCTTCTTTTCGATAACGGCGGACCGCTACAGGCCCGGATTATTGCGGATTACGACAAGATCGAAGAGCGCTGCTGCGGGGTCGTAAATGTCGCTCCGTCGCTAGAGACCGGTATCATCACTTCTCCCTTGATCGGGGGGCAGATAAACGATTTCCGCGACAATCCAGACGGCGACCTGATTTTTACTGACGTTGACCCGCTGAACGACATCAAAAATTACGGTATCTCGGGCCAGCTCGATTATGAATTCGGCGATGTCGTTCTCACATCGATAACGTCATATCGCGAAACTCATCTAGCTGCCGATCAGGATGTGGATTTCACCAGCGCATCGCTCTCTTCGGGAGCAAATATCGGTGATGCCGACATCGACACATTCACGCAGGAACTCCGGGTGTCCTCGGATTTCGATGGACCGTTCAACTTCCTTCTCGGCGGGTACTATTTCGATGAGACCGTCGACACGTCCGACCAGATCATCTTCGGCGATGATTTCCGCACCTATGCTGATTTGCTCATTCGCGGACTGACTGGGGGAACGCAGAGCGTGCCCTCTTTGGAAGCGACACTCAGCGCTCTGAACGGCACTGATTATACAGGCCAGTTCTTTGCTGACGGTCAGGGCTTTTTCAATTCGATAACGCAAGACAATGAAGCGTATTCGTTCTTCGGAAACGTCGATTTCGATTTCACTGACGAGCTCGTTCTGACTCTTGGCGCCAACTACACCAAAGACAAGAAGCAGATCGTCACTGACTCCCGCAGTGAAGATGTGTTCTCGGGGATCGATCTTGTCGGCTCAGGGAATCGCGCCATTTTCGCTCAGGGTCTCGCTGGACAGGTGGGTGACATATTGATGCTTGGCCGTCCGGCCTCTCCGGCCGAAATCGGTGCCTTTGCAGCTGCCAACCCTGCAGCGTTTGGGCAGGTGGCGGCAGGAGTGCAGGCATTTGCCGATGCAAATGATACCAATCCGGCGGTCAATACGCTTCTCGGACTTCGGCCCTTGCAATTCCTTCCGCCGTTCCAGAACTGTCCGAATGCAGTCGAAAGCTGCAGCACAAATGACGATGACTGGAGCTGGAACGTGCGCCTGGCCTATGAGGTCACGCCGACACTCAACGTCTATGCTAGCTGGGCAACGGGCTACAAGGCACCGAGCTTCAATCTGTCGCGCGACAGTCGACCGGTTCCGTCCGATTTTGCGGCTCTACAGCAACAAGGTCTCGCGGTTACCAATCTGCGTCCGGGCACACGCTTCGCCGACGCTGAAAACTCGGAAGTGTACGAAGTCGGCATCAAGGGCAATTGGGGCTTGGCCGCTGCCAATCTGACCGTTTTCCAGCAGAGCATCGACGATTTCCAGGCCAACACATTCACCGGCTCGTCGTTCGTCCTCAGCAATGCGGGTAAACAGGAAACCTTCGGGATTGAGTTCGACGGCTATGTCCGGCCAACCGAGGCTTTGACCCTCAATCTCGCCATGACGTATCTCGACGCGCAGTATGACAGCTTCGTCGATTCACCGGTGGGCGATTTGTCTGGTGTTGCCGTGGCCGGCGTTCCGGAACTGGCCGCCGTATTCGGGGCGACTTACGATCAAGAAGTCAACGATGCAGGGGATCGCATCATCCTGCGTGGTGATTTCTCCTATCAGTCCCAAGTGCAGGTCTTGAACGGCCTGACGAACTTCATCGTGACCGATCCTGCTACTGCGGAACGTGATTTCACCCAGGCGCGTGCCGTAGCGCAGCAGTACACGCGCGAGGTCAACAGCCTGAACGCCTCACTAACCTATGCGATGGCGATGGGGCTCGAGGTGTCGGTGTGGGGACGCAACCTGCTTGACGATCGCTACATCACGACGATCTTCCCGTCGGTGGCGCAGGGCCAGTCAATCTCTGGCTACCCGAACCAGCCCCGCACTTATGGTGTGGCTGCGAAGTTCAAGTTCTGATCAAGCTTGCACAATGCGAATAGGGAAGGGGGCTTTCGGGCCCCCTTTCTCATATGGTCGAAGGGTTATTGGGCTTATGATTCTGCTCTCAGAGGGCACGCAGTATTTGAGCTGGTTTGCTGCGTAAGAGCGGGATTGAGCCGCCGACCGCAAACGCAAGCACCACAGCAAGACCAAGGCCGAGTACCGCAAAGACCTGCCCCCAATCGGGCAACCAGTCGAACTCGAAGAGCTGCGTTACGACCAGCCAGGCGGTCACCGTTCCAAGCCCCAGCGCAACCAAGGCCAATGCACCTGCAAGCAGTGCATACTCTGCCAGTTGCATGGCCAGGACCTGCCTCCTGTCGGCGCCCAAAACGCGCAGAACCACGGTGTCGTAAGTGCGTGAGGCGCGGGCAGCTGCAATGGCGCCTAATAGCACGGCGAGACCCGCGAGCACCGCGACGCTAGCCGCCGCCAGGGTAGCGATACCGACCTGCTCGAGGATTGTGCGGGCCTGCTGGAGTACACCTCCTACCTCGATTACTGAGGTAGAGGGAAATTCCCGCACGAGGTCCTGCAGGAGCGGACCGGTTGGAGTTCCGTCAGAAAGCTCGATAGTGGCTGCAAGATTGTGCGGCGTACCCCGCAAAGCATTGGGGCTCAGCACGAAGACATAATTAAAACCCAGACTCTCCCAATCGATGCTACGCATATTGGCGATACGTGTTTCTATTTCCGCCCCCAAGACGCCGAAGGTCAGCTTGTCGCCGATCTTCAATCCAGCAGCTTCGGCGAAATCCCTGTCGACAGAGACGAGGGGCTCGCCAGTATACATCGGCCCCCACCAGGAACCTTCGGTGATTTCATTCCCGTCGGGAACCTCGTCCGCATAGGTGAGGCCACGTTCTCCGCGGAGAGCCCAAGCGCCGTCGGGAATCTCGTCAAGATCAGAGGTGCGGGTCATCGCGCCATCGGATCCAAAGGCGAGCACCGCGCCGCGAAGCGCTGGCACTGCGCGTACGCTAGCCCCGCTATCTGTCCTTCCTACCAAATCGCGGAAATTTGCTTCGCGGTCACGGGGAACATCCAGCACGAAATAGTCGGGCGCTCGCTCGGGAACGCGGCTCTGAATGTTGCCGTCAATAGAACTCTGGATCGCGGCCAACAAAACGAAGGCCGCAAGGCCAAAACCCAAGGCAGTCACCAGCGAGCCAGTGCTCGAACCGGGTCGGTGGATGTTCGCCAGGGCAGCTCGCGCGATTGGGCTGCTCGGACGAGGCAGAGCGGCTGCGCCTTTGCGGATGAGCCATCCCAGGAGAGCAAGCAGACCGAGCACGATCGCCGCGCCCAACAGAAACCCACCGGCAAGTAGGGGTCTGCTTGAGGTAAGCAGAGCCAAGGCCACGATGGTAGCCAGCCCTCCGACCACCACGATCAGGACGGATCGGTCGCGGGCGAGTGGAGCTACCCGGGCACGCATCAAGGCCATCGCTGGAAAATGCCGCGCCCGCATCAAAGGGGGTGCGGCGAATACCAGCGCGACTAAAAAGCCATAGGCTGCTGCGAGCATTAGCGCCCCTACGTCGATCACCAGTCCGGCATTTACTGGCAACAACCCTTCAAGCGCTCGGGCGAGCAGGGGCACCACCGCTACACCGACGACAAGCCCGGCAAGGCTGCCCACCGCCGAGGCGGCGAAAATTTGGAGAGCATAGATCCGCGCGATGTCCCGGCTATCGGCACCGAGAACCTTCAGCGTAGCAATGGATTGCCGCCGTGCATCGAGATAGGACGTCACGCCGCCCCCGATGCCTATACCAGCGATGACCAGAGCGGCCAGGCCCACAAGCGTGAGAAATTCGCTCATCCGCTCGATAAAGCGGTCCGTACCCGGCGCGCCATTCTCGGCAGTATCGATGTCGAAGCCGGCGTCAGGAAAACGATCTTCCAAGTCATTTTCGATGGCTTCTAGATCACCGCCTTCCGAGAGAGCGACACGGGTTTTGCTCTGGTACATAGCCCCAGGCTCGAGAAGGCCTGCGCGGAGGGGAAGGTCTTCGGCGACGATAATCGTGGGGCCGAGCTGAAACCCTTCGCCAAGTCGGTCGGGCTCGTCGTCGATAATGCCTGCCGCCGTCAGGGTTTGCGTACCGACGACGAAAGTATCGCCAGGTCCGACACCCAGTCTGTCGGCCGCGCCGGACGCGAGGTACGCCTGATTGCGGGTAGGAGCGCTGGCCTGGCCCTGATCTTTCAGCACAAGCGTGCCATAGAGTGGGTAGGAGTCATCTACCGCTTTAAGTTCGATTGGTGCGGCTAGGTCGCCCTTGCGCGCCATAGCTTGCATCCGGGTTCCGGCGGATACGGTGCCGAGCTCTTCCAAAGCGGCGCGTTCGTCGGAAGTGAGCGACCGTTGCCAGAGTTCGATCTGGAGATCCCCACCCAGAAACGTCTGCCCATTGGCCTCCAACTCACCTTCGATTGCGGCAGTAAGAGACCCGATCGCAGCCAGTGCTGCGGTGCCAAGGAAAATGCACACCAGCAAGAGACGTAGCCCCTTGAAACGCGCATTGAGATCGCGCCGGGCGATCTTCCATGCGGTGGCCCAACTCATGCTGCCGTATCGCTTGCAATCTTGCCGTCACCGAGGGTCAGGACCCGGCCGCAATGTTCAGCCAGTTCGGGATCGTGAGTGATCACTAACAGGGTGGCTCCAGTCTCCAAGCGTCGCCGAAACAGGAGGTCGACAACTTCATGGCCGGTCGCCGCATCGAGATTGCCAGTAGGCTCGTCGGCAAAAATGAGAGCGGGCCGCGGGGCTATGGCGCGGGCAATCGCGACGCGCTGCTGCTCGCCGCCCGATAGCTGCTGGGGATAGTGGTCCAGACGATGGCCAAGGCCGACCGCATCGAGTTCGGCACGTGCTCGTACTTCCGCGTCTTTATCGCCAGCAAGCTCCATCGGTGTTGCGACATTTTCCAATGCCGTCATTGTGGGTAAAAGATGGAAAGCCTGCAGCACGATGCCGATGCGACCGCGGCGAGCGCGGGCAAGTTCGTCTTCCCCCATAGCGGCGAAATCCTGGCCCGCGACCAGGAGTGTCCCCGAAGTTGCGCGCTCCAGCCCGGATAGCACAGCCATGAGCGAGCTCTTGCCCGATCCTGAAGGACCAAGAAGGGCCACCGTCTCTCCGGCACCCACCGTCAGGTCCAGACCCTTTAGAATTTCTACCGGCGCTGCTGTGGAGCCGAGGGTGAGGCGCAGGTCACGGGCGCAAATCGCATCTTGAGAAGTCGTCACCCGGCTGCGATGGCAGAAGGCCACTGCCCGCACAAGGAACTCCGCCGATGCGCCCTGCAAGTTTGTCGATCGTCCTATCCGCTTTCACATTGGTTGCCTGCTCGAACGAAGTCGAAGAGCAACCCTCGACCGAGCAGACAAGCGAGGACGTAGCGCCTCAAGACATCATAGTTCAGGGTGATGAGCGCCGTATTCTCGCATTCGGTGACAGCTTGTTCGCCGGCTACAATCTTGCCGAGCATCAAGGCTATCCAGAACGGCTCGAGCGCGCCCTGCGCAAAGAAGGTGTGAACGCGCGTGTGATTGATGCTGGGGTGTCCGGTGATACCAGTGCCGCGGGTAGGCAGAGACTGGCATTCGTGCTCGATCAGCAAGCGGAAAAGCCGGATCTCGTTATGCTGGAACTGGGCGGCAACGACATGCTCCGCGGCATAGATCCGGCGGACACACGCGCCAATTTCGAGGCGATGCTTGAGGAATTGCAAAGCCGAGACATCCCCGTCCTGTTGATGGGTATGCGCGCTCCGCCCAATTACGGACCGGATTATCAGCAGCGTTTCGATGCGATCTATGGAGAGCTGGCAGCCGATTACGATGCAGAGCTGGTGCCGTTCTGGCTCGAGAGTATCTACGAGGAACCATCACTCTTCCAGTCGGACCGCATTCATCCGACTGAGAAGGGCGTCGACATGTTGGTAGCTGACACGGTCGACGATGTAAAAACCGCGCTTCCGGTCGAGAATTAAAGGCGGTCGACCTGACCGCCCGTGACCCGCCAGACAGCGGCGCGGTCCGCGATGCTATCGAACGGTGCAATTTCCGTTCCGGTCATCCAGACCTGCGCGCCGCTGGCCTCTAGCTGGTCGAACAAGGCAGCACGGCGCAGTGGATCGAGATGGGCAGCGACTTCATCGAGCAGCAACAGGCCGGTGCGTCCTTGAGCAGCCAAGGCAGCATGAGCCAGGGTAATGGCGACGAGCATGGCCTTCTGCTCGCCCGTCGAGCTTTGCGCCGCGGCGACCCGTTTGGCTGCATGTACGACTTCCAGCTCGTCACGATGCGGCCCAACCAGCGTTCGCTGCGCAGAACGATCGCGCTGGCGGCCATCGAATAACGCCTGAGACAAGGCCTCGGCATTGTCTGCTCCTCCAGGAGCATAGGTCAGGGCGGGGCGCGCGAAGGGCTCGCTCGGCATATGAGCGATGCGAGCCATAAGTGTTTCCACCAGAGCTGCACGTCCGGCGATCAAGCGCCCACCATGTTCGACCATCTGGGCTTCGATCGCATCGAGCCAAGCGCTTTCAGGCGGACGGTCGTCCGATAGTAAGCGGTTGCGTTCGCGCAGCGCCCCTTCGTAACGCGCAGCATGAACGGCATGTGCAGGGTCTAGAGCCAACGCCATCCGATCCACGAAGCGCCTTCTATCGGCAGCAGGGCCGGTAAAGAGCCCGTCCATTGCTGGAGTAAGCCAAGTTAGTGCAAGCCACTCGCCAAGCGCGGTTGCAGTCGCTTCGGCGCCATTAATTCGCACCTTCCGGCGCCCAGGTTGCTGACTCTCAGAATAGGTGGCGAGGCGAACAGGATCGCTGTCATTGAGAGCCGAAAGGCTCGCCCCGACGCCGAAACCATCGGTGGAATTATGCTGCACTATTTCTGCCAGCGGAGCGCGGCGCAAACCTCTGCCCGGCGATAGCAGTGAGATAGCCTCTAGAACATTAGTCTTACCGGCGCCATTTTCGCCCACAAGCAGGTTGAACCGTGCGGTGCCTGTCAGTTCAGTGGCCGAATGATTACGGAAATGAGTGAGGGAGATCCGGTCCAGCATGGGCGGATTAGGCCGTAACGCGCAGCCTCGTCCCAAGCCAGCTTAAACGCAGATCTAACTGTTGGGGAATTTCACCAATCTTTCGGATTGATGAACAGATCAAGTTCGCGTGGTTAAGATAGAAATGGCTCAATTCCGCCATTCTTCGAGTTTGGCACACCCGTTGCAATCAATTTGGTGTCAGCCGGATGGTCCGGTGACAAGCCAAAGTTCAAGGGAAAAACAAACAATGTTCAACATCGACTTCGCCAACAACAAGGCAATCGCAGCAGTCTTCGCTTTCGGCGCTTCGGCCATGATGATGGCTTACGCAATCATCCCCGCCAGCCCCTCCGGTCTGCTCGTCTGATCTGTTTCAACTCGCTAAAAAAAGGAAATATCTAAAATGTTCGACATCGAAAAATCCGGCGGAAAGCTCCTCGCAGCCGCGTTCTCTCTCGCTCTCTCCGCCGCCATGTTGGCCTATGCCATCGTCCCCGCCTCACCCAATGGAGTTCTCGCATGAGCCAGCTGAAATTCCGCGATGAAGACAATGCAGTCACTCCGAGCAAGAAGTTTCGCCTCGATCGTCAGAACGGCAAACTAATGGGCGTCTGCGCCGGGATCGGCCGGTATTTCGGAGTGGATACGACGATGGTCCGCGTCGGTTTCGTACTTGGTACGCTGCTCGGCTTCGGAAGCTTCATCCTCATCTATCTCGGCATTGCACTGGTTGCCGACTAAACTGGGACGCGGGGGAACGACCGCGTCCCAATTCACATGGCCGAGATACCGCCATCGAGCTTGAGCTCTGCGCCGGTCATGAACTTGCTCTCGTCACTGGCGAGATAGACCACGGCATTCGCGATATCGTCCGGCTCCCCAACTTTGCGGAGCGGTATTTGGCGGGCAAGCTTGTCCAGCAGTACTTTCTTGTCGAGGCTGTGCGCCTTGGCAGTACCGTCCAGGATCGGAGTGTCGACGAAGGTCGGGTGGACCGAGTTACACCGAATATCCATATTGTTCTTCGCGCAGTGCAAAGCGATCGACTTCGACAGCATCCAGACTGCCGCCTTGCTAGAGTTGTAGGCAGGCATGGTATCACTGGCGATAAGCCCGGCGATGCTGGAAATGTTCACGATCGAACCGGGCGCGTGATCGCGCATCAGCGGCAGGGCCTTCTGGCAGCCGTGAAAAATCGAATCCACATTGACTGCAAAGCAGCGCTTCCAATCATCGAATTCGCAATTCTCGATATTTCCGGCAACGCCGATGCCGGCGTTGTTGATGAGGACGTTCAATCCGCCAAGGTGTTCGCGTGCGGC
Source organism: Erythrobacter sp. (assembly GCA_002695185.1). The sequence goes on from NZOF01000173.1 coordinate 23,147, forward strand.
TTCTACAGCAGCCTCCCACGCCTGCGGATCCGTCACATCGTGTTCGATCGAAAAAGCAGTCCCTTCGCCCAACTCCTTGTTTATGAGTTTGGCGCTTTCCGCTGCCCCATCACCATTGAGATCGGTGCAGAGTACACGCGAGCCTTCTTCGGCAAGTCTGCGGGCATGCGCGCGGCCGAGACCTTGGGCGGCACCTGTAACTAGCGCCAGCTTACCTTCGCAGCGACCCGCCATACTCACTCTCCTTCAATGATTTCCTGTCCGAGCAGAAGGAGCATACGTACGTCCGTGCCGCAACCTTCACGGCGTTTGGAAGTCAGAAAAGCCGGCAGATCGGTTCTCGCCACCCGGTGTACGGTGATATTTTCGCCTTCAACACCGCCACCCTCGTGGATTTTCGTCAGGCCCCGGGCGCGGACAAGAGTAAAATTTTCGCTGACCATGCCGGGCGAGGAGTAGAATTCACCCATGTTTTCCAAGCTGGCAGCGCGGTAACCGGTTTCTTCTTCCAGTTCCCGTCCTGCAGCGTCCAGCGCATCTTCATCTTCGCCACCGTCATCGTCGCCGATCAGCCCTGCAGGAAGCTCGATGCAATTACGCCCAAGCGGCACGCGATATTGTTCGACGAGCAGGACATGGTCGCCTTCATCTATCGCGAGAATGACAGCAGCACGAATGCCGCGGCTGCGCGAAACATATTCCCAGCGGCCGCGGGTCTTGGTAGTAATGTATTTACCCTGCCAGACGATCTCTTCTGGTTTGTCGTGATCGGTAGCGCCCACGGTTAGAGCTCGATAAGCCGGTCGGGCAATTCGTTCTCGTCATCATCTGCACGCGGGAAGTTTTCCGCTAGCACCTTGCCGACATCTCTCACGCCTGCAGCGAGACCTTCGGCGAGGCGGCCGCGGCTGACTTCGGCCAGCATGTCTGCCATCGCCTCTCCCCAGATCTCAGCGTGGACCATCTCGGCAATAGGCTCATCCGCCACGATTTCGGCGCGATGCTCGCGCATGGAAAGATAAAGCAGGACGCCGGTGCGGCCGTGGGTTCGGCGTTCCGCCCCGACCTTGAAGTGTCGGACAGCGGCATCGCGGACGCGGTCGGCGGTAACGGGCCCGGGAATGAGCTTGAACTTGAGCGGTTGCCATAGCTGAAGCGCCAGCATTAGAAGGAATGTCACGAGACCGACAAGGAGAAGGACGGTGAGAACCTGACCCTGCGACCATTCGCTCGACCAGCCACCGGCGAAGCTGTCGACCACCGAAAGCACAGTTTCCGGTATCATCGCAAAGAGGCTCATCGCAGTGAAGCTTGCACCTACCGCCCACCATAGCGCGACATCGGTGTAACCGTCCGAGCGATCGGCAAGGACAGTCACGATCTCGCCACTGGTCGTCAACTCGGCTTGCGCGACAGAATCACTGACTATCGTGTGCTGTTTTTCATTCAGATAGCCCATTACCAGCCCCCCGAGGCGCCACCGCCCCCGAAACTTCCGCCGCCTCCGCCGAAGCCGCCTCCACCAAAGCCTCCGCCGCCGAAGCCGCCTCCGCCCCAGCCGCCGCCACTGCGATCACCGAAACCACGAGCAACGGCCTTTCCAGCCTCCCAGAGCATGATGTCGCGAGCCGCGTTGCCCCAAGGACCGCCGCGATAGCGCCGGCGTTTTCCTCGACCACGCAGCATGGGCAGAATGAAGAAGAAAAAGATGAATCCTAACCAAATCAGCGTTCCTATCGGGAAACCCCCGCTACGGCTTTCGCGCTGCGTCTGTGCCTGCTGCGCTACCTGCGCCGCTTCCTCGGGAGGAAGTTGCAACTGATTGATGATCTGATCGGCGCCCCATTCGATGCCGGCGGAATAATCGCCTTCGCGAAAATAGGGCTTCATGCCTTCAACATACTCATAGGCCAGACCGTCCGGGATGATGCCTTCCAAGCCGTAGCCAACCTCTACGCGCATCTGGCGTTCGTTCGGCGCAACCAGAAGAATGATCCCATCGTTCCGATCCGCATCTCCCAACTGCCAGTATCGGCCGATCTGATAGCCGTAATCGGCGATATCGTACCCCTGCAAATCCGGCACCGTTGCCACCACGAACTCCCGCTGGTTTGCTTCCTCGAAGGCTTCCAGCTTGCGGGTAAGCTCGGCTTCGGTCGCATCGTCGATGATATTGGCTTCATCGACGACTGGCGCGGTTCCCCGCTCGGGAAAGGAGGGCTGGGCGGCGGCTGGCCAGGCGAACCCCGTCGCAGCCACCACCATTACCAGTAACCTGGTCAGAAGATTCATAATTTGCGCTCCTCCCCCGCGCGTAGATCAGTCTGCGCTGCTGCGCATGTCGAGCTGCGGCGCAGCTTCGGCCCCTTCGGTCACGGCCTCATAAGGGACCATCGGCTCTGCACCGTGAATGATGTTCGCGCCGATCGTGTCCGGGAAGGTACGGATGGTCGTGTTATACTGGCGCACAGCTTCGTTGTAATCCTTCACCGACACGGCGATGCGGTTTTCGGTGCCTTCGAGCTGCGTCATGAAACGACCGAAGTTTTCCTGGCTACGCAGTTCGGGATACCGTTCGACCGAGACGAGCAGACGGCTCAACGCACCGCCGAGATTCTGCTGAGCCTGCTGGAATTGCTGCATTTTGGCCGGATCGTTCAGATCGTCACCCTCAAGCTGAATCTCGGGGCGGGTGGCCGATGCGCGGGCCTGGATCACTTCGTTGAGCGTCTGGCGCTCTTCCTCTGCCGAAGACATTACCACCTGCTCCAGATTGGGGATCAGGTTCGCGCGGCGCTGGAAGTCGGCTTCGACGTTTGCCCATTTTGCCTTGGCGTTTTCTTCGGCCGTGGGGACCGAATTGATGCCACAGGCGGACACAGCCAAGGCGGCGGCGCCGAGCAAGGCGGAGCGGAAAGCGGTCAAGCGGTTCATGTCGGTATTCCCCTAAAGCAACATGTGCAAATGTGTCTTAGGTAGATAGCACGGTGGCTGTGGCTTTCAAGTTAAGCGAGGGGTTGAGAGCGCGAATTTCCCGTGCCAGAAACTCGGTTCGGGACTGCAGCCAAGCTACAGGGAAGATGCCACGTTCATGCTGAAAGATTTCAAGGCCTTTATCGCAAAGGGTAATGTGATCGACCTTGCTGTTGCCGTCATTATCGGGGGAGCCTTCAGCACGATCGTCAAATCTTTGACCGACGAAATCATCATGCCGATCGTGGGCGCGATCTTCGGAGGCGCGGATTTCAGCCGTTATTTCATCCTTCTCGATACGCCGGAAGGATATGATGGTCCCCTGGACGATTACGCTGCGCTGCAGGAAGCCGGGGCGGCGATGATCGGCTATGGCAGCTTCATCACGGCGGTAATCAACTTTTTGATCCTGGCTTTCATCATCTTCCTGCTGGTCCGCTATGCCAAGAAAGTCATCGCGGAATTCGAGGAAAAACCGGAAGAAGTGATTACCCCGCCGGGCCCGACCGAGATCGATCTGCTCAAGGAAATTCGCGACGAATTGCGCAATTCCAGAGCGGGCCGTCTGACGGACGATGCGAAGGACCCGGGGAATGGCTGATCATTCCATTTTGTGCGGGAAGTCACTTTAAATTCATCGGCTTTGCCCTATATGGGATCTGCCGGTTTCGGCCGGCTATGGCGATAAATTGTGCTGTGCAATAGGTACAACGGACCCGGGGGCAGTACCCGGCGGCTCCACCAAAATCCGCGGAATTCCGCGGTTTCTGACGGGGCCGAACTAGGATCGACGTGTGCTGAAAGACAGTGTTTTCGCCCGGGCTGAGTAACCCGTAAAACTGTTCACAACACACAAGTGCCAACGATAACGAAGCACTCGCTCTCG
>NZOF01000174.1 GCA_002695185.1 Erythrobacter sp.
CAACGGCGCGGCCATCGCCGATACCAGCGTGGTCGGCTCCATGATGATCAAGGCCACAAACGAGGCCTATGACGACCCCGAACTTGCCGCCGCGGTGACGGCGGTCAGCTCTGTCGTCGGGCCGATCATTCCGCCCAGCCTGCCGATGCTGATCTATGCCTTCGCCGCGGGCAACGTGTCCATCGCCGCGCTGTTCATAGCCGGCATCATCCCCGGCGTCCTGATCGGTCTCAGCCTGATCGTGGTCACCATCCTGATCGTGCGCAAGAAGGACTATCCGGTGGATCGCACCCGCTATAGCCTGCGTGATGCCTTCCGGATCTGCCGACGGTTCGTCCTGGCCGCCATCCTGCCGTTCATCATGGTGGGCGGCATCGTCGGCGGCGTCGCCACCCCGACCGAGGCGGGTTGCGTCGCGATCATCTATGCGCTGTTATTCTTCGTCACCCGAGAGCTGTCGATGCCACAGGTCTATGCGGCGACGGCGCGCACCGTCATCGTGACCTCCGTGGTGATGATCATCATCGCCTTTGGCAACGTCTCGACATGGTGGCTGACCATAGAAAGGGTGCCGCGCGCCGTCAGCACCAGTTTTCAGGTGGCAACGGACAGCCCCGTGGTGTTCCTGATGATGATGTTGGCGCTTTATCTGGTCATCGGTCTGTTCGTCGAACAGGCCGCAGCGATGGTCATGCTGGTGCCGATCTTTGCCCCGCTTGCGGACAAGTACGGGATCGATCCGGTCCATTTCGGCCTGTTCACCTGCCTGATCCTGGCGCTGGGGTTGATCACGCCGCCCGTCGGGCTGTGCCTTTTCATCTCCAGCAGTATCGCCGGGGTTCCGGTGCAGCGGGTTTTCAGGGCATCGACACCCTATCTGGTCGCGATGATGATGGTGCTGGCGCTGGTCACCTTTGTGCCGCAGATCTACCTCTGGCTGCCTCGGGCCATGGGATTCTGAGATGGGGCCGACGCATCGGCCTGGCCCCTCATATCGGAAACGCATTCACCGCAGGACCCGTCCGCATTTTCAGGCGACGACGTCCGCGGATTGCTATTGCCGGGGCTCGGTCGGCGCGGGGATGCCTTCAATGATCACATTGACGCAGGCGACCTTGCCGCTTTTCACCGCGCGATCCAGAGCGTCGTCGAGGTCGGCCAGTTCGGTGACATATTCGCCGTGGCCGCCAAGTCCCTTGACCGCCTCATCATACCGCGCGCCGCTGAGCTCGCAACCGATGAGCCGCTCGGCGCCATAGTCGCGGATCTGGATCAGGTGCTCTGCGTTCCAGCGTTCGTCATTGCCGATGACGACGACGAAAGGTGTATCTGTGCGGACGGCCGTTTCGAACTCTGCAAAGTGAAAACCGACCGTGCCATCGCCCATAAGCGCGAAGGTCAGCGCATCGGGTCGTGCTTTCTTGGCGCCAAGCGCATAGCACAGACCGCCGCCAATCGCGCCTGAAATCCCGTTGATGATGCGTCTCTCCGATTTCGTGCCGGCCTGTGCCCACTGCCCGAACTCGCCGCCGTCGCAAACAAGAGTCGCGTTGCCAGCTTTGTCCACTTGCCTCTGAACCGCGGCGCAAAGCTGAGCCGGCGTTATCTTTCCGCTTTCAGCCTGAGCCGCTTCACCATGGCTTCGCGCTGCAATCAGTGCGGACACTTCGTGACGCCATTCGGAACATTGTCTGTTGCCGGACCCGGCGCTGATCATGGCATCGGCAACGTCGCGTGGATCCGCGGCGAGACATGCCGTCAGACGCCCGTTCAGATTCGAATGCGCCCGGCTTCTTTCCCCGGCATCAGCCTCGATGACGATCCATTGGCACGACGGGTCGAACAGGTCGGCCTTGCCGAAATTCAAGGTAAAGTCGATGCGCTTTCCAAGGGTCAAGACGACATCCGCCCGCGCCAGAGCCTGAGCAAACCGGCCGAGCGCGGGATCGTTCAGACCCCTCGGGCTTTCCATGGCCACGACAGGCACATTGATCGCATCGCTCAGCGCCCGAAGTCGGCCCTCGCTGCGGGACTCATTCAGAACGGGCCCGCATATCACCAGGGGACGTTCGGCCGCCGCGAGCGTTCGCAGGATCCAATGCATATCCGCAGGGTCGAGCGGCGCCTTCTCCCGGGCAAACGCGTGGGGGGCTGGCACACTGCCATCCGGGACCTCGGCATTGACCAGATCAAAGGGCAGCGCCATGTGAACCGGTCCGGGCCGACCCGACTGGGCGGTCCGAATGGCGCGCGCGGCGTCAGTGCCAATATCGAGTGAACGGGCCACCCGGAAAGACAGCCTCGTCACCGGCGCCGTCATTCGGACCTGATCAAGTTCCTGAAAGGCGCCGCGCCCGTCCTGGCCTGACGCCGAGTCGCCGGTCAGCAAAAGAACGGGCGTCTGGGATTCCGAGCATGCGAACAGGGGACCGATCGCATTGGCCATGCCCGGCCCCGCGGTGACCATCGCGACCGCCACCTCGCCTGTCAACTGCGCATAGGCCTCGGCCATGAACACCGCGGCCGCTTCGTGCCGGGTGTGAATGATCTCTATCCCCGCCTCGAAACAAGCGTCGTAAATGGGCATGATCTGGTTGCCCGAAAGCGAAAAGATCCGGGTATCGCCTGCGGCGGCCAGCGCGCGCACAAGAATGTCTGCTGCCCTCATTTCAATCTCCAGTCTTCCAGTAGTTTCGGTGGGCGACGGTTCAAGGCATTCAATTTCGGCCGGTCGTCGAATCCCGATAGTCGCGGGATCGGATCAGACCTCAAACGGGCCAACAATACGCGCATCCTTTACGTCATCCTAATGTTATGATAACCGAATGTGAAGGATCTATTTTGAGCGGGGGCGACATGACCAGACAATGTAGCGGCGCGGTCTTGTTCAAAGTCGCGATCGTCTCGGATACGCATGTGAACGAGGACGAGGATTTCTCGGCCTCCCCGTATCCCGCCAATGCCGAGGCCAATCCAAGGGCGCGTTACGTTTTCTCGCAGGTCAACCAGATCGCGCCAGAGTTCACGATCCATCTGGGTGACATGGTCAATCCGGTGCCCGAACTGAAAAGCTATGGTCCGGCCGCAGACCGTTTCCACAGGCTGGCCGCAGAGTTGACGGCCCCGATCCACCTGGTTCCGGGCAATCACGATATCGGCGACAAACCGGTAAAATGGATGCCGGCAGGTATGGTCAACAGCGAATTCATTGCGCTGTATCACGAACATTTCGGCAAGGATTACTACGCGATCGTCAGCAAGGGCTGCCACTTCGTCGTCGTCAATGCGCCGCTGATGAATTCGGGCGATCCCGGCGAGGCAGAGCAGGCCGCGTGGCTCGAGGATTACCTGGCCCGCCACCAGGGCGAGCGCGTGTTCATCTTCAGCCATTATCCGCCCTATATCAGCGATCCGGCCGAGCCCGGCAGTTATGACAACATCGAAGAGCCGGCCAGAAGCTGGTTCCTTGACCTGATCCGACATCACAAACCCGAGGCCCTGTTCAGCGCGCATGTGCACAACTTCTGGTACGACCGTATCGGCGAGACGGAGTACTACATTACCCCGTCCACCTGTTTCGTGCGCCACGATTATTCCGAGATGTATCGCATCGGCGCGGGCGATCAGGAGGGACGCAACGACTCTGCCAAGCTGGGGTTCCTGACGCTGGAGATCTGCGAAACCGGGCATGTCGCGCATTATCACCGCAGCTATGGCGGCACGCTGGCTGCCGGGGCCGGGACGGCGCGGGCCGTTGCACCGCGGCCGCACAGCAAGACAGGCGGGATGGACCATGTGTTCGTAGACATGCGCCACGCCTGGGCCGAAGAGATGGTGGTCGCCCCGTCCGGTGCCGTTGACGAATTTCGCCGCAAGCATGCCCGCAACGACTATCCGCTGATGGCGATGTGGGAAATGGGACTGCGCGGAATGCGGGTTCCGATCCAGGACCTGAGCGATCCGCGCATTCGCCGCCGGATGCAGATCATGACCGATCTGGGTCATCGCTTTCAGGTCTATCTGTATGGGATGCCGGATGCGGCGGAACGGGCAGCGCTGATCGAGCATTCCGCGATGGTGGACCGTCTCGAGCTTGTCCTGAACTGGGAAGAGACCGGTGANCTTGCCGAGGATATCGAGGCGCTGAAAACCGAAGCCGAGCTGCGGATCATTCTGTCCCGGGTCAACCGACGGGACGGCGCGAAAAACACCGGCTCGCGNTTCAACCANNTGATCAGCCATGGTTTCACGCTTGCCGAGGTCAGTGAACTGGAAGACTTCATGAAACANCATCCCGAACTGATCGCGGGCGCGCAATTCACCATTCCGCGCAGCGTGTCCGCGTGGGACACCGCCCGCAGCCTGGCAGATTTTGCGGCACGGACGGGATGTGCGCCGGTGCTGTACGCAAAATCCACCGAGGCCAGCCCGGCCGAAGCCTTTGACGATCCGCTGGCCAACGCGGAACGATTTTCCGAGACGGCACTGGCTGGGGTCGGGTTCGGCATCGATGTGGTACTGGACACGCTGGACGACGCCGACCGGGGCTATTTCACGCGCACGGGCCTTGTTGACCGCCGCTTCAACCCGCGGCTGGCGGGGGAGGTGATTTCGACCATCGCGCTGGAAACGCTGGAGGGCGGCTGGACCGCCGCGCCGGGCGACCGGCCTGTCCTTAAAAAGGGAGACCGGCGGCTTTGGGTGGCACGGGCGAAGGAAGCCCTGGACGGCGACTGGATTTGCCCGCATGGCGGCTTGNGCGGTGCCGCAGGTGAAANCCCTGACACCGAACTGATCCTGCGGGTTGCGTCGCGACAGCGCTGACACCGCCCGGAANNTTCCGGGCGGCCAGCGTCGTATCCTGCCTATCGATCCGATATGAGCAGGCAATCCACCGCGATAGCCCCCTGCGGACCGGCAAGNACCGGGTTCAGGTCAAGCTCCTCCAGCCATTCTNCGGCAGCGGTGCCGAACTGCGATACGGCGGATATCATCTGNCAAAGTGCNNCGCGGTCCACGGGCGCCGCGCCGCGCACGCCATCCAGCACTGCCTTGCCTTGCAGCTTGTCCAGCATCCGCGACGCCTCTGCCTCGGTGACGGGTGCGCGGTGGAACACGACATCCTTCAGCACCTCGATCAGAATGCCACCCATGCCGACCATGACAATGGGGCCGAAGGACGGATCGCGACGCACGCCGATCACCACCTCGACTCCGCCGCTGCCCATCTGCTGGACGATGACGCCATCGATGCGGGCGTCGGGCGCGGCATCGGCGGCGCGGCGCGTGATCCGGTCGTAGGCGGCGCGCAGAGCGTCGGTGTCCTTGAGCCCGATCTCGACGCCGCCGATCTCGGTCTTGTGCAGGATGTCAGGCGATTCGATCTTGAGCGCGACGGGCCAGCCGATCGTCTCGGCCAGTTCGACCGCCTGCCCGGCGCTGGCGGCCAGCCCGACACGGGCGACCGGCACGCCGGCGTCCCGCAGAAGGCTTACCGAAGTTTCGGTCGACACCGGACCGGCACCGGGGGCGGGCAGGGCGGNCGGGGTGGTTTGCGTGCCCTGATCGGCCAGCCATGCCTGACGGGTTTCGTTCCAATCGACCAGCGCCGCGATGGCGTCGATGGTTGGCTCGGCGCCGCGCAGGGCGCAAATGCCCATATCGCGCAGCGCCTGCAAGCCTTCCTCGGGCGCGGCGACCCAGGACACCACGAAGGGCTTGTCGGTTTCGTTCTTCAANTCGCGGAATGTCTCGGTCAGGGTGTCGACGAAACCGTCCATGAGNTGCAGCCAGACGGCGGCCACGTGCACATTCGGATCGTCCAGCACGGCTTTCACGCTNTCCTTGAGCATCGACGGATCGGCGATGAACTGTGCGGTCACATCCACCGGATTTCCCGCAGCGCCGAAGTCGGGAAGGATATCGCGAAGCCGCGCAACGGTCTGCTGTGAAAGCTGCGGCACGACCAGACCGACCTCTTCGGCCCGGTCGCTCATCAGNACGCCCGCGCCGCCCGANTGCGTGACGATGCCGACGCCGCGGCCCTGTGGGCAGGCGGTGGTGGTGGACATGTCCACGATGTCCAGCATGTGTTCCTCGTTTCGGGCCCGGACCACCCCGTATTGCCGCGCGATGCCGTCAAAGACCGCGTCTTCGCCCGCCAGCGCCCCGGTATGTGACGAGGCCGCCCGTGCGCCCGAGGCGGTGCGCCCGACCTTCGTCACGACCAGGGGTTTGCCCAGTTCCATCGCGCGTTTGGCGGTGGTGACAAAGCCGGGACCATCGGTGATGCCTTCGATATAGCCCGCAAGCGTCGAAATGCGGGGGTCCTCGACGACGCGGCCAAGACAATCCGCGAAGGTCACGTCGATCTCGTTGCCGGTGTTGACGAAATAGCCAAGCCCCAGACCGCGCTTGCGCGCAAGNGCGGCGATGGCGGTGCCGAAGGCGCCCGACTGGGTGACAAAGCCCACCGGACCCGCGCCGGTCTCGCCCATGCCGTATTGCGTGAAGCTGGCATAGGCCCCCTCGAAGGCATTTATCACGCCAAGCGTGTTCGGTCCGCAGAGGCGCATGTCATAACGCTTCGCGATCTCGACGATCTCGCGTTCTTTCTGTCGCCCTTCCTCGCCCATTTCCCCGAAGCCGGAGCTGAACACGATGACCGCGCGCACGCCGGCCTCTCCGGCCGCCTCGACCTGCGCAGGCACGAGCCTGGCGGGGACGGAAATGACCGCCAGTTCAGGCGCCTCGCCGATTTCGCCGACAGCGGCAAAGCACCGGTGGCCGCCAACCTCTTCGTATTTCGGGTTCACCGGAAAAATCTGGCCGGTGTAACCCTTTTCGAGAAGGAACTTCATCACCCGGCCGTTCAGCTTGTTGAAATCGCTGGAGACACCGATGATGGCGATAGACCGCGGCGAGAGCAGGCAGTCGAGGGCATCGCGCCCGTTACGGTCTTTCATGTGTTTCGCTTTCCTTGTTGTCCGTGACGCTTCCAATATTCTCCGAACAGATCGTCCTCGGAGGGCTGGTCNGCGGGGATCGTGCGCACCAAGTGGGTAATGTTCATGAAATGACGGGCGTTGAGGTTTTCCGAGATGGAATTGCCGGCCCATGTCCCGCCCCCCATCGACAGGGTGAATTCAAGCGCGTTGTCGAAGCTGCCGCCGTTGCCCATNGCATGGGCCTGGTTGACGAGGACGCGCACGACATCGATGGACTGCGCCAGCTTTTCCGCATTTGCGGGTGTGTTGGTGTGGATCCCGACCGAATGTCCCTTGCCACACACATCGAGGATGGTGCNAAGCTGCGCCACGGCATCGTCCATGTCCTNGACGCGNTAGACCGTCAGAACNAGCGACAGCTTTTCGTNGGTGAACGGGCTTTCCGGGTCGGGCCGGCCTTCCTCGACCATGAAGAAGCGTGCGCCTTGCGCCTCTGGCCCCAGTTCGAACACGTCACGCAGCGTGTCGGCATCCTTGGCAATGACCTCTCGGTTCAGCGTGCCATTCGTCCACAGCCGGTCGCGGACGCGGGCCNTTTCNTCCCGNGTGCAGACGTAGCCGCCCGCCCGGCGCAGCGCGGCGATGGCGTCGTCATAGACCGCGGCATGGATCAGGACCGAGTTCTCGGACGAACAGGAGGTCGCATTGTCGAAGGTCTTGGACCGGCAGATCTTGTCGGCCGCATCGTCAAGATCGGCGCTTTCGTCGATGACGACCGGGACATTTCCTGCGCCCACGCCGATGGCGGGCGTTCCCGAAGAATAGGCTCGGCGGACATTGTTCTGCGAGCCGGTCACCACGACAAGATCGGCCTGTTCCATCAANTCCTGGGTCAGCGCCTTGTCGACAGGCTTTGGCAGGATCTGCACAAGGTCTGCCGGGAAACCGCATTGTTCAAGTTCCGCGCGCATGAACTCGACCGCGGCCGCGGTCGCGCCCCATCCGGACGGAGAGGGGGCGATGATGACCGCATTGCGGCTTTTGATTGCGAACATGGCTTTGTTCACTGGCGTGGCCGTCGGGTTGGTCGAGGGGGTCACGGCCGCGACAACGCCCACGGGCTTGGCGTATTTCACCATGCNTNTCGCCGGNTCGTCCTCGATGATGCCGACGCTTTTGACCNGGCCAAGATCGCGCAGGCAGCCAAAGGTCTTGCGCTGGTTCTTGATGACCTTGCTNTCCACGTCGCCCAGCCCGGTCTGNGNGACCGCGAGTTCGGCCAGCGCCCGTGCCCGGTTCGGCTCGTAGATGGCCCAGGCAAGCGCGGTGACAGCCTCGTCCGCCTGCGCCTGCGTCGCGTCGGCGAATTGCGCCATGGCTTCGCGGGCTTTTTCGACAAGCCCTTCAATCNTCGTTCTCGGATCCGTTTCAAGCATCGTTCGNTCCTTCTCGTTACCCGGCGAAGGCCCGGATGCCGGTCTGGGCCGCGCCCAGCACCAGCGAGTGAATGTCGTAGGTGCCTTCAAGCGTGTTTTCGACTTCAAGGTTCAGCATGTGGCGGATGACGTGGTATTCATCCGAAATGCCGTTGCCGCCATGCATGTCCCGCGCGGACCGGCAGATTTCCAAAGCCTTGCGTGCCGCGTTGCGCTTGACCAGTGAAAACATCTCTGGCGTCGCGCGGCCTTCGTCCTGCAGGCGGCTGAGCCGCAGCGTTGCATGCAATGACAACGCGATTTCGCTTTGCATCTCGGCCAGCTTGGCCTGAACCAGTTGGCTTGCGGCAAGCGGACGACCGAACTGTTCTCTTTGCAGAACGTAATCGCGCGATGCCTGCCAGCAGAATTCCGCGGCCCCGATCGACCCCCAGCAGATCGCCAGCCTCGCGCGGTTCAGGCAGGTAAGCGGTGCCGACAAGCCCTGGGCAAGCGGCAAAACCTGGTCTTGGGGGACAAAGACGTCGTCCATGGCGATCTCNCCGGTCAGCGAGGCGCGCACGGAAAACTTGCCCTCGATCTTTCGCGTCTCCAGCCCGTCCTGACCGCGTTCGAGGATGAAGCCCCGCACCGTGTCGTTGTCGTCNCGGGCCCAGACGATCAGCACGTCGGCGATGGAGGCGTGGGTGATCCAGACCTTGTTGCCGCTGAGCCGATAGCCGCCATCGACCGTGCGGGCGCGGGCGCGCATCCGCGAGGGGTCCGAGCCCGCGTCGGGTTCCGTCAGGCCGAAACAGCCGATCAACTCACCGCGCGCCATCGGCGGCAGATACTTCTGTTTCTGCGCTTCGCTTCCGAAGCGGTGGATCGGCGTCATGGCCAGNCCGCCCTGCACACCGCAGGCAGACCGGAACGCGGCGTCGACACGCTCCAGTTCGCGCGCGACCAGCCCGTAGGCGGTATAGCTGGCACCCGCGCAGCCATAGCCGTCGATCTGCATGCCCAGAAAACCCATCTCGCCCAGTTCACGCATGATTGCGGGATCGAAGGTCTCGTTCCGGTGCCAGTCCAGGATCAGCGGCATCAGGCGCTTCTGGGCAAAGTCCCGGGCCGTGTCGCGGATCATCCGTTCTTCTTCATCGAGCAGATCCTCGATCAACAGAGGGTCGCGCCAGTCGAAAGGTGGCTTCTCCGCCCGGTCCATCACAGCACTTCGATGACGATTGCGATGCCCTGGCCCATGCCGATGCACATGGTCGCCAGCGCGTATTTGCCGCGGCGCTTGGCCTCGTGAATGGCCGTCAGGGCGATGCGCGGACCCGATGCGCCAAGGGGATGGCCAAGCGCGATGGCGCCGCCATTGGGATTGACCCGATCGTCACCCTCGGGGATGCCCAGCCCTTTCATGCAGGCCAGCACCTGNGCCGCGAAGGCTTCGTTGATCTCGATCACCGACATGTCAGCCAGGGACAACCCCGCGCGCTTCAGCGCCAGTTCCGATGCCGGGACCGGGCCATAGCCCATCACGCGCGGCGGCACGCCCGCGACGCCGCTGGCGAGGATGCGGGCGATCGGGTCGCGGCCGATCCTGTCACCGGCGGCGCGGCTGCCCATCATCAATGCCACTGCGCCGTCATTGAGGCCCGAGGCGCTGGCGGCGGTGGTGACGCCATCGGCGCCCAGAGGGCGCAGCTTTGCCAACTCATCGAGACTTGTCTTGGGGCGGGGATGTTCGTCCTTTTCGACCGTAATGTCATCGCGCCCGCGACCGCCGGAAACGGTGATCGGGGTGATTTCCTGGGCGAACAGGCCATTCTCCTGCGCCCGTGCCCAGCCTTGCTGCGAGCGCAGGGCAAAGGCGTCGCTTTCCTCGCGGGAAATTCCATGCTCTTTCGCCAGGTTGTCGGCCGTCTGAGGCATCGAGTCGTTGCCGAACTCCTTTTCGAGCTGGGGGTTCGGAAAGCGGGCGCCGACGGCGCTGTCATACCAGTCCAGTTTGCGGGCAAACGGCCGGGCNTGCTTGCCCATCACGAAGGGCGAGCGGCTCATGCTTTCAACGCCGCCAGAGATCAGCACTTCGGCCTCGCCACTGGTCAGGGCGTGCGCGGCGGAAATCATCGCGCCAAGGCCACTGCCGCAGTTGCGCTGCAGGACGGTGCCCGGCACCTCGACGGGCAGGCCGGCGCGCAGCGCCGCGTGGCGTGCCACGCAACGGCTGTCTTCGCCTGCCTGGTTGGCGCAGCCGATGATGACGTCGTCGATGGCGCTTCCGTCCAGCGTCGAGCGATCCATGAGCGGTCGGATCACCTCGGCCAGCAGGTCGTCGGGCCGGATGCCGGACAGCGCGCCGCCCGAGCGTCCGAACGGGCTGCGCAGACCATCGTAGATATAGGCATCAAGCATTGTTCATTCCTTTCGATTGGCGTCTGTTTTCTGGCGTTCGGCCTTGGTCGATCAGCCGCGCAAGGCGGTTTCCGGCGTCGTGGCTGAAAGACCGATCGCCGCGCGCCGGCGCAGCCACGGGCCGGGCCGGTAGCGCGGGTCGCCGGTGCAGGCGCTGATCCCCTCNAGAATCTGCAGGATGCGGCCGGTGCCGAGTTTGTCGGCGAATTNGAGGGGGCCGTNGGGATAGTTGAGGCCCAGCTTCACGGCCCGGTCGATATCGTCCGGCGTCGCGATCCTGTTCTGGGCGACGCTTGCGCCGATGGCGGTGATCATGGCCACGATCCGCTGTGCCACAAAGCCGGGGCTGTCCTGAATCGGCGTCACCGGGGTTCCGTCGGCGGCCAGCATGGCATGGGCCTGTCGCATCATCTCCGGCCGGGTCACGATCGTTTTCATCAGCGTGCGACGGCCGGAAAAGCCGAACAGCGGATCGACGGCAACCGTGCGCTGTGGATCCAGCCCGGCGCGCGCGGCATGGGTGGTGGCATCGGTCCCCAGCGGGGCGATGAGGATGATCGAGACGTCACCCGGCCGCGCGCCTTCGTCCAGCTTGGCGCCCGAGGCGCGCACGATTTCTTGCAGGGCAGAGGCATCGTCACCGGGCTCGACCCAGAATGTGCCGCCTTCGAAGGTCGGGGCCTCGGGCTCCTCTGGCCTGTTCTGCTTGCCATCCTCGTAGGTGTAGTGCCCCTGCTTTGTCTTGCGGCCCAGCAGACCGGCCTGCATGCGCTGTCCCATCAGCATGGCGGGCCGGAAACGCGGCTCGTGAAAGGATTGCTCGTAGATCTCGACCGTCGCTGGATGCGTTACGTCAAGCGCGGTCAGATCCAGCAACTCGAATGGGCCCATGCGGAAGCCGGCGGCATCGCGCATGATCAGATCGACATCGGCAAAACCCGCCACGCCCTCGGCAACAAGGTTCGTGGCCTCCAGCGTATAGCCCCGGCCGACCTGGTTCACGAGAAAGCCGGGCGCGTCGGCGACCCGGACCGGCGTCCGGCCCATGGCCTTGCCCAGTTCCACCAACTGGTCGATCACGTCGGGCTTTGTGCGAACCCCGGCGATCACCTCGACCAGGGGCATCAGCGGCACCGGGTTGAAGAAATGAAATCCGGCGACCCGTTCGGGGCGGTCGCAGGTCGCTGCGAGGCGGGTGATCGACAGCGACGAGGTGTTGCTGGCAAGGATGCAGTCCGGGCGCGTCGCCTGTTCAAGCGCGCCGAACACCTTGGTCTTCAGTCNGATATCCTCGCTCACAGCCTCGATGACGACGTTTGCCTCGGCAAAGGCGGCAAGGTCATCCGCGGCCGCCAGCCGGCCTTTGGCGGCCTCGGCTTCTTCTGGCGTCATCCGGTCCTTCTGGACCGCTCGATCCAGCATGCCGCCGATGAATTCGATGGCCTCGGCGGTGGCTTCGGGGCGCGCATCGTGAATCAGAACGCGGCAGCCGCCGGTCGCCGCAACCTGTGCGATGCCGCGTCCCATTGCGCCGGCACCTACGATCCCCACGACTGAGGTTTCGCTGTCTCCCATCGTCATTTTCCTTTGAACTCGGGCTTTCGCTTTTCAATGAAGGCGGTCATGCCTTCTGCTTTGTCCTCGGTGTCGAACAGGGTGTCGAAGGCGCGCCGCTCGAGCATCAGGCCGGCCTCGAGCGAGGCGTCTTGGCCCGCAAGCATGACTTCCTTGATGCGCCGGGCAGCCAGCGGAGGCATCGCCGCGATCTNGTCGGCCATTTCCATCGCCCGGTCGAGCACCGCGTCATCCGGCACGCATTCGCTGGCAAGTCCCATCTCGAACGCCTCGCGTCCCGTGACCGGGTCGCCCGTCAGCATCATTTTCATCGCCTTGAACTTGCCTATGGCGCGCGGCAGGCGTTGCGTTCCGCCACCGCCGGGCATGATGCCCACCTTGATTTCAGGCTGGCCGAATTTCGCGTTCTCTCCTGCGATGATGATGTCGGCGTGCATCGCCAGTTCGCAGCCGCCCCCGAAGGCCACGCCGCGCACCGCTGCGATGACGGGGATGGGGCACTGGCCGATAACCTGCCACATCCGCCGCACGTTGGTGCGGGTAATCTCGGCCGTTCCCATCCGGGACATGTCCTTGAGATCGGCGCCGGCGACAAATGCGCGCTCATCCCCGGTGATAACGACGCAGCGCGTGTCGCGGTCCTCGTAGAATGCCGCGAATCGTTCGGTCAGGGCCCTGCGCAGATCGGCGCTGAGCGCGTTGCGCGATTCGGGGCGATTGAGCCGCAAGAGCACCGTTCCGGATGCGCGACGCTCTTCAAGAATCAGGTCTGACATCAATCGCTCCTTAAAGGCGAAAAATTTCAGGCTTGGATCATTCTATTATTAGCATGATATAAAAACAACAACAATTTTTCTGGACCGGCCGATCCTTTGTTTGCTAGCATGCCGGTGACGTTAACCTTGGCGGTGCGCCGTCCGATGGAGTGAAGCAGGATCGAAAGATGGACGTTCTGAGGAGAAGCCCAGGCAAGCTGTATCTTCACGTCGCAGATATCCTGCGTCAGCGCTTGCGGTCGGGTGATCTGTCTCCGGGGGACCGTCTGAAGCCGATTTCTGAATTCGCCGAAGAGTTGAGTGTGGCAACCGTGACCATCCGTCAGGCTGTCGCGATTCTCGAAGGCGAAGGACGACTGATTCGCCAGCAGGGCGTNGGCACGTTTGTTACCGAAAACGCGGCATCCGACGACACGTTCGCAGTCGGACTCGATTGGCCCGAGCTGTTGGACATGGTGACCAAGACCGATCCGCGCCTCATCGAGAAACGCGAGAATGTGAAGCTCAAGCCGGCCGATCTGAAGGGTGGCAAAGCAGCTCCGTCTTACGTTTTCTTGCGCCGGGTCAACGCGCTGAAAGGAAATGACTGCCTTGTCGCGGACGCTTATATTGCCACTGATGTCTATGCGCAGTGTCCGGATCGATTCGACCACGAAACGATCATTCCGTTGCTGGAATCATTACCGGGGGTGACCATCGCGAAATGCCACCAGACACTGACGATCGGTCAGGCCGACATGGACAAGGCGACCTTGCTGGGTCTGCCACTCAGCGCGCCGCTTGGGGATATCCAGCGGATCTTGACCAGCCCCGACGGGACGGTGCTCTACCTCAATGACGTGTCATATCGGGGAGACATGGTGAAATTCGAGATCAGTCTCGATCTGGCCGCGGACCAAATGCAAGCACATGCCTGAGCAGAAAGGAAAGGCGATCCGGCTGGGCTGTCGGGCGGCAAGCTGAGCGCCCGCAGGAAATGTACTGGGAGGATACATATGACCACGATGAAACTGAATGCATGTCAGACCTTGACGGTCCGGACCGCATCTTGGGCGCGAGCCGAAGATCGTCCCTCGCCGCGTTATGGCGTGCGGTCCGAGCATGGCAGCCAAGACCTGTGAAACATGCTGAATGGTTCAGGTCCCGTGCCGGGGCTTGGTCAACTCGACAGCCGGAAAACGGCGACACGATTTCAACCTTGGGAGGAGACAAGATGAAGAAAACCCTTATGGCCATAGCCTTGGGCGCAGCCGCCGTATCGACATCGACCGTACCGGTGGCTGCGGAATACCCCGATCGCCCGATCCAGCTGATCATTCCCTACGGGCCGGGCGGCGCCAGCGACCTGTCCGCGCGCGCCCTGTCAACGGCGATGACGAAACACGTGCCTCAACCCATCGTGGTGTCCAACAAGACGGGCGCGGGGGGGGCAATCGGTTCGGTCGCGGTGCGTGACGCCGCAGGCGATGGATATACGATGCTTGTGGCGCGCGTTGGAACGCACACGGTAAACCCGGCCATGAATCCTGGACTGCCCTATACGATTGATGAGTTCCGGTTTGTCGGAATTTACGAAATCAATCCGGTCGTCTGTGTCGTCAACAGCAATTCAGGGATTGCAACCATTGATGACCTGATCGCCAAGATCAAGGATAATCCGGGCGAAGTCATGTTCAGCTCGGCTGGCGTCGGCACATTGCCGCATTTCGCTCCGCTGATGGTGCTCGATGCCTTTGGTGTCGAAAATCTGGCGCAGAATGTTATCCATATCCCGACCGAGGGCGACGGGCAGGCGCTGACCGCGGTATTGCAGAACACAGTGGATTTCTATTGTGGAAGTTCGTCGCCCGCCGCACCATTTGTCGAGAGCGGTCAGATGGTGCCGCTTCTGGTTACATCCTCTCAGCGGTTGGACGGCTTTGACGCGCCTACCGTGGAAGAGCTTGGCAAGCCTGAACTGAAGGTGCTTGTTGGCTGGACCGGGATCGCAGGCCCGGCCGATCTGACAGATGAAGCGGCTGACAAATGGGGCGAGTGGTTGGCAGAAGCCGTCAAAGACGAAGCTTTTCTTAAATACATGACTTCTGGCGGTTCAATTGTTGAATTGAAGTCACCAGAAGAGTCGGTGGAATTCGTCAACAACGCCTATGAGCGTTTCCGCCGTCTGGTCGTTGACCTAGACATGGAGATAAAGTGACCTGAAAGGTCTTTCATGTCCCGCGGCGCCGTCTGCCGCCGCAGGACACGGCCCTGACAGGCAAGGCAAACCTGCNGCATGAAAGAAGGGGTTTGGGGCCTTGTCTGGCAGCCACCCGGCATCGTTCGATCCCCTCGATCCAGCCGACCATCCCGCAAAGGAAACACTGTGCTTTCGAGACGGTTTGAAATCATGATCGGGCTTTCTGTGATAGCGATGTCTGCGCTTACGCTGTTCTGGCTCATCCCCAGCTACGTTGCGCTTCCGCAGCGNCCGCCCCTCAGAGCCCTTGCGCCCAGCTTCTGGCCAAAGATCGTATCCTGGACGATGTTCCTGTGCGGCGTCGCAATGACGTTGCGAGCGGCCATGACAGACCCGCCGCCCGACGCGATCGTCGACGACCAGTCCCTGAGTTCTAAAGAGTTGCTGCGCCTCGCGGGCCTGGCGCTCATCCTGGCGGTCGTCTATTTCACATTGCCCATATTCGGGATGGTCTGGGTCTGCATGGTCGCGTTCATCCTGATGGTGATGATGACAGGCCGTAAATATCTGCTGGTGGGCATAGTTGTCGGCGTCATGCTGCCCCTGGCGCTCTATTTCTTTTTCAGCAAGGTCGCCGGAGTCGCTATTCCCCAAGGCCAGTTCGTGAGGCTGCCGTGACGTTCCTAGAATCTCTCAGCGCCGGCTTTGTCCTTGTTGCCCAATGGCAAAGCCTATTCTTTCTTGCACTCGGCGTCCTTATTGGCGTCATCGCCGGCGCAATTCCCGGCATGTCAGCCACCATGGCCGTCGCCCTGACCCTGCCCTTTACCTTCGCGCTTCAACCGATCTTCGGCATCCTGCTGCTTCTGGGCGTATACAAGGGCGGAATATTCGGTGGATCGATACCGGCAATCCTGATCAAGACGCCAGGCACGCCAGCGTCTTCGGCGACGGTGCTTGACGGCTATCCCTTGGCCGAACAGGGCCGCGCCGGCGAAGCGCTGAGCATGGCGCTCTATGCGTCCTGTCTTGCCGATTTCATCTCCAACATTGCCTTGATTATTTTTGCCGCATGGCTTGCCTCATTTGCTTTAAATTTCGGGCCACCCGAAATGTTTACCCTGATTTTTTTCTCTCTAACCATCATCGCCGGTGTGTCTGGGGACAGTTTGCTGAAGGGCATTGTGGCTGCGACGCTGGGTCTGTTGCTTTCTACCATCGGTCTTGATTTCATCGGCGGAACCGAGCGCTTTACCTTTGGTTCGGTCGACATGCGCGGTGGGCTCAATTTCATAGCCGTCCTGATTGGGCTTTTCGCGATCCCCGAAATCATCTCGTATATTCGTCACCCTGGAAGCAGAGATCACCGAGTCAGAACCCTGGGGCACTCGAAATTAAGCTGGTTCGACTTCAAACGCTGTCTGAAGTCGATTCTTCGGGGCAGTGCAATTGGAGTTTTCAT
Organism: Erythrobacter sp.; assembly: GCA_002695185.1. The sequence goes on from NZOF01000174.1 coordinate 16,779, forward strand.
GGGGGCAATTCCCGGCATCGGTGCCGCCCCTTCGGCGTTCCTGTCGTATTCCGAGGCGCGTCGGGCCTCACCCAACCGCAAGAATTTCGGCAAGGGCGAATTGGAAGGTGTGGCCGCCGCCGAGGCGGGCAACAATGGCGTTGCAGGCGCCACGCTGATTCCGCTTTTGTCGCTGGGAATTCCAGGCGACGTGATCACCGCAATCATTATCGGCGCATTCATGGTGCACGATTTGACGCCTGGGCCATTACTTTTTCAGAACAATGCCGATATCGTTTACGCCCTGTTCATCGGGCTTATTGCAAGCTCGGTCTTGCTTCTGATTATTGGCTCGGTCGCCATTCGTGCGTTCCGCTATATTTCGGATGTTCCCGCAAACCTGCTGTTCCCCGGCGTTCTGATCCTGTGCATTTTCGGCGTCTTCGCGATTAACAATTCTATTTTTGACGTTGCGGTGATGCTAGTAATGGGCGTGGTCGGCTACGTCATGCTGCTTCTGAGGTTTCCGGCAGCTCCGTTCTTGATTGCCTTCATTTTAGGACCCATGCTGGAAAACAGTTTCCGACAATCCATGCTAATGTCACGGGGTGAATTGACCATCTTTTTCCGTGGCCCGATAACGATCCTGTTCTGGTGTCTGGCGGCTGCTTCCGTTGCTCTGATCATAAGGTCGACCGTGCGGGAAGCCCGCTCGAAGCGGCAGAGCGCCAAGGCTGCGAAACGGGCAACCAGCGACGGGTTAGAGTAGTCCACATCGTGGTTGAACGGCTTGGGGGTCGATGCGCCCCCCAAGCGGCCCATCCCGGTGCAGCTAACCCGATGGCGGCCTACGCTCCCTTGAAGTTGGGGGGGCGCTTTTCTGCGAAGGCGCTCCGTCCTTCCTCGGCATCATCGCTGTTCGCGATCGTATCAAGACGGTGCTTCTGCGGGTAAAAGACATCCATGGGACTGGCGGGAAGTGTTTTCAGGGCCATGCTCTTCAACTCTTGCACGACGAGCGGCGCTTTGCTGGCTATCGTTCGCGCAAGGTCCAGTGCCACGTCAAGCTGCTGACCAGGCGTGCACACCTTGTTGACAAAGCCAATCTCGTAGGCGCGCCTGGCCGTCATTGGCTCGCCCGTCAGCGTCCACTCCAACCCGACGCCATAGGGCATCTTCCTGGGAAACCCGCCCATGAGACCCTGAAAAACTCCGATGCTGCCCTCGGAGTAGATAAAAGTGGCCGTTTCGCTTGCTATCACCATGTCAGAGTACAAAGCGAGGCTGCAGCCTGCCCCCACCGCATAGCCGCCGATCGCCGCGATTATCGGTTTGTCGCAAGGCACGCCGAGGTTGGGAACCGCTTGCCAGATTTCGCCTGGAAAGTCCTTCAGATCGGCACCCGCGCAGAAGGCTTGATCACCCGCCGCCGCAAGAATGGCGACTTTGTCATCGTCGCGTGCAAATCTTTGCCATGCCCCTGACAGGCCTTGGCAAACCTGACGATTGATTGCGTTGCGCTTGTCGGCACGATCAATCGTGATGATGGCAACCCCATCAGAAGATTCATAGGTGACGGCCATGGATTTTCCGTTTCTTGCAACGTTCAGTTCAGCATTCATCCGCGGCCTGTTATTTCGCGAGGTCGATCACGACGCGGCCGCGGATCTTTCCGGCGACGATATCTTCGGCAAGCTGCGGCAGGTTCGACATCGGCTCCAGCCGCGCGATGCTTGCCAGATGCCGCTTGTCCAGATGCGCGGCGAGCGTCGCCCAGGAACGGTCGCGTTTGTCCTGGGGTGCCATGACGCTGTCGATGCCCAGCAACGCCACGCTGCGCAGGATATGCGGCATCACGGTCGCGGGCAGATCGAAACCGCCCGCCAGTCCGCAGGCCGCGACGGCGCCGCCATAGCGTGTCTGCGCCAGGACGTTGGCCAGGGTGGTCGAGCCGACCGCATCGACCGCGCCCGCCCATCGTTCTTTCTGCAAGGCTCCGCCCTTTTCGGCCATCTCGGCGCGATCCACGAACGCTGATGCGCCAAGCGAGGACAGGTATTCGTGGGTTTCGGGGCGACCCGTGGCGGCCGTGACGCGGCAGCCTTTCGCGCCCAGAAGGCTGATGGCCGTCGACCCGACCCCGCCGGCGGCCCCCGTCACCAGTACCTCGGCCCCGTCGCTTTGCATCACGCCCCAATCCTCAAGCGCATTGACGCAAAGCCCGGCGGTATAGCCTGCGGTGCCGACGGCCATCGCGTCCTGCGAGCTGAATCCCTCGGGCAGGCGCGTCAGCCATTTCGGCTTGAGGCGCTGAAAACGGCTGTAGCCGCCCCATTCGGTCTCGGACAGGCCCCAGCCGTTGACGATCACCTGATCGCCCGGCTTCCACAGCTCGGACCGGCTTTCGACCACCGTGCCCGCAAGGTCGATCCCGGCGACCATCGGCAGACGCCGGGCAATCCGGCCCTTTCCGGTGATGGCCAGCCCGTCCTTGTAGTTCAGTGTCGAATAGGCAACCTCGACCAGCACATCGTGGTCCGGCAAGGCATCAAGCGCCAGTTCGCGGAACGCGGCTTTCGGCGTGCCGTCCTGATCTTCGATCATCAGGGCGCGGAACGTGTCGGTCATGTTGTCTCTCCTCGGGGTTGTTCGGGTCTGCGGCGCGCAAGCGCCTGGTCCAGCACGGAACGCATGTCCTCGACGTGGTGCTGCATCAGGGCCGCCGCGCCGTCCTCTTGGCCGTCGGNGATCGCCGTGTGGATCTGCTGGTGCGCGTNGATGGTGCGGCGCCGTTCGTGATGCCGAAAGATCAGCATGTTGGTGATGGGGATGAAACTTTCGATCATCGCATGCATGATGAACTGCAACGGGGCGTTGCCGGTGGCCTGCACGACAGCGCGATGGAAGCGAACGTCCGATGCGCAGAAACCTTCGTCGCTCAGCGTTCCATCCTGCTGAATTTCCACCTCTTTCTCCATCGCCTCAAGGTCTCTATCCGTCCTGTTGCGCGCGGCGAGGCGGCAACACAGCGCCTCGGTCTGGGCGCGCGCCGCCACGATCTCGTCGATCTCGAAACGCCCCATGCCGACCAGCAGCGTCGTCGCATCGGTTATCGTCCGGGCCGCGGCGTCCAATTCGGGTCTTGTCACGAAAGTGCCGCCCGTGGGGCCGCGGCGCGAGCGGATCAGGTTCTGCGCGGCCAGCACCTTCAGCGCCTCGCGAACCGTGGGGCGCGAAATTCCGAAACGTCGGGCCANCTCCTCTTCGGTCGGCAAACGCTCGTCGACTTTCAACCTTCCGCCAAGGATGGCCGACCGGATCAGGTCCGCGACCTGTTTGGCAAGGCTGCCACGCACGATCTCGTCATACCGCAATGCCATAGCGCACCTTTCGCCCGCGGTCGGATCGACTGAACATGCCAAAACACAAAAGGTTTGACAAATATAAAATTCGGCCTGGCCGCCGATCTGCCTGGCGGGCCCGGCTCGGATGTCAACTAACGGTCCGGCAGCTCTTTATTGGGTGGTACTGACGGTGCGCGAAGGGCTTCGNTTGACAGNCGTCGCATGATGATCGCGGCAAACCTTGGCAANGGCCGTCATCGGACCACCTGCGGCGTTGAGCCTGTCAAGGATGATCGGCTTGCTGGAAAGGCGGTCGAACCGACCGCCTCGTGATGCGTCCAGCGGTTCAGTAATTCCACATCGTCCCGTCTTCCAGCCGCACGACCGGATGGCTGCCGGGCTGGTAGCTGTATCTTTCGGCCTCTTTTTCGTCGAAGTCGATGCCGAGGCCGGGGGCGTCGCTGACNTGGACCATGCCGTTTTCCATCCTGTGTTCGGACGGAAACAGCGCGTCGCATTCGGGCGTGCCCAGAACCAGGTATTCCTGCACGCCGAAATTGGGCGCCCAGGCGTTCAGGTGGTGATGCGCGGCCATCGATATCGGGGAATGGCTCGGCGCACCGTGAAAGCCGGTCTTCACGTGATGCAGCTCGGCGAGGTCGACGATGCGCCGCACATGGGTAATGCCGCCGGCATAGATGACGGCCACGCGGATGAAGTCGATCAACTCTTCCTCGATCAGCCTGTTGCAGTCCCAGATCGAGTTGAACACCTCGCCGATGGCGACCGGCACCGTGGAATGATGGCGGAGCATCCGCAACGCCTGCTGATCATCGGCGGGGGCCGGGTCTTCCAGCCAGTATAGGCCGACAGGCTCCACCGCCCTCGCGGATTCGGCTGCTTCACGCGGTGTCAGCCGGTGATGCACGTCATGCAGGATTTTCAACTCGGGACCGAACCGGTCACGTATCCGCATCAGCGCGTCGGGCATGAAGCGCATGTACTTGTCGGTATCCCAGATTTCGACCTTGGGCTGGATACCGGCATAATCGGTGATGTAGTTCTTCACATCACCCTTCTTCTCGGGGATGGCGTAGCTGGCCGTGGGCATGCCCGGTATGCCGCATTGCACGCGGATCGCCTTGTAGCCCTGCTCGACGTAGTAGGCGAGCGAGTCCAGCAGATCTTCGAGATCGGCCCCGGTGGCAATGGGCATAGACCATCGCGCCTTCACGGCTCTTGCCGCCAAACAGCTGATAAAGTGACATCCCGGTCGGCTTGCCCTTGATGTCCCACAGCGCAGTGTCGACAGCGCCGTAGGCGGCCATGGCGATCGGGCCGCGACGGAAATAGGCGCCGCGATAGAGGAACTGCCAGATATCCTCGCTGTTGCGCGGATCCTTTCCGATCAGATTGGGGATCAGATAGTCCTGCAGGTATTTGGCGGGCAATGTCTCGCGGTTGTTCAGCGTCGCGTCGCCGAGGCCGTAGACGCCCTCGTCCGTCGTGATCTTGAGCGTGACGTAGTTCTTCTTTGGTCCGCCAACAAACACCTTCGCGTCGGTGATCTTCATGCTGCACGCTCCTGGAGCAGCCGGGATACGTCGGTCCAGTTGTCGCCCTCGCGGATCAGGTCGATGATTTGCTGATACAGGCTGCCTTCCCGGAAGGTCGGGTAGGGTTCGACCGATTCGCCCCGGATGTCGCGGACGAATTCGCGCGCCAGAGTATGCCAGCATTGCTCTGTTTCGCCATCGACATCCGGCACGGCGGCGGCGATGTCCTGTGGCGGCGGCAGTTCCTGCCAAGCCCCCTCTTTCCACAGATACAGCGGGCCGCTGCCATAGTGGCCCTTGACGTAGATCGCGCCTTCGGTGCCGTAGAATACGATATGATCCTCGTGGAAACGGGGAACCAGGCCGCCATCCTTGAACAGGACGGACACCGGCCGTTCGGCGAACGGGCTTCTCAGTTGTGCCAACACGGCATAGGACCATTCGACGTTGCTTTGCCCCCATTCTATCGCAGGGTCGTTCAGGTCTTCGGGGATGAAGTTCCGCCGCGTGGCAAAGTTGTGCACGCCTTGGACGATAGGCGCGCGGCGCAGGTCGTCGCGCACCTCGCCGCTGACCTTCAGGATGGTGTCGCCGACGACGGCCGTCACGATCGACAGCGTGTGGGTGAAATTGTTGTTGAGCCGACCTCCGCCGTTGACAGATCGAGCGTTTCGCCGCATCTGTCGCTGCCCAGAAGCTGCGCCACGATGATCCCTGCGGCTTGCGCCCAGGACATTCCGACCGTGCCGGCCACCTGTACCCACGGCATGATCAGTGTCATCGCGGCAAAGGCGTTCACATCCAGCCTGGCATAGAGCAGCATGCAGACATTGGTGGCCGCGGTGTGTAGTGGTTGGTCATTTCGGTTACTCCTTGTTGCGATGGGCATCTGCCAGCACGGGGGCAAGAGGCCCGGAGCGCAAGCGCAGGGCACGATCGGGCCGACCCCGTGCTATCCACATCTATGAGCAAAGAGGAGAGACCTGGATGACCTCTGCCATCACGCCGACGCCACGGTCCGCGTCCTCGGTCCGCCGGGTCTGGCCGGGGCGCAGACGGAGCCCGCCCGCGTAGGTGCGATGTTCCAAAACGCCACCCGAGGATCGTGCTGGTCTTCAGCCTCACGAGAGTCTTCGCCACAGCCCGCGTCTTGAAATGTCGACGATACCCATGTGGTGCACATAGCCTTCCCGCCAGATCCGATGAGCATCGGCCGCGCGCCGACGGGCCAATGGAGAGGGGATGCCGGTGCTGGCCGCCGCGAGCTGCCGATCACAGGTGACCAATCACACGCGCCATGAGACATGACGAAAGGGCCGCCCGAAGGGGACCCTCTCACTTCAACCATCCGCAGACTTCTTCGCCGGGTCAGCAACACGCATGACCGTCAGGCCTTTCGCTTCCGCCTTCTGCCCGACGTTCAGCGCGACCCAGTTGGCGCGATCACGCGCCCAAGCCATCAAGGATGGCCTTGGTTCCCGGCATCCGTTTCAGTGAGTTTCCAATATGCTTCCGCCAGCGCGGGCCGACCTCCAGCGCGGTGGCATAGGCGCGGGACAATTCGTCGGGACGGTCCTCGGCCATCGCCTCAATCAGGAACGCTGCCTGCTCCCGGTCCTTCGCGGATTTGAGGCTCCCCGCTCCGTCACGCCTTCGATCGGCAATGATCAGCTTGTGGATCGCATAGCGTTCCGGGCGCGGCACCTGCACGAGAATACCAGATCTATAGATCGCCGCCGCATGGATTGGCTCGGCGATCAGGAAGTTGAGATAATTCAACGCTTGGGCGTTCACGCCCAAGGCGGGCAGCTCTCGGATGGTCTCATCTCCGAAGGCCGGGGTCAGGAATTCGACCAACTGGCCGCTGCCACCCTGGGCCCAACGCCAGGTCCGACCTTGGTCAATAGCCGGCAAAGGATCAAATTTAAGTGCCGAGAAAGTCTCGGCCAGACCCGGGTCGACCTGATCCTGCAACGCCACGCTCAGTTTTTCGAACTGGGCGATGTCGATGTCGCCGGTATTGGCCATGCCCCCCAAGGGTAAACGAACACCAAGCTCGCCTTCATAGAGGCGGAAGGCATTCGTCCCGACGATGGTACCACCCAACCGGAACGTCCCGGCTGCGGCCATGGCCGACAGGATTGAACCGGTCGCCCGGTCGGTGGGCGTCATGCCTTCGGCACGCAAGATTCGCACCAGCCTCGACCGTTCCGCTTGCCGCTCCTTGGCAGTCGCGCGCAGCTCTTCAATCCGGTCGATGCGCGCGCGCGTCTCGTCGCTGTCCTCGCCGATATAGATGAACTGCATTTCGGTTCCGACACGGCGCGCGGCGTACCAATAGGCCTTGTCGCCGCGTTCCTTGAGCGTGGGCTTGCCTTCGACACCGGACAAGGCGTCGTCCTTCAGGAGACGCACCAGATCAGTGTACGCGCTCATAGCGATGCTGCTGAAAGGTATCATGCCAATCATTTCCAAGTTTTGCTTGGCACGCATATACCTATCAAAACACAAAATTGCTAGGCAAAAGTAAGCGATGGGGTGGACGCCCCCCGACGGCATCAATGTGCCAAGGTAGCGGGTGTTGAAACACCGCTATAGAGGAGAGCGTCCATGGGAGAGGTTGGC
>NZOF01000175.1 GCA_002695185.1 Erythrobacter sp.
ATCACTAGTGCCCAGATCGAGGGCCAGATCCAAGCGAGGACCACCATTACGAGGATGCCGATGCATTGGGTGGCGAGGCTAATCGCTGACTGCCGTCCCAGCCGGAGCTGGCGGTTAGCCACCACGGTTTTGGTGGTCTGGAAGCCCGCGATGAGGGCCGTCAGCCCCACAGCCGGCATCAGCGAAAGCAGTTGCGGCTCGTTGTAGAACTGGGCCGCGGGCCAGGCCAGCGCGCAGGCACCCAGCCACAGCATCACGCCACGTCCGACTTGGATCGTCCAGGCAGTATTGAGGAAATCCGGGTCCTCGCCGCGCCGGTTCTGGATTATCGATGGGCCAATGCCGATATCGGAAAACATCGCTAGCCCGGCCATGAAGGTCTGGACCAGCGCCATCAGTCCGAATGCTTCGGGAAACAGCAGCCGTGTTAGGATCAGGTTCGAGCCGAGGCGGATTAGCTGCTGCGCGACTGTGGTTCCTAGGCTGATGGCAACGCCACGCATCGCGCGGCTACGCAGCCCCTCACCCTGAAAATATGTCGATAGTTTCAATGTTTAGTTCCGCGTCGCGTTTGGTAGGCCATATCGCACCCGGCCAGCGGGATCACAGCCTTCTTGAGGATAAGAGGCAGGATTTTTGAAGTTGCCAGATCAAAATAAGTGATTTCATGTGTTGCTCCCCTTTCTGTTCAGAGTGAGCAACATTAAAAGTGCAGCTCGAGGAAGCCTTCGCGCCCTCTTTTCAACCAGACTGAGCCGCGCGCATCGGCTGCACGCTATGACAAGAAGAACAGCCGGATCATCGTCGATCTGACCAATGGCTGCACCTTCGCGTTCCCGCCCCGCCTGGCGCAGGAGCTGGAAACGGCAACGGATAAAGACCTCGCCGCCGTCGAAATCCTCGGTGCAGGATACGGCCTGCACTGGGAGACACTCGATGCAGACCTGTCCGTGCCCGGCTTGCTGGCGGGGCTGTTCGGTACCAAGGCCTACATGGCGCGCCGTGCCGGGCAAGCAACGTCACCCGCCAAAGCCGCCGCAGCCCGTGCCAACGGTGCAAAGGGCGGGCCACCGAAGAGGCAGGCGTGAAACGATAGCGCCCGACCGCCCCCACAAGGCGGGGAGGCCGCGGGCGATCCGCGACAGCCTATAGGCTGTGCCCGCCCCGATCGCGCTCGGCGATGCTGTCCCGTTCCTTTTCTATCTCCCGCTGACGTTCCAGCTCACGTTCCCGCGCGACCTCCTGCGCCTGATGCCGTTCCTCGGCCTCGCGGCCCTCGCGCAACGCCGCCGCACGCTCGGCCAGTGCCTCCCCGGCGATCCCCGACGCCGCCTCGCGCAGCCGCGCCGCAAACTCCTCCGGCGTCTCCCGCTCTCGCTCCCGTTCCGGCGTGACGGTCTCCTGAACCTCCGGTTGGCTCTGATGGGCCTCCCATGCCGCTCGCATCCGCGCGGCAAGCTCGCGCCGGTCGGGGTCTCGCTCTTGTTTATCCCGGCCCCCGGCAAACGCCGGCTCGGCCTGCCCCGGCCTCACAAACCTTGCAGGTTCCAGACGGTCCAGAACGCGATCCGCCGCCCGGTCCAGCCAGTCGCGGACCTGCCCCGCCAGCTCGCGGGCGACTTCCATCACCTCGGCCGCGCGGGCCTTGGCCTCGTACCAGGCCCCGACCCGGCCGACCTCGATGCCGCGCTCCTTCATCTGCCATGCGCCGGGGGAAAGCTGCGGCAGCGGCGGGCGGTCCAGCTCGACGGCCCGCACCGTCTGCACCAGCTCCGCGCCCTCGTCGCCGCGTTCCCGCGCCGCCGATGCCAGCTCAAGCGCCTCGTCGCGCTGCGCCACCAGCGTCCGGTGGTCCACGCGGTCCTCGATGCCGGCGCGCTCAAGGGCCGCGTTGCTATCCCGCGCCCACGCCTCGCGCCAGCCCTCAAGGACCTCGACCTTGTTCCAGTCGCGGTTCTTGGTGGTGAAGCCCTCAGCATCGATCTCGCGGGTGGTCAGCAGGATATGGGCGTGATGGTTGCGCTCATCGCCCGCACACCCCGGCGCGTGTAGCGCGATGTCGGCCACCATGCCCCGCTCCACGAACTGCGCCTGCACGAAGTCCCGCACCAGATCCACCCGCGCCTCGTGGGTCAGCTCGGCGGGCAGAGCCACACGGACCTCGCGGGCGACCTGGCTGTTCTTGCGGGTCTCGGCTTCCTCGACGCGATTCCACAGCTCGGATCGGTCATGGACCCAATCCGGCGCATGATCCGGGGCGAGGATTTCCGTGTGATGGACGCCGCCGCGCTTGGCGTAATCGAAGACCAAGCCGGTGCGCCGGTCTTCGATGCGCTCGGCCACGCGATAGGCGATCGCCGCCGTGGCGCTGCGGCCCTGACTGCGGGAAATCATCGTTGCACGTAAATGATAGATCGCCATTCGGGTGCCGCACCTAGCTTAGGGGTCGAGGGGAAACGCCAGTCTCCCCCGCCCACACAAACGCTCAGCGTTTGTATAAGTGGGCACTTCGTGTCTTGCACCCTAGCCTCACGAGGGACAGAATTGCAACCATAGAGCGAAAAGGAATTCGGAATGGCGCGCAGCATTGATCAACAGGTCGCCGAGGCACAGGCCAGGCTCAATCGCCTCAAGAGCCGTCAGAAGGCCAGTGAGACGCGACGGAAAATTATCGTCGGTGCCATCGTGACCAATGCGGCTTTGAATGATCCGAAAATTGCCCGCTGGATGGCGGCGACCCTGCGCAAGAACGCCACCCGCGAGGTCGACCGGAAGGAGCTGGCGGGGCTGCTGGCCGAACTCGATGCCAAGGCGCACAGCGCCGGGGCGGGTGAGGCATGAGCGTCAAGGACCCTTTCGAGATCCTGGCCGACGAGATTACCCTGATCCGCCGCCAGATCGACCATCTGCAGCGCACCAGCCTCGACAGGAAGGATGCCGAACATCTCAACAGCGTGGTGGCTGAAAGCCTCGACCATATGGCAAAGCTCACCGCGGGGATTGACCGGAGCATCACCTCCCGCCTGAACCTGGCCACGGAACGCACCCGCATCACCGCCACAGAGGCGGCACAGGGGGCTGCGGAAGCTGCCATCGAGAAATCCCATGCAAGGAGCCTCGAAGCTGCCCGGAGCCTCTCTGAGGCGGCCGGAGAGGCCCGCAGGGAGGCGTGGCGGTATTTCGGCGGGTTCTGGGTGTGGCTGGCCTCTATCGGCGCCACAGGGGCGCTTCTGGGCGCTCTGGTGGCGTTCTGGATCGGAGGCACCATCGCCGCGCGCGATTTCGGAGACCATCCGGGCATCTTTTGTGGCCGTGCTGGCGGTCAGGTGGTCAAGCAAAGCGACGGTTCAAGCTATTGCGCCGTCTGGATCAGGAAACCGGACCGGTAAGCAGGATCAATCCGCGATTCCGAGAAACAGCGCTAGGGCACGGTTTACTTCCAACAGGGTCGGAGCATCGAGGTGCCCGAAAACGGACCCGATCTTTCGGACGGGCACCGACATCGGTTTGTCCACCATTACTTGTGAGGAGGCCCGTAATCTGTTCTCGCCAGATGGCTCGACCGTGACACGACCAAGCGGCGTCTCCACCAGCGTGGACGACATCAGAAGCACCGCTACGGTTTCCGTGTCACGGAACAAGTCGGACTGGATTACCAAGGCGGGCCGTGGCTTGCCATGATCACCCTGTAAGGCAACTGTTACCAGATCGCCCCGGATCATGCGCCGATTGACCGTTCATTCGATGTGGACCTCAGGCCCACCCTTCGATGTCCTCCAGCGCAGCATCGAGGTCAGCCATCAGTTCCGGGTCGTTCCGGTCGGCCTCTGCCATGAGCGCAGATTGACGCGCACATTCGGCGGTGAAGCCAGGACGGCGGGTATCGGGAACCCAGATCTGAACAGGACGCAACCCGGCGGCCCGGAGGGCGTCACGGCGTTTTTGGACACGGGCGCTGGTCGAAACCGGCATGATGAAAATCTCCTCGCAGGTTGCGCTACATGTAACGAACTTCTACTAGCGATGCAAGGTCAATCCGCTTTTTTCTTTGCCGTCGCAACGGCGATCGCATGGCGCACGGACGCCATTGCACCCTCATGGTTAACTGTCCGATCAGCTTGCAGGTCTGCGAGCCCGCGCTTGATGCCTTCGATGGCGGCTTGTTCATGGTCCATGTCGTTCTCCCTCGGTCTGTCAGCATTGGGGAATTCTAGGCTCATCCAGAAAAACGCCTAGTGTTAATAGTGTTACCTACGGAGTATGTTACGGACCCAAAAATTGTTCGTAACCCTATGGGCTTGAACGGGAAAATAATCCACAGGGTTCCGAAAGGGTCAAATCTGGGTTCCGAAAGGGTCAAATCTGGGTTCCGAAAGGGTCAAACGTAAAAGGCCCCCTGAAGGGTTCCTGAACGGTCAAACTTCGGTTCCCGATGGTGCGAACGTCGGAGTAGTTCCTGATAGGTCAAATTTGGGGTTCCTGAACGGTCAAACTTCTCGTAGCTTCCAGACATGCCTTTGCTGCCAGACAGACATCCCCAGAAGGATTTTTTCATCCTCGATATCGCGGACGTAGTTCCCAAGGACGACACCGCGTCGATGGAGCACCCCCTGTTTTCTCTGGCGACCAAGCCGGACATGCGTCACCTAGTCTACCAGAACGGCGAGAACAGGTTAGAAATCGCCCCTTCCGGCCTCGGCCTTCCCACCATCAAGGACAAGGACATCCTGATCTTCTGCATCAGCCAGCTGATGGACATGAAGAACCGGGGCGAGAAGATCGGAAAGCACGTCCGTTTCAGCGCCCGTGAGCTGTCCATCGCCACAAACCGCCCCATTGGCGGCAATCACTACAAGCGGCTGGAGCAAGCCTTCAAACGGCTACAAGGAACGCAGTTCACCACGACGATCCGCACCGGGAACAAGCGTGAAGTTCGGATTTTCAGCCTCGTGGACCAAGCCGGATTCGTCATGCAGGAAGAGGGGACATGGCGGCTTGACTATTGCGAAGTCGCCCTGTCCGAATGGTTCATGCGCGCGATCGAGGCCAATGAGGTCGTGACGATCTCGAACGACTATTTCCGCCTTCGTCGTCCACTTGAGCGCCGTCTGTATGAGATCGGCCGCAAGCACTGCGGGGGCCAATCAAAGTGGCAGATCGGCCTCGCCAAACTTCAGGAAAAGACCGGTAGCAATGCGCCCCTGAAGAAGTTCCGGCTTAACCTTCGCCAGATCATCACCGACGATCACACGCCTTTCTACCGGATCGAACTGACGGGCGATGATCTCGTGATCTTCCGGCCCCGGCATACGAAGACACAGATCGCGCCCACAATCGCCCTGCCTGACTGGGCCGAGGAAAAGGCCCGCGCCTCAGCGCGGGAGAAGGGTCGGGATTACTACGCCCTCCGAACTGACTGGCTGGCCTTCGCGCAAACGGAAACGGCCAAGGGCAATCCGCCGAAAAACGCAGGGGCCGCCTTTGTCGCCTATTGCGCGAAGCAGGGCAGCCTGCGCTAGCGGCTATCCGAACAATCGGCCCCAAAATCCCTTGCGCGGTTCGGCTGTCGCCTGCGGTCGCAGATCGACCAAGAGCGCGTGCAGTTGGTCTTCCTTGCGTTCAGCCCGCTCGGCCCGCTCTCTCAGGTCCTCGATGCGTTGTTCCAGAAAACCGCGTTCTCGCTTGTCGGATTGAACCTGGGCGCGAAGCTTCTCAACTTCGCCCTGCAGCACACTGGTTTCACGGGATGTTTCAGGTGTTTCAGAAGGGGTTGCAATTCGCTTCACGGAACCATTCCTGTGCCCGTTAGCATCCTTCCATCGTTCCAGCTCGGCCGCGTCAATGTTGTAGGAACCATCGTCCAGACGTTTCGCACTGAGCTTCCCGCTTTTTATGGCCCGCGAAAGAGTCGGTTTGCTGAACCCGGCTGCCTTTGCAGCTTCTCCCAAGGTGTAACTCATAGGTGTAACGGCCCGCTCTCACAGTGTTGCAATTCGCCTCAGCTGCTTGTGAGGCTTACAGTTACACATGTTACACCTTGTCAGCACGTTCTCCAACGCTTCCGCCTTTTCGAGATCGCGGCATGGATCGATCACGGCACCTCCGTGCCGCGCATCCGAGTGCGCCGCTTGGGCGCCCAAGCCAGCCGATACGCACAATACGCAACACTGTTCGAGCCGGTCGAATTCAACCTGGGGGCACTTCCCGGGTGATAACAGGTCTTATGACGCGGGACGGTGAAGGGCGCGGGATCAGCCGAGAGTTGTGGGGTTAAGCACTTCGAGAAACCCCTCTGATATCTACGAAGGCACGTTCGTTGTCCTCGGGAGATATCCCGCGCGGGTGCGGGCGAGGGCAACGAGCGCAACCAACATGCGCATATGCTGACCACACGCGATATCGGCCCGGTTGCGCCGGCCGAGCGCGTCGCCGGCTTGCAGCAGCAGCGTTTGGCCGAGGAGCGGTAGCGGGCAAAGGGAACCGAGCGGATTCGCGAACGGAAGCAAAGAGGTCTTGACCGTGACAAGGATCATGATCATGATCATGGGCTATAAGCGCACCAAACCTTAAGAAAATTTAAACCTCTATTGCAATATGTAGGTGTTGATAGGATAAACTTTCTTTTTTAGACGGACCAAGACCTGATGGTGGTTGTCCTGCGCGCGATTCGGGGTCCAAGCTTGAAAAGCTTCAAACAAGATGTTGAGATTATGAAAATACACTATGTCGGAATGTAGATTGGCATCCGGCCATATAATATACTCGATCGCTGAACCGATGTATGATTTTAAATACTTAAGCTGTCTATTAGGTAAATGGAATTTAGGACGATGGAAGGTATTCCTTTCAATAAGCCTTCGCTAGTGGGATATGAGTTTTCGTTTCTTGAAGAAGCTCTCAAAAGGGGTCAGCTGTCAGGGGACGGGTATTTCACTAAGCGCTGCAATGAACGCATAGCCAAACTATCTGGTTCACCAGCTGCGTTGCTGACCCACTCTTGTACTGCCGCACTTGAGATGGCGGCCATCCTGTGCGATCTAAAACCGGGAGATGAGGTCATTATGCCCTCATTTACCTTTGTATCCACAGCGAATGCCGTTGTATTGCGCGGCGCCACACCAATGTTTGTGGATATCGATAAGCGTAGTCTGAATATCGACCCGAACCAAGTCGAAGCAGCAATCACGCCGCATACCCGTGCGATTTTCGCGGTCCATTATGCTGGCTTCCCTGCAGAGATGGATCGCCTGAACCAAATCGCACGGGCTCATGGCCTGATGGTAATCGAGGACGCAGCCCAAGCTCTCGGCTCTACCTACAAGGGACGGCCGGCCGGCAGCTTAGCAGACATTGCCGCCTTTAGCTTTCACGAGACCAAAAACATCATCAGCGGTGAAGGCGGTGCCATTACGGTGAATCGGCAGGATCTCGTTGAACGATCCGAGATCATCAGAGAGAAGGGGACAAATAGATCGCGCTTCCTGAGAGGTCAGGTGGACAAGTATACTTGGTGCGATCTCGGCTCATCTTTTCTTCCCGGCGAATTGGTTGCGGCCTTCCTTTTTGCGCAACTCGAGCAGGAGGAGGTAATCCGCCAGACCCGCCTTGCCCTCTTCGACCGCTACTACAGCGCTTTCGCCGATCTAGAACAGCGCGAGCGGGTTTCACTGCCATGGCACCCGGATGATGTGACTGGCAACGGTCACATGTTTTACCTCTTGATGCGGGATATCGACGATCGCGATGCACTGATCGCGCATCTGCGCGAGGCCGGGATCATCGCCCCGTTCCATTATGTGCCCCTTCACAGCGCGCCGGGTGGTCGACGGTTCGGCCGCACCGAAGGCGATCTTCCGGTAACCGACGCCGCCTATTCCCGCCTGATCCGCCTGCCCCTGTATTTCGCGCTGGGGGACGAGATCGAACGTGTTATCGACGTGACACGCACTTGGCTCAGCGCAAATCCATGAGGTTCGAATAAATGGCTTTTTTGTCGGAAAAAGCTCTTCGTGAACTGGGATTTTCCCAAGTTGGCAAAAACGCAAAGATCAGCGACAAGGCTTCGATATATGGCGCAGAAAATATGCGGCTTGGCGACAATTGCCGGATTGACGACTTTTGCGTGGTTTCTGGCAGAGTGGTAATGGGAAGGAATGCGCATCTTTCTCCTCTTTGCTTGATTAACGGCGGCACCGCCGGTGTCTTTTTAGGTGATTTCACTGGAATATCTTATGGAGTAAAGGTATTCGCTCACACAGACGATTACAGCGGCGAAGCAATGATAGGCCCCACTGTGCCAAAGGAATACACCCAAGTGAGCGCCGCTGCCGTAAAAATCGGCAGACATGTCGTCATTGGTGCCGGCAGCATTATTGGGTCAGGCGTTAACATTGGAGATGGCGCCGCAATTGGTGCCGCCGCTCTAGTTCTAAAATCTCTGGACGGCTGGGCTGTCTATGTCGGCAACCCGGCCCGAAAACTCCGCGACCGAAAACGCAATTTGCTAGAACTGGAACGTGAATATTTAGCCAAAGAGAACCAGCGTGGCCAATAAGCGGAACTACATTATCTACACGTTTCCTTGGGACGAGAACATTGGCGGCGTAATCTTCATGCACAATCTGGTGCATGAGCTTAATCGGATGGGGGAGCGTGCTTTCCTGTGGAAGGGAGCGCCGATCTACAAGCAGGGACGCCGTCACCGCCTGCGCAACTGGCTGCGCTCGAAGCCTATGCTCACTAACCCTCTGCTGGACACACCCGTTGCGCATCGACGGGATCTTTCCGCGGACTCAATCGTGATCTATCCCGAGCTCGTGCGAGGCAATCCGCTGAAGGCGCGGCACGTCGTGCGATGGCTTCTTTACAAACCCGGTCTCTTGCATCCCTTTAGCTTCGGCCCCGACGAAATGTTCTTCCGCGCCGGAGGCATGTCGGATGTTCTAGACATAACCGGCGGTGCGCCAGATCTTTACTTGTGGAAGATCAATCCGGTTTACCGCAACGAGAACCGCCCCAATCGTAGAGGCGTCTGCTACATGGTGCGAAAGGGAAAAGACAAACCACACATCCCCGAGACGGAAGCCCCGGATGCAATCCGGATCGACGGTCTGTCGCATGCCGAGACGAATGAAATATTCAATCGCTGCGATACCTTCTATTCCTACGACGAAGCGACGATGTATTCGCAGTTCGCCGCAATCTGCGGCTGCACCAGCGTGGTGGTACGAGGTATGTTTAGTTCTCGGGAGGAGTGGGCGGGGAAGCATCCGAAAGGAAGGCTTGGCATCGCCTACGGGACCCATCCCACTGAACTCGAGCACGCCCGCACCACCCGCCATCTGCTTCTGAAGGACCTGCAACGGAAAGAAGAGGAAAGCCTCGAAACCGTCCGCAACTTTGTAAACCTTACCCGCCAACGCTTCTGGGCATAGAGGCATCGGCCATCATGTAACGGTTCGAGATCCCCCTGTTCACGAGATAAACTGACATCTTCCGGGGTTCTCGCTGCTGTTCTCGAAAGCTTACTGGGCCGCCGCTCGGGCAATTTGGTCAAAAGAGCAGCGAGTTCATCCCCCTCCGCTCCCCCCAAACACGTCTCTCGCTGTCCAAACATCAGTTACGGATGGCGCAGTCGCTCGCGAAATCAAGACGAAGTCGCGCAGCGCTCCCCAGTTCACCCAGATTGCCAGCGCGGCGAAGGCGAGGCCGACCAGTGCGAGGACCACATCCCGGCGCAGGTCGGTGCCATTATGGCGGCTAAGGAAGATCTGTTGCAGAGGGAAGACGGTGATCACCCTCAATCCACTGACCAGCAGGATACCGAACAGCCCCAGTAGCCAGAAACCCACCAACAAATAAACAATGGTCAGCACCGCTTGAGTCACTATGAGGATCGAGAAATCGCGCGAATTCCCCTCGGCTAGCAGAAGCTGCGAGTTGCCCTTGGTAAGCGCGGTGGGAAAGGCCATCACTGACAGGATGACCATCATTGGCCCGGCGGCAGCATAGCGCGGGTCGTAAAGCAGCCCGATCAGCCAATCGCCGATCACCGCCAGGGTGCCTGACATGCCGATCACCGCTCCTGCCAGCAGCATTCTCGCCCGCCCGATCCGGCGACGGCTCGAGGCGCTTTCGGAGGGGCGAATTTCGCGGTAGAGGGGGAACAGGATCCGACTGGCCAGCATATCGCCGAGCATCCCCGGAAAGCTCGCCATGAAGAAGGCGATATTATAGACCCCCAGATCGCTGAAGCCAACCAGCTTGCCCATCAGCACCCTGTCGCCTTGGGTGACTACGAAGCCTGCCAGCGTGCTGAGGAAGATGTAGCGGCCGAACAACATCAGGGCCCGCGCGGCCGACGGATCCCACCGCAGCCGGTTCGGCACGCCCGGCATAAAGAGGTGTCCGGCCAGTATCCCCAGCAGGCTACTGAACAGCGAGCCGATCACTAGTGCCCAGATCGAGGGCCAGATCCAAGCGAGGACCACCATTACGAGGATGCCGATGCATTGGGTGGCGAGGCTAATCGCTGACTGCCGTCCCAGCCGGAGCTGGCGGTTAGCCACCACGGTTTTGGTGGTCTGGAAGCCCGCGATGAGGGCCGTCAGCCCCACAGCCGGCATCAGCGAAAGCAGTTGCGGCTCGTTGTAGAACTGGGCCGCGGGCCAGGCCAGCGCGCAGGCACCCAGCCACAGCATCACGCCACGTCCGACTTGGATCGTCCAGGCAGTATTGAGGAAATCCGGGTCCTCGCCGCGCCGGTTCTGGATTATCGATGGGCCAATGCCGATATCGGAAAACATCGCTAGCCCGGCCATGAAGGTCTGGACCAGCGCCATCAGTCCGAATGCTTCGGGAAACAGCAGCCGTGTTAGGATCAGGTTCGAGCCGAGGCGGATTAGCTGCTGCGCGACTGTGGTTCCTAGGCTGATGGCAACGCCACGCATCGCGCGGCTACGCAGCCCCTCACCCTGAAAATATGTCGATAGTTTCAATGTTTAGTTCCGCGTCGCGTTTGGTAGGCCATATCGCACCCGGCCAGCGGGATCACAGCCTTCTTGAGGATAAGAGGCAGGATTTTTGAAGTTGCCAGATCAAAATAAGTGATTTCATGTGTTGCTCCCCTTTCTGTTCAGAGTGAGCAACATTAAAAGTGCAGCTCGAGGAAGCCTTCGCGCCCTCTTTTCAACCAGACTGAGCCGCGCGCATCGGCTGCACGCTATGACAAGAAGAACAGCCGGATCATCGTCGATCTGACCAATGGCTGCACCTTCGCGTTCCCGCCCCGCCTGGCGCAGGAGCTGGAAACGGCAACGGATAAAGACCTCGCCGCCGTCGAAATCCTCGGTGCAGGATACGGCCTGCACTGGGAGACACTCGATGCAGACCTGTCCGTGCCCGGCTTGCTGGCGGGGCTGTTCGGTACCAAGGCCTACATGGCGCGCCGTGCCGGGCAAGCAACGTCACCCGCCAAAGCCGCCGCAGCCCGTGCCAACGGTGCAAAGGGCGGGCCACCGAAGAGGCAGGCGTGAAACGATAGCGCCCGACCGCCCCCACAAGGCGGGGAGGCCGCGGGCGATCCGCGACAGCCTATAGGCTGTGCCCGCCCCGATCGCGCTCGGCGATGCTGTCCCGTTCCTTTTCTATCTCCCGCTGACGTTCCAGCTCACGTTCCCGCGCGACCTCCTGCGCCTGATGCCGTTCCTCGGCCTCGCGGCCCTCGCGCAACGCCGCCGCACGCTCGGCCAGTGCCTCCCCGGCGATCCCCGACGCCGCCTCGCGCAGCCGCGCCGCAAACTCCTCCGGCGTCTCCCGCTCTCGCTCCCGTTCCGGCGTGACGGTCTCCTGAACCTCCGGTTGGCTCTGATGGGCCTCCCATGCCGCTCGCATCCGCGCGGCAAGCTCGCGCCGGTCGGGGTCTCGCTCTTGTTTATCCCGGCCCCCGGCAAACGCCGGCTCGGCCTGCCCCGGCCTCACAAACCTTGCAGGTTCCAGACGGTCCAGAACGCGATCCGCCGCCCGGTCCAGCCAGTCGCGGACCTGCCCCGCCAGCTCGCGGGCGACTTCCATCACCTCGGCCGCGCGGGCCTTGGCCTCGTACCAGGCCCCGACCCGGCCGACCTCGATGCCGCGCTCCTTCATCTGCCATGCGCCGGGGGAAAGCTGCGGCAGCGGCGGGCGGTCCAGCTCGACGGCCCGCACCGTCTGCACCAGCTCCGCGCCCTCGTCGCCGCGTTCCCGCGCCGCCGATGCCAGCTCAAGCGCCTCGTCGCGCTGCGCCACCAGCGTCCGGTGGTCCACGCGGTCCTCGATGCCGGCGCGCTCAAGGGCCGCGTTGCTATCCCGCGCCCACGCCTCGCGCCAGCCCTCAAGGACCTCGACCTTGTTCCAGTCGCGGTTCTTGGTGGTGAAGCCCTCAGCATCGATCTCGCGGGTGGTCAGCAGGATATGGGCGTGATGGTTGCGCTCATCGCCCGCACACCCCGGCGCGTGTAGCGCGATGTCGGCCACCATGCCCCGCTCCACGAACTGCGCCTGCACGAAGTCCCGCACCAGATCCACCCGCGCCTCGTGGGTCAGCTCGGCGGGCAGAGCCACACGGACCTCGCGGGCGACCTGGCTGTTCTTGCGGGTCTCGGCTTCCTCGACGCGATTCCACAGCTCGGATCGGTCATGGACCCAATCCGGCGCATGATCCGGGGCGAGGATTTCCGTGTGATGGACGCCGCCGCGCTTGGCGTAATCGAAGACCAAGCCGGTGCGCCGGTCTTCGATGCGCTCGGCCACGCGATAGGCGATCGCCGCCGTGGCGCTGCGGCCCTGACTGCGGGAAATCATCGTTGCACGTAAATGATAGATCGCCATTCGGGTGCCGCACCTAGCTTAGGGGTCGAGGGGAAACGCCAGTCTCCCCCGCCCACACAAACGCTCAGCGTTTGTATAAGTGGGCACTTCGTGTCTTGCACCCTAGCCTCACGAGGGACAGAATTGCAACCATAGAGCGAAAAGGAATTCGGAATGGCGCGCAGCATTGATCAACAGGTCGCCGAGGCACAGGCCAGGCTCAATCGCCTCAAGAGCCGTCAGAAGGCCAGTGAGACGCGACGGAAAATTATCGTCGGTGCCATCGTGACCAATGCGGCTTTGAATGATCCGAAAATTGCCCGCTGGATGGCGGCGACCCTGCGCAAGAACGCCACCCGCGAGGTCGACCGGAAGGAGCTGGCGGGGCTGCTGGCCGAACTCGATGCCAAGGCGCACAGCGCCGGGGCGGGTGAGGCATGAGCGTCAAGGACCCTTTCGAGATCCTGGCCGACGAGATTACCCTGATCCGCCGCCAGATCGACCATCTGCAGCGCACCAGCCTCGACAGGAAGGATGCCGAACATCTCAACAGCGTGGTGGCTGAAAGCCTCGACCATATGGCAAAGCTCACCGCGGGGATTGACCGGAGCATCACCTCCCGCCTGAACCTGGCCACGGAACGCACCCGCATCACCGCCACAGAGGCGGCACAGGGGGCTGCGGAAGCTGCCATCGAGAAATCCCATGCAAGGAGCCTCGAAGCTGCCCGGAGCCTCTCTGAGGCGGCCGGAGAGGCCCGCAGGGAGGCGTGGCGGTATTTCGGCGGGTTCTGGGTGTGGCTGGCCTCTATCGGCGCCACAGGGGCGCTTCTGGGCGCTCTGGTGGCGTTCTGGATCGGAGGCACCATCGCCGCGCGCGATTTCGGAGACCATCCGGGCATCTTTTGTGGCCGTGCTGGCGGTCAGGTGGTCAAGCAAAGCGACGGTTCAAGCTATTGCGCCGTCTGGATCAGGAAACCGGACCGGTAAGCAGGATCAATCCGCGATTCCGAGAAACAGCGCTAGGGCACGGTTTACTTCCAACAGGGTCGGAGCATCGAGGTGCCCGAAAACGGACCCGATCTTTCGGACGGGCACCGACATCGGTTTGTCCACCATTACTTGTGAGGAGGCCCGTAATCTGTTCTCGCCAGATGGCTCGACCGTGACACGACCAAGCGGCGTCTCCACCAGCGTGGACGACATCAGAAGCACCGCTACGGTTTCCGTGTCACGGAACAAGTCGGACTGGATTACCAAGGCGGGCCGTGGCTTGCCATGATCACCCTGTAAGGCAACTGTTACCAGATCGCCCCGGATCATGCGCCGATTGACCGTTCATTCGATGTGGACCTCAGGCCCACCCTTCGATGTCCTCCAGCGCAGCATCGAGGTCAGCCATCAGTTCCGGGTCGTTCCGGTCGGCCTCTGCCATGAGCGCAGATTGACGCGCACATTCGGCGGTGAAGCCAGGACGGCGGGTATCGGGAACCCAGATCTGAACAGGACGCAACCCGGCGGCCCGGAGGGCGTCACGGCGTTTTTGGACACGGGCGCTGGTCGAAACCGGCATGATGAAAATCTCCTCGCAGGTTGCGCTACATGTAACGAACTTCTACTAGCGATGCAAGGTCAATCCGCTTTTTTCTTTGCCGTCGCAACGGCGATCGCATGGCGCACGGACGCCATTGCACCCTCATGGTTAACTGTCCGATCAGCTTGCAGGTCTGCGAGCCCGCGCTTGATGCCTTCGATGGCGGCTTGTTCATGGTCCATGTCGTTCTCCCTCGGTCTGTCAGCATTGGGGAATTCTAGGCTCATCCAGAAAAACGCCTAGTGTTAATAGTGTTACCTACGGAGTATGTTACGGACCCAAAAATTGTTCGTAACCCTATGGGCTTGAACGGGAAAATAATCCACAGGGTTCCGAAAGGGTCAAATCTGGGTTCCGAAAGGGTCAAATCTGGGTTCCGAAAGGGTCAAACGTAAAAGGCCCCCTGAAGGGTTCCTGAACGGTCAAACTTCGGTTCCCGATGGTGCGAACGTCGGAGTAGTTCCTGATAGGTCAAATTTGGGGTTCCTGAACGGTCAAACTTCTCGTAGCTTCCAGACATGCCTTTGCTGCCAGACAGACATCCCCAGAAGGATTTTTTCATCCTCGATATCGCGGACGTAGTTCCCAAGGACGACACCGCGTCGATGGAGCACCCCCTGTTTTCTCTGGCGACCAAGCCGGACATGCGTCACCTAGTCTACCAGAACGGCGAGAACAGGTTAGAAATCGCCCCTTCCGGCCTCGGCCTTCCCACCATCAAGGACAAGGACATCCTGATCTTCTGCATCAGCCA
>NZOF01000176.1 GCA_002695185.1 Erythrobacter sp.
GGGCCGCGAGATCGCCCTGCGCTGCCTCATCAACAAGGTGGCGAACGACGACGGCACCCCCGGCGGCGAATATCTGACCGCAGTGGCGATCCCAGCCGCCAAGGCCGCTGCCTAAGCGGCACACCGGCCCGATCGGCCACAAGAAACCCCGCTCGGCTTCGCCGCGGCGGGGTTTTCTTGTGGCGGGACACCAAGAAAAGATAGTTCGATTTTCAGCTTTGCGAAATCTCTGCTCTCATCCTACAATGACGGCTATGATAAAATTCACAGAACTCGATAAGCCGTTCGATCTGCTTCAAAAGGCTCACACCCTTGCAAAGCTGCATCGAACAGAAATCAACTATGAGCTGGATCGCCAGGCTCGGGAGCAATCCTTTTCCAGTTGGGACGACCTGGTTCAGAACCTATCGGAGGTCGACAGGGAGACCGTGCAGCTCACATGCGAGGCCACGGGATACGATGAGAAGGAAGGGTTTTTCCTGAAACCCGATAGCGACCTTCTCGGCAAAGTTGCCGATGCGCTGGCTCATGACAATTCCGAAGAAAACTCTGGCAAGTCGGTGCGGCTCATCAAAACGATCCTCCGCATGAACCTCGAAACCAGTTCCATGAAACTCGATTGCTCTGCTGAAGAATTGGCACGATTCCTTCATATTACAACCAGCAGTATTCTGATTGAGTTCATGGAAGCTGAAAATCCAAAACGTCTACCCGAACCTCTGAAGTTTATCACGGTCGCCCAATCATTTTCTTCGGAAGTAGGGGACCATCGTTCCGCAAGATTAATCCATTCGCTTCTAACTTGCGGCTTGAATTTCAGCGGTCAAATGGAATTCCAACCGCATTCGGACATGCGCGACGACATCGATGGAGAGAAGCTCGCCGTTTTTGTGCAGCTGGCGCTCCGAATGTTCGCAACCGAAGACCTTAAAATGGCGGCCTGAAGCCTTACTCGCCGGATTGTCGATCAAAGAGAAAACCCGCTCGGTAACGCCGCAGCGGGTTTTTCCTTCCCCCTTGGCTTCAGACGCCGGTCGGAAATTGCACTACGCGCTTCCGCGCACCGCAAAGCTTAATGGCCAAGCCAGCTCTATAGCTCCATCCATTGCCCCACATGATCAAATTCTGAGCCTATCAGGTCGAAGGAAAATATTCGGCCAGAACAAGGTGATCCGGCATTGAAGTCGGCGCAGGCTGGAGTGAACTGATTATGGCATCGCCGCGCCCTTACAATCTGACCGTTATCCCTGGCCCAATCTCGGCCACTACCAATTCGAACGGGCAGAAAACCTTCATGACCCGTGCTTCACTGATCACCAAAGGCCGCCAGGTTGAATGCACGTTGATCATACCTGCCAGGATCCACGCAGAGCTGGGCGACCAGCTAAGCGAAGGCCGAGAGATCGCACTGCGCTGCTTTATCGAACCGGCTGCGGCAGAAGGCAGCGCGACAGACCATCAAATTCTAACTGCCGTTGCGGTCCCGCGTGCCACGGCCGACAATGAAGACGCAAAAGCATCCGCCCGGACCCAGCAGACTGGGTACAGCCTGGTCGGGCTACGATCGGCAAACTTGCCATCGGACCTCCCTCAGCGGCTCCTGCTCCTGTCCTAAGAGATTACACATCGGACCCTTTCCCCGTCCTATTTGACGACGCAGGACGCAGATGATGATGCTCTCATCACAGCCGGCAACCTCAAACATCCTTCAAACGATAGGATCAAAGCTTTCGAATTCGGCAATCCGAGGGGAAAAAGATGACCAACGACGTCAGTACTCCGATCATCAATACCGATGCGCATGTTCTCGCTCTGCAGGTAGCCTATGGCATCTCCTTCGAAGCAGCCGATAAGCCGGTAGCCACCCTCTACTGGGCTCTCGACCGGTTCTATTTCGATAAGGCCGAGTTTGAAGATGGTCGTATCCAGCGCTTTGAAGCTACCCAGCGCATCGCGCGCGAGCTTGACGCACGCAACGTTCCGCTACGCGATCCTCGCGCACCTTCCACCTATTCGCCTGCACTCTTGTCCGAGGCTGCCTGAGCGTTCCGATGCTCTATCGGTCGAACGATCGATACTGGCCGGTGACTGCGCAAATAAAAGACGAGGTCACTCATGACCGATCCATATCAGCGAGATCTTTGTCAGACCGCTTCGCGGCTTTCTGTAGGCGAGAAGGCTGGCTTGCTGGCGTTGCCAAACGAGGGTGCTCGCTTCTTTGAAGGGGCCTTCGAGGATCTGCATCGTCTCTGGCTCGATGGACTAGTGGCTTGCAATCAAAACTCTGCGCGAAGGCGCGTGTGGCCGACGCCGCGCGGAATCAAAATTCGCGCAATCCTTGCGCAATCCATAGCTTCGCAATCCGATGAAGCCTCAGTACGGCGCTATCCGGGGCTTTCATCTTGCCGCACGAAAACACTGCGAGCCAGTGCAATGAACGCCCCCGTCGACGATTTTCACCAGGTCAAAGAGTGCCCCGCCGGAGCGCTTGAAGCTGCTGACGAAAGAAAGCGGCTGATAGCCGCTTTTCGGCGGGCAAGGCGCCTTTCCATTGGTAGCGTCGTTCTCAACACGATCCTAATTCTCGGCATTTTCGCCGGCCATATCGGTTAGCCCACCGCCTGGCAAATAGGCCTCGCTGCCCTCGCGCGTCCAGAAGCCCTTTTCTGCTTAAACGACCGTTTTCCCGCGTTCTTGATAAATAGATGTGCGGAAGACGGATTAAGGTTTTGCTGCAGAAAGGAGGGCCGAATGCTTATAATTGTTCAACGCGGATACAAACCGCAGGACGCAAAGCTCGTCGTTCGTGGCTATATTTACGATTATTATCTGCCATATAGCTACTACCTCAAATGAGCGTCCGGGGCGATCACTGACAATGTCAGTGATCGCTTCTCGCGCACGTTGAGGCCGATCGTAATCGCCCGAACCAAAGCCTGGAATATATCTCCGCCGGCCGCCTACGAATGTCTGGTTGGAGCAAAACTAGAGCACCGTACCTCAGAAGCCACAGCAGGGCCGCGCTAATCGCGCAATCGGCCTGACACGCTTCGAAGATCTGGAATGCGCTAAATCATTCGCAGAACCCTTGCGTAAGATCGCCTGAAGCCGATCGCAAAACCAACAGCAAAATAGTCATCTTGAAGCAGATGAAATGACCCGGTTGGGTCGGAGGAAAAACCTTCGGCAAGACAGGGTAAAATTGGCTTCTCAGCCAGATGGAAAAATCCTCTCGGAGTGAAATGATCATGAGCACCAACCAGAACACGAACGCCGCCGGCCGCGCTTACAACCTGAAGGTNACCCCCTCGGCAGTCGAAGTGAAGACCGACAGCCGCGGCAAGGAATTCATCCGCGCCANCGGTNGCACTGAAGATCCGCGGCCGCGATGCAACCCGCACGCTGATCGCCCAGGGCAAGGCCATGGACGCTATCCAGAACGTGCTGGTCGTCGGCGAGGAAGCTTCGATCCGCTGCCTTTTTTCCAACTACATGAACGATGAGGGCGAGAAAGGCGGCGAGTACCTGTCCGCCGTCGGCCTGCCGATGAGCAAGGAAGAGCTCGACGCACGCAAGGCCGCCTAAGCTAATCCACACCGGGACCGTGTCTCAGACACGGTCCCTGACTGCAGGGGTGGGCGCCGGTCGTGCCAGCAGGTCTCCAAAACCTTGCTGAGAGGGTCCGAATCCCTCCACCCTTGCCAGCCATTACCGAGAGTAGCTGCGTGTTTCGGTCCTCGCAGCTACTCTCGATGATGGCCTCGATCATCGCGCCTTCGCGACCAGAGAACTATTCGTCTTGTAACAAGGATGACTGGCCTGGATCCGCAAGGATAGGACAAGAGCCTCTGTCCGACAAAAAGCAGCTTTAACAGTAGTTTCCCGATCCGGCAGTTCGCTTGAGAGCGACCTCCCACCTGCAGCAGTGCACGGCTCTGGTAGCAGATCGGCGGTTTCAACCTGAGCCCGTAGGTCAATATCCTAGCAGCGGGACAAAAACCGGCTCCTCTCCATACTGCGAGCACCCGCAGGCCCCCCCCGGGGGGGGCTTTATCATGAGCGCAAACCTGGAAAATCACGATGCAATTCCGCTGACGGTCGTAGCAAATTGCTAAGATCTGAAGGAAAAACCGAATGGAACCGCTCTACAGCAAGATCCTGCGCAACAGCGAAGTCATGGACAATCCGGCCCTGCAGGACCTCGTCAAACTGGCGATCTATGTCCGTGATCACACGCCCATGTTCTCAGGACGCTTCAAGCTCCATTTCGAAAACGTCGTTTCTCATGCCGTCGCTCTCATCGATCCGGCTATCACGATACGCAATGACGCCCTGGACAAGGCTTGGGCAGAAACCGCCAGCGTCATAGGAAACACGAACAAAGTCCTTGCCGGCAAAGCGACCGCAACAATCAAGGACCTCCATCAGGCCGCCATTGAGACAGTCACCCACGAGCACCGCATCGTCTCAATGAACGCCGAGGATGCCGACAAAGCCATCCGAGCCAAAGTACAGACATTGGCAGAGCAGTTCCCCGAACTTGGCCTGTCCTGCGGCTATATCGGCAATTGCGGGCATAACTTCGACGATCGCTCGTGGAAGGTCTTCACCAAGCTGCGCAATAATGACGGCCATGGCTCGTCGGTGAGCTTTGGAGGTTATCCGACCGAACGGATAGGGGCTCTGGCACTCGAAGTCGAAGCAGGTCTCGAGGACTGGTGCCGGAACACCCTCAAAAGATTGAAGGCGGGCTCCTATCGGGCGGTGGCATAGAACATTGCCCGTCTGCTGCCTCTGACTTTCCAGCTCATTGAGAAAAAAGCCAGAAATCGTCTCAGGTACGCTTGGCGCTTTTTTGGAGCCATCCTAAAATGGAAGCAGGGTCACGGCGCAGATCGATCCCACTCGCGCCCGTCTCCTAGCCTGTCTGCGACCTCCACTAGGTGCCCCCAGTGTGATCGGCCGCAGACAGGCGAAAATCGTGACCACTGCGAACCACTAAGTTCCTCGGTTGAGCCGATAGATAACTGATCCTGGTGAACAGCGATGGAGTTGGAAAATGGCCAAGGCGAAATTCAAGAAGCAGAGCACGCACGCCCGCGATCCCTTCGCGCATCAGCTCTTCGATCCCAGCACGCGCTTTTCGCGCCGTTGGGACGAAGGTGCGAAAAAGGGGAAGGGCAGCTTCCGGCGTCACCCCAAGCACAAGTCTGCCCGGTTCGATTGACCCGGCATCCTGGGGCTACAATTTTGCTGCCAATGAAAGGCCATATCGATGACTGATCGCTCGCCCGTCAACTTTGCCGCGGAAGAAACCGGCAACGCTCAATGCCTGACCGAGCATTTTCTCGAAGGCTGCGCCGCGCGATACGCTGCAGGCCGATGCCTCGAAAACGGCGAATTCAAAAATCCATATGTGCCGGCGTCCATGAAAGGGCGTGCATTCGCAGCCGGATGGGCTCACGAATCCCACGTCTTTGCCGGCGCCGAATTCCCGTCGAACTGTGTGGGGGCCTATGCCCGCCGCCCGGATGCCATCGACATCTATTTTGGCCTCGCACCCGAGCCGCCCACGTCCACCTATCGCTTCGATAATGAAGGCAACCGGAACATCCCTCGGCTAGAGGTCTGAGTGGCGCCCTATGAACCACCATTACCAATGGGACTTCGATGTCGATCAGCCTCGTTGCAGCCGCTGCAACCTGCTCGGGACCAGAGAGATCAGGTCCGGCAAAGCGGGGATCGGCTTTATCGATCGACCTGTTCGCGGCTGCTCAGACGTAAACAAGCCGGCACCTGACGATAGCAAGGAGACAGTCCGGTGAAACACTCGGCCATAAGCCTGGAAGACATGACCGCCGAACAGGCCGATACCGGCCTGCCCTTTATCTTCCTGAGCGCGGAATTTGCTTCATCGACATGCATTTTCGACGAGGTCTTCGCTACGATTGAAGCTCCAACGAGGCTTGCACACCGCGGTCCGCTGTTCGTTCCATTCTCTTGCGAAGCATCCGCCCTGGAAGCCTACAAGCGCATTCTCCTCGACATTGAACGGCGCCGTCCCGACGGCATGAGCATCGACTTGGAATTGGTTGGCTGCGGGCCAGATCGCAGGTCATCGTTCCACTGAGAAGGACCTATTCTGACAAAAGACGACGCCCTTCCTCAGGCGGGATGGATCATCCTATAATCCATACCAACGCATATCATCATCCAGACAATAGAGGCGACAACAATGCCCCAGACCGACGCAATCAAGGATCGCATCGACATCCGCTACAGCGTCATCGCTCGCTTTGAGGTCAAAGGACCCGACCGGAAGCCTCGCTACCCCCGCGGGTTCTTCGTCATCACGGCGGGCACTTACAGTGGCGAAGCCGACTTTGAATGCCTTGCTGGCCTCATCAATTCCCGTACTGTCCAGCCTGAGGACCTTCAACAAGTTGACGGAATGTCGCGCGAGGAAATCGCAAACAAGATCAACGCTCGCGGTGTCCGTGCAGAAGACATCCAGTCTGCCACGATCGAGGACGTCATTCTTGACGATCGTGTCATTGCTACCCGCTTGCTGCGTGAGCCGCAGGTCCCTTGCTACGGATGAATCCGCGCATAATTCAGACTCGCTTTGATAATGCCGAATGCTAAAAGGCTGGAGTTTCAAAGTGGATTACAAAAACAGCCGTGCAATTCGATCAGCCTCCAATAAAATTCGACCCCTCGAAGGCGAGCAGCGCAGACTTATTAGAGGAGCTGGTTCATTCGCTGGAATGGTCGAATTCGCGGACGGTAAAGCACGCGACAGCCAAGCGATGGAGAAACCATCTCGAAGTCGTCGAGGCCGAGATCATCCGCAGAATGCAGTCTCCCAACTCCTACGATTAATCCAAAAAACTGGCCCCGTTTCCATCAGGCAGATACTCGCACTGGATGAAACGGCCAACTGGGCGACAACCCAGATCCGGCTCTATCGGCTGCTAAAAGATGAAAAGGTGGTGAGGGAAAAGATCGGACAGACGTTCGTCTATTCCGAAGCCTGACCCACGACCACTTTCCCCACAATAAAATCAGAGGAACACCGCATGACCGAGGAAGTCCTCGTGCGCGTAGACGTGCCCGCAATTGCGACGAAACAACTGCGTTTTCGCCGGAAAGGAGAGGCACGGATTTTGACCATCAGTTCGAACCTGCTTACTCTTTTCGACTTCGCAAAGGGCGACCCGGTCACCGAACGCAGCCTTGGTCCGGGCGAGGGCATGGTCATCGAGCGCTGCTACGACCTTTTCGAAGCTCCGCGCGTGAAGAAGGTCTATGCCCGAACCTACCCTCGCCGGCGCAACAATCCGCTCGAACATCAGGTTGAAGTGAGCTCGCAGCGGCTCATCGACGAGGCATTCCCTGCCGATTGCACCCGAGTTCACATCACCTTCGAGAGAGGCCGCGTGCTCATCAAGCCGCTGCGCACCATCACGGAGCGGGCAAAGGCCAATGCCGGGGCCGCCGACCCGAAAAGCGTCTTTGCTGCTCTTACGTCGGGCGTGGATCTCGCCAGCCTGCGCGCGCATGGCTATTCCATCTCCGCTGTTCTCGAATGGCGACCGCAGGAAAAGCGTGACAAGACCGACCTCACGGAAACCGGCATCATGTCAGCACTTTCAAACTCTGGCCCCATCCACGCAATTTTCAACGAGGATGTCACCTCGTGCGTTCTCGATCGGATCGGGCAGGTCATGGAACGCCATCCTGCCATGATCATGCACGCGAGCCCGCAGTGCGACGACCTCAGCAACCTCAAGGCGAAGTCGATCAAGGATCGTCATTTCGAGGACGCTGAATCCAGCGCTGACATGATCATAGATCTGCTCAATATCATCGAGCGGATCGCACCCCCCGTAATCGTCTTTGAGAACGTGCCGGGCATGCTCAAATCTGCCGCCTATGAAATCGCGTGTCTGCGCCTCAAGCGCTGGGGTTACACCCGTCATGAACATGTGGGCGATGCCCGCGACTACGGCGGCTATACGTCGCGTAAGCGGGCCTATGTCGTATTCACCCAGCTCGACGCCCCATTCGAGTTCGAGAAGCCCTTCAGCGACCGCGAGAAGGACGCATGGGCCATTGTTGAGCCCCATCTGACAAGCTGCCGGGACGTATCGACTTCCAAATCATTGCAGGACGGGAAGGCCTGCGGCCGTTTGCGCCCCGTGCGCCCCGGCGCGCGCACACTCCCAACGCCTGTGAAGAGCCAAGCCCGCATGGCTAAGGATTCCATCGTAATCGAACCGGTCGACGATCAATTCCTCTTTCCCAGCGAAAACCTGCTCAAAAGCTTTCTCGGCATCGAACAGACCGATCTAAACGCGGTAAGCGCGACCATCGCCAGCGAAATCATTGGCCAGTCGATCGACGGTCCCCACCATGCATCGATCATCCGCGCGATCGACCGGCATGTGGCTGCCTGGCGCGAGCCCTTAGCGCTATCCGCCGTCGCCATGCCCAGCAGCAAGAGCGCGCTCGACGTACGCAAGGCCGCCTGAGGCCGTCAAACGACGATCCGAGATGCCTCATCGGCCGCAAGAAATCCCACCCAGCTAGCCCTCCGAATTGAACGAAAGCGACGAAGGGAAAAGACGATGGGCGCAATTGCCTCCAGCACCGAATATCCGCTGATGCACGCTGCCGGATACCTCTTCGAAAATGGCTCCGCATATGCACCGGGTTCTCATCCTAAAACTCCCGTGCGCCGGAGCCTCTGGGACGTAGAAGGCCGACTTCACAATCTCGCTTACATGGCTCCCGCAATCGATCTTTTCGACGTACAAAAGACCGATCTCGCTCCCAATTGGAATGGTGCTCGCCAGTTCGACTTCTTCATGAACGCCGACGAGAAAGCCAATTTCATGGGATATCTCTATGTCGCCCTGCGCCGTCTTCAGCGAACGGGCAACCTTCCGGGCCTGCGCGCCGGTCTTGCGCTCCTCTTCGCTGAAGAAGACGGCATCATAACGCTGCGTGATGCCGTCAGCGCCATCGCGCCCGACCTCGTCCAGAAGCATGACTATTTCGACGAAGGCAAAGAGAAGGCGCTGACGCGATCTACCCAAATCGCAGATCTTCGGCCGAGCTCGAACTGAACGCAGTTTCAGGAATGGGAAAACCGTTCAAACGGAAGGGAGCACGACATGATTGCGAGAACCAAAGCCGAGCGCCAGGCTATCGACCGCGCTGCAACCAAGTGCTGGTGTGGAAACGTCGCAGGTATCGGCCAGACCCTTTGCGGTAGACACCGAGAACCGGAACAGGCTGAATACCGTCACTAGCCTTTATTGAGCCGCTAATCGCCTCGATTATGGTCGCGGCGAATTTGCGACGAGCAAGCGCAACGCTCACAAGCAGACATACGGCTTGCGCGCGAACTCGATCGTCGTGCCATTCCAGTTCGCAATCCCGGCCAAACCCAGTTCTTATTCGCCCGCGTCTAGGAGCAAGGTGACAACAATTCACTCCAAACAGGCTGATCAGGACTGAGCGAAAGGAAAATACCATGCGCTACGCACTTGAGGCCTTTGATGCTGACGGCTGCTGCTGCCTACGCCGTGAAACGCCCATCAGCCAAGGCAATCTCCATGAAATTGGCGCAGAGCTACGCATCGATACCAACGCCTTTCAAGATCCGAAGTCCCTCGAAGACGCGATCCATGGGAGCGGCCACTCCCGCGATCCCGAGGACTGGCTTACCCACGCATACGATATGATCTCGCGCTTTGCTCTCAACGCGCGTGATATTGACGCGAAGTCGATCCGCTTCGCTCCTGTCCGGGCCGCCAACTAGGACCATAGTGCCATGCCGTTCAGCAAGACCAATCGCGACATTCGTCGCGCCGAAACGCGCGCCCTTATTGAGGCCCTCGAGGAAGAGGATCGCCTTGATCGGCGGGCAGGCCTGCGAACCTTTTTCCTCGCCCTCGCTCAAGTCTCGGTGGCTGTCATCGCAGTCACCGCATTCATCGCCATGGTGCTACCATGAAAATTCCCGATCACGTCGTCGAACGCTGGCACGCAAACGCGCAGGCTCAAATCGAAGATTGGAGGGAGGCCGACCGCAAGGCTGCCTCGAAGGACCGCCGCGACATCATCATCACCATCATCGCAGCATTGGCCGCGGCCGGTGCCTTGCCAAATGCTCTGTCGATCTTCGTCTGACCGCGAAAGGAATTGTCACCGTGCCCAATGCCAATACAATCTTCAAAGGCCCTTCGGCAAAAATCGCGTCCGAGCATTTTGGGCGACGTGTGCCCTTACAGGTTCTTCAGTCAGCAGCAGGCTTTTACCTCGGCTATGCCGATGAAGGCGGCCCGGTGAGCCGCGAAAGCGTAGAGTATTGGCCTGCCTACGAACTGGCGGAAAAAGCCCTTCAAATGCCAGACAGCTGGACGCAGCGCGAGAATCCCTGATGTACAACCTCTGTTCGCTTTCCCACTTCGTAGGCCTCGCGGTCTTGTCGGCAATGTCGAGCGGCAGCGTAGCCAGCGTGCGGAAGCCGCGCCGGTACCGCGAATTTTGCGGTCCTCCCTTCCCAGCCACCCGGCAACAGCGACGTGCGATGCTCCGCGCAGCGCAGGGCCCCATTCGAAACTAGGCACGCCACAGAGGCATATTCCCCGGCGTGCTTAATCCATTTTGCCCTTTCGACCTGATAGGCCTTAAACCACAAATCAAGACCACTTTCCTACGCTGAGTGACTTTGCTGAGCACACCTAGAGAGGGAGACGACCCTATGACCTCACCTTCGATCGCTGAAAAGCGCGAACCAGACGCCAATGACAGCCGAAAAGCTTGGATGCCAAAAGACCCGACTGCCGAGACCGGCAAAGTGCCGGTGAAGGGAGTTGATCGTTGAAACCCCTTCAACACTTGCCCGCAAGGCCAATATGTCCTGTTCAAGTTCGATGGCCCGTTTGCTGACGCCGAATGCCCTGGCATCGCCTGCGGCAAGCTGACATCCAAGGGCGAAGTGTGGCTGACCGCGATCTGGGCCGCCGGTGTTGCCCATGACAAACCCGTCGCTTGGATGAGCCTTCCCGAATGATGCCGAAAAATATGAAAAGTGAAGGCGCATCCGAGGCCGAAAGCTACCTCTTCGAGGACGGTTCCACGATGAAGCGCGAAGGCTCCAATGGCTTCTGGTTTTTACGAGATCCTCAAGGAGAAGTTCTCGACAAGGACCGCTATCGCCACGATCTCATTGATCGCCATCACCTGAAAATCGCTTGTCACGTCGATCCCGTCGCCGAAGCGATCGCCAACGATCCGAACCGCGTGGTTCGCCAACTCACCAGCAATCAAAAAAAGGTGCTGCTGGCTCATAATACCGCCCCCGGGGTTCATTCCGCCCCCAAAGCCGGATGCCACAGGCAGCAGGGCGCAGTCTCCCAGAAGCTTGCCGACCTGCACGGCATTTTTGAAACCCGCTTTGAAAAAGCCAACGGATTGCGTTGGTTCAAGTTCACCGATTTCGGATTGAAAGTCCGGCTATTCGGATTTCCGTGTAGGCGGTTAGCCGGTACGAAACATCCTGGTACGGTCGCATAGGCGGCTATGCCGCGAGCGGGTCCGCGTTTCTGGGAGCACGCACGCCGCAATCGGCCACGTTGAGCTCCCCGGGACGCCTAGCCGCCCCGTGCGCGGCAAGTCCGCGCTGCAAGATATTGATAGCCGCATTGTGATCCCGCTGGAGATCAGCACCGCACGCGCAGCGGTGACGACGCATCGAAAGAGGCTTCGCCACCGTGATGCCGCAAGAAGAGCACAGCTGCGAAGTTCCCTTGGGATCGACCTCGATCACCATGCCACCGGCTCTTTCAGCCTTATAGCG
>NZOF01000177.1 GCA_002695185.1 Erythrobacter sp.
GCCGCCATAATCGTTGCTGTTGCGGCTGCAAATCTCGCTACACCTTCGGCGGCACAGGAAGTGCCGCCGGAGTTGAATGAGCGTCAGCATGAGATCCTGAGAATTGTGCGGAACGCGGATGGCTATATCGATGAAGCCTTGCATGCTGAGTTCTGGACCCCGATCCCCGAAGAAATGAGGGACCAGCTGGGCGCCCTTATGGAGGAAGTGCTGAGCGGCGGGATAGCCGATATCCGGAAGGATTTCCTCGAGCAGTCGTGGGTAGCAGCGCGTGCCAGTCTCGATGCAGGTAGGGTCGTTCGTCCAGCGAGTTACATCGAGGCGCGCGATGCATTACTGAACGCCTGGGATAATTCCGGCTATATTCGCTCGAGTAGGGAGAGCGTTGAACAAGGAGAGAGGTTGCTGGAAGCGGCGGCTAACGGCACGCCCTTGGATACTGCAGACGGAAAGGTCTACATCACTCTCGATATGATCGAGCAGGTCATGGATAGCCTTGATGCCAGTGAAGAACGCTTCCGAAAATTAGCGTCTCCTACGTGGGATGATGAATTGCGCGAGTATCGCTACCCGGAGGCGCGGGTGGCCATTTTGAGCACAGCGCCATTCACACAGTCGAAGGATAGCATCACCCTCGTGAATGGGGTCGAAATGCCATCGGTGAATTTGAGCCAGACCCAGTCGGAAGATGCATATCTCGAAGTAATGTATGCGCCGTTTTCATTCCAGGTCAGCGATCCCGTAAAGGTGGTTCGCGGTGCCATCGAAGGGGGAATGGAAGCGATCGGGACTTCTGCGAATTCTCCGGCGATTGAGAATTGGCGAGGAATGACATCATCGTATGGCAGCGCTCATGCAATCACGTCAGATGGAAGTTTCCATGTGACGATGAGAGCGGTATTTTTACCTGATAAGAACGCGCTCTTACAATTTATTGCCGTCTCAACCCTGTCGGGTGCAGATGCGCTGCTCCGGATCGGCGAGCTTGAATCGTCGACGATGATTCTGCCCTAAGATCCGAGACAGCTTAGGCTGTTTGCCGAAGCACTGGGCTACCCTTGTCATCGTATGCGATATCAATGCGCGGAAGACGGCTTCTGGGGTTCTCTTCCCAGATTGAAAGAGCAATTTCGGCTCGAACGGCCTCTTCCTCGAGTTTGCGAAGCGAGGATTTCTCGGATTTTTTGATGTCCCTTGTCGCAATTGCCATGCGCCAATTCACGAGCGCGGCTGCGATAAGAACGATCACTTTCATTTCGAAAGTCGTGGCGTAGAAGCAGATGGCGGCAGTGACGGCAAATGCGATGAGCACCCACACCGCGAGCCACAGCATGATGTCCCGCGTCGATGGCAGTTTGGCGTCGTTAACTTCCTCATGCCTGTCGCCCGAGGTATGATTGAGAATAAGGATGGGCCTGGNGGTTTTGCCTGCTTCACCCTTCTCGGGAAGGACCACTGTCAGCTGGTCGCCAGCAATCGGCTCTTTGGGCGAGCGCCAGTTGAAAGCCGTTATCAGACCGTCCTGGTCAATCAGTGATGCCTGGTGGCCTTGGCCGATCCGACCGCGCTCCCAGCCAAGCAGATAGCCATCCAGCCGCAGATAATTATTGAGTTGCTTGGAGATGGTCCTGCTCATTGGATCGCGCTTTCAATTGGAACGGCGGCCAATGCAGTCATGCCATCGGTTGTTCGCATGATTGTGATCATCATGTAGCTGCGTGGATCGACAGATATGCCAAGCTGATAGGGATTTTCAGCTATCTGCTGCGTCCAGTTTGAGTTTTCCAGGATCAATGTCGCTCCCGCACGGCCGGTAATTTTGGCCACTATCTGCGCTCTCTGTCCCAGACGCAGGTGATGCCAGTCGTCTAGGTCGACCCTTTCGAGTTCGCTGTGAGTGTTCGAATTCATGTTCGTCCATTCTGGCCGTTTTCTAGGCTAACCCATATTTTAGGATGAGGGAGAATCTTCGCCAAGCACGATAGATTCAGCCCATCATGGTTCGGTGGGTCTTCTCAAGAAAGCGGTCGGTCATGCCGGCGATATAATCAGCGATGACGCGGTCTCCGTTTTCTGCGGCCTGCCAAAGTGCGCGGTGACGATCGGGAAGGTAGAGCATCGGCTGATAGGAAAATGCGTCGAAGACCTCGATGATCATCCTTTGTGTGCGGACACGCTCCTGCTGGACCTTGGTCGATTCGATGATGCGTCTGAAAACGGACTTCTTGATGAGCTGCATCAGCCGCTTTTGAGGAGCCTCCAACTCGACCTGGTAGCGATAGAGAGGGTCGGCCATTTCCTCGTCCCTGACGAGACGCACCCCTGCTAGGAAATAGTTGATGATCGAGCCAGTTACGGCGCGTCTGCTAGCGCTGCCATCCAATAGGCGGTCGTAAAGGTCATCACGGTTTTCTATGGGTTTGGCTGAGCCTCTGTTTGCATGATCGAGGTAGCCGGCCCATGCGTCTTCGCAGATGTCTTCTTCGATCCACCCACGCTCCATCATGCCCATGGCGATGGCATCGTCGAGGTCAGCGGCGCTGTATGCGAATTCGTCACTCAGATCCATCAAAGAGCAGTCGAAGCTCTTGAGCATTCTGCCGCGGACTGCGCTCTCGTCGATCGTCGAAGGAGACAGGAGCCAGGCAACGATCGGCTCTTCTTCATCGTGATAGCATTTGGGCGGCTTGTGCTCCGGACCGATGAGAGGGGCTCCGGAAATCCCGCGCCGCGGCGGCGGCGTCTCGGCCTTAGCGGCTTCGCTATAAGGCTTGGGATATTTGAGCACTCCAAGCAATGATCGGCGAGTTAGATTGAGGCCATAACCGGGGGTATGGCTCTCCAGCCGCGTGAGTATCCGCAGCGTCTGGCCATTTCCTTCATAGGGAAGGCAGGCGTTCAAGGCGCTTTCGCCCGCGTGCCCAAGCGGGGGATGTCCAAGATCATGGCACAGGCCGACAACGTGCCAAATGGCCTGGTCGTTCAGGAGTTCATCGAGATGATGTTTCGGATTGGCGAGATGAGCAGACCGCAGGCGTTGGGCGATGCCGAGGGCGATCTGAGAGACTTCCATCGAATGGGTAAGGCGGGTGCGAGGTACATCGCTTTCGCCTTGATGGATCTGCGTCTTTCCGGCCAAGCGGCGCACGCTGCTGGAATGGACGACGCGGGCATGATCGACTTCTAGAGCGGTGCGTGCGTCACCAGGCGACGCGGCGCGTGGCGCGCGGCGCTCATACCAATGGTCCTGCATTCTGGGGTTCCTTTTAGCTAGCGTGCCCCCTCGGGGGTCGCTGTCTCGATGCTTTGAGCTAAGGGGCCACGTAGAATAATGGCGAAATGACGGCCGCGACGATGGCGAACGATAAGGTCCCTGCCCTCCGCCACTTTCTTCGGCCGATATCGACATAGACATGCATGACGAAGAAGGCGATGAGAGCGGTTAGCAGAGGA
Source organism: Erythrobacter sp. (assembly GCA_002695185.1). The sequence continues at coordinate 3,454 of NZOF01000177.1, forward strand.
ACTTGATAGAAATGCATTCTCTTGGGCCTTACGCGGCTGGCCGATGCAGGAGAATGCCTATGCCGTCGTCTTTCTTGACGCCGGGCTTGCCGCTTCTCCATCCGTCATTGTCGAGCTCATTGGGCAGCTTCCCATCCGTGCTCACGAGTTGGATCCGGTGAGCGCGGTCGAGGAGCCAGCGTATATCCGCATCATTGGCGGGGGCTATCTCGACCATTCTGTTGTTCGCCGGCTTGTAGTCCGGATTGAATGGTAGGCCGGTGACGAATTTCTGCAGCTCGTCACCTTCGAGCGAAATAGCTGTCGAGTTGGCACGATCGGATTTGGTGTAGGCCATGCCATCCCACTTTGCGAAGACGATCATCTCTATTTCGCTGGGAGAAAGCGGATAGGTGGGAATTGCCTTGTGGGAGACAGGAGTTTCAGGATCCTGATTGTTCTTGATCCCGGCCTTTTTGCCCATGCGACTTTTCCTTTCCGTTCTGTCTGGCGCCTGGTGAGACTGATGGTCCTTTATGGAAGATCGGCGATCGTGTGCCCTTTCTCTATGTCGTTGACATAGATCGTTGGTGTTCCTTCAAAGCCGTAGCGTTCTCGTGCGCGCTTGGTCATGGCCTCGCTATGTGCCAGTCGTTCAGACGAAAAACATTTGGCCATGGCCCCTTTTTTGAAACCGAAATCGGTCTCGCGGGCGATAAACCAAGCTTGTGCGTTTTCCGGTTTCATCCTGCTGATCATGCTGAAGCTGGCGTAGATCCGCTTCATTCTGTCCAGGTATCGACTGGCAGGCCCGCAGCGCATGACGGCGGTGGCCGTCGCATCGACTGGCAGCACACTTACCGGGATGATCTCGATCGCATAGCCGCGCTTCACGAGATCGGCTGCCTTTTCCGGGAAAAGCTGGTTGTCGAGGACACGGCAGAAGACGCAGCTCAACGACAGGATGACGGTTACGGTCTTTGTTTTGCCTTCTCCCATTACGATGTCACCGATATGCGGTGCAGCTGGGGCGGCATGAGCATTGGTGAAAGCAATTGCGCCAAGCGTCATAGCGGTGAAAATCTTAAAAAAGCGGCGGCGCATGTGGTGGAGGCCTTTCGAAATATTGGATTGTGTGCGCGAGTGGGCGGCTGGGTCGTTGGGGCGTAGTCTCAAGCGCAGGCTCATTGGGATCTCCCATCTGGCCTTCGAAAGAGAATTGGCTCCTGAAGAGGATTTATCCGATGTTTCCCGCGCGCCATTGGATGGATCGGGGCTCCGCTTTTCGTCCGGCCCCAGCACCAAATAGCGTGCGCGGGGCCGCGCTCCTCGAGGATGCGTTCGAGAGCATGCTCGGTCCAGCTTGGATCCCAGGCGATGTTTCCATAGCAAGCGAAGATGGCGTCTGCTTTTGAAGCAAGCTCGACGATCGCATCGAGGTTTGCCGCTAGCTCAAGGTAGTCCGGACTGCCTTTTGTCTCGTTGGCAGCGTCGGTTCGCGTTTTGCATTCCTGCGGGCTCGAGCTGACAAATGGATACAGATTGCCTGCGTCATAGCCGCCGTATCCATGATGATTGAACCAGCGGTTCCACCATAGCGTCGTTGGATCTTCGACGTCGGCGCCCGCGTTGGAAGGATTGCAGCCGAGAACGAACGCGCGGGGACCGGACGACCAGTCCCGCGACAAGCTGCGTCTGATACCGTCGGCGGGGAAGAAAGCAGAGCGGTGAATTTCCGGACCGCCAATCAGGTTAAGCTGTAAGGGCGGCATCGATCGACTCTACTCCAGTTTTCAGCGCCATCGCTGGCGCCGGGGGACGTGAGGATGGAATTGCCGTCAGTCGAAGGTTTCGACAGCCGTGATTGACCTACGGCCTTCATGGTCCCTGTTGATTTGAATGACGGTGAAGCGCTTTTTCATTTCCGCAATCACCCGCACTTCATCGACGTTGGGCTGCGTGTGCCGCATGCGTTCGACGAATGCCTTCAGTGCTTGTTCGGGATCTTCAGCGTGGACGGTGGTCATCATCGAGCCGTGACCTGATCCGGTCAGTTCCCAGATGGTACCTGCATTGCTGGTCGAGACCTCGCCGCACAGAATGACGTCGGGGGTCATGCGCGTCAGAAGATCGATGGCCTTTGCGTCGTTGAAACCGTTTGAATTTTCGGTGCGCGAAAGAACGATGTGGAAGCGATTCAAATGGGGGACGACGAGCTCGCGCGAGCCCTCGATCGTGGCGACACGCAGCTTGGGATCAAGTTCCTGGATTAGCCGATTGAGAAGGGTTGTCTTACCCGTCGAGGTCGCTCCCGAAACGATGAGGTGAGAACCGTTGTCGACGGCGGCCTTCAACTTGCTCAGACTATCCGGGGTCTTGAGCGACATCTCCTTGAATTTGGGTGGCGCCTTTACATTCACCCCGGCCGTAAGCCCGTAATGCGAATATTCGATGGTGCTGTCGCCTCGAGGGGCCTGCCTGATCGCCATCACGCATCCGCCTTGTGAGGTGACTTCGTCATAGACGATATTGCCGTACATGGCGGCCGTGAAGCGGTGACCACCGGGAAGAGCGGCATAGACTGCGGGGGTTCTTCCGGAACCCCTGCCGAAGGGCACGCCATTGGCATTGGCGATCATTTTGCAGATCTTTTCGAGGTACTCGAAGGTCAGGTTGTTATCTGCGAGATGGTTCCAGATATCCTCGCCAGGCTTTGGGCGGCGCCGTCTGAGCCAGATTTCGCCTGGCTTGTTGATGCAGATTTCCTCGACGTCGGGGTGTGTGAAATACCCCCTAAGCTTGTTGAGGATCGCATTGATGATGGCGTGGCTGTCATCAAGCTCCTTGGCCTCCTGAGGGATCTCAGTCGGCTTCGGCCCTGCGAAGATGTCGTCGATTATTTCCATGATCAATTCTGCCAGGGGTTAGCTGAAGGCGCGAATGGCTGCGAAGGCCGGGCCGGCTGTGAAGATCTGGGCAGCTGGTCCTGCTCGCGCAGAGGAGCCTGTGACGGGGCGGGCGCAGTCATGCCGGGAGCGATGTAGTTGCCGTTTTCGTCGATCTCGCCGACTGGGTAATTGCCCTGGCCGATCGATCCTTCTGGCCCATCATCCATATCGTATCCGGCGGCGGGCGCGCCGTAGCTCCCGCTCGCCACGGGCATAGTCGGCAACTCGACGCGGGCCCTGCTGCCGGACGACGTTTGCCGGTTGCGGTCGGCCTGCTCTTGCGTGTCTCGCTCGCCGATAGGTTTGAGCCGCAGATCACCAATCGACCAGACCGTAATGCGCGTGCCAGCGGGAACAGTGGTTTGAGCAGGTGTCTGGGAATTGCGCTGATAGAGATCGTTCGAGATCTGCTGGAGCGGCTGCGTCAGGATTTCAGCTGCTACAGACTTGGCATCCTGGCTTTCGGTTGTGCCGGTGGTACCATTGGTCGTCGTGCTGCGACCGCCAAGACCAACGGTGATTGCCGCCGCGACGGCAGGCGGCAGAAGTGAATATCCATATCGCTTCAGCAGCTGCTCATTGACACGGCCGGGAATGCCGCCACGGCCCATGGCATCGCCGCTTTCGCCAGCGAACATGAAGCGAACTCCGTCGGGTCGAATAAGCTGGTTCCACGCAATGCCAATTCGGCCAACACCGCCGCCTACGCGGCCGATGAGCTTCGAGCCGCGCGGGACGACAACAGTGCGCCCGTTGTTTCCGTAAATGTCCCTGTCGACCATTGCGACGGCGGTGACCGCCATGCGTGTGTCGATCGGATTGGCAATGACGGCAGTGATCGCCTTGTCTGGCGTAATGACACGGCTCATGTCCGTCGGGTTGCTCGATACATTGCCGGGCGCACCGACATTGTTCCAGCTGGCGTAAGGCGAACGGACCGTGGGAATGAGGGTGCTGCCTTGCACCGGTGCCAGCTGCCCTTGGCGGCGTGCCTGAACATAGGCAGCGCGGCGCATTTGCTCAGGAGAAGGACCCGCGCTGGCAACGGCTTCTCCGACCCCCACGGGGCTGCCGTATGGCCCCGAAGGGCTTGCTGCCGTGACGGGAGGCCCTTGCTGGGATTCGATCGCAGCAATGTCGGCTTCGACAGCCACACCTTCGGCCCGAACGGGAATGGCGGTCTTGATTTCCTTCGAAGGATCGAGGCTGGATGCCGCGATGACCTCAATGGTCGTGGATACAGGTGTGAGGCCGGACCATTCGACACTGGCGGAACAGGAGGAGCCTGCCATTAGGTCTTCGGTCGGAGCCGGGCAATCGATGCTTGTCACGCGCAGATCTGATGCAACTTCGGCAGGAACACGTACATCAGTGATTTTCAACGGCACGCCAGTCGCAAGCAGGGTGAAAATCTGCGTGGTGCTCGTGGGACTAAGGTCGATTACCGAAGGAGTAGCCAGAATGCTTCCGGTCGCGTCGACATTGACCATGGTGGGATCAGCAGGAACCATGGAATCCGAGGGACCGAGATTATTGATTTCTTCGATCTCGTCTTCGCCTGAAAGAGCATACACTAGGCCGCCGATAGCGAAGACGCTCGTCATCAGTCCGATCGCGATAATCTGAATTTTGCGCTTCTTCTGCGCACTTGGATCATTGGACATGAGTCAGCCCTTTCAGCTTGACTGCTTGACCGAGCATTGCGTCTGCTCTGTCATGGCCTGGCACAGGGCAATTGCTGGGCCCGCGCTCGTGAATGAGTTGATCTGCATCTCGACGCCGGTCGGCGTATCTACGAAGCGAACTGTGCGATGGTTGAGAAGGTCGTAGTGCTGGACGAGAGCCGATTTCCAGCGATCCTCCATTTCTGCTCGCTCCCCGGTTCCGAGCGTGACGTAATAGTGCGGCATATCACTGACTGGTGAAGTCACTGATGGAGGCGTGTTTACGCCGCTCATCGACGTTACGCGGGTGGTCACGAGAGCAGTTCTGACAGGCGAGCCTTCGCCGCGCGCCACATGTGCCTCGGCGACTTCGCTGGTAGTCTCCGTGACGGTGACCTTTGTTGGCGAGCCTATTTCGGATGGATTGTCGGAAATGCTCCGAATGGGAACGACTGCCGACGGATGTTCGCCGGAGGCCGCCGCGGACCGGCTGACTACCGGAACGACGGTCTTGGGCTGACGGGGAATGTTGCCTCGGCGACCGGCCGGCAACTCGTTCGGCACGGTCATCGGGCCGTCGAATGTCGGATATTCGACGAGGTCTTCGCTGGTGAAGGTCGAGCGAGGTTTTACGACGATCATGCGCTGACCGTTGCGCAGGACGAATTCGCCGAGTGCTTCAATCACGATGAGACGTCCGCCTGGACCAGCCGTGCGATTTCCAACAGGGCCTTCGACGCCTTGAATGACGATGACAGGCGTCGGCCATTCCGTCATTTGAGATGCGTTCGGGCCGTAATCGATATAGGTGAAGCGATCGTCCCGGAAGACACGGTAAGGGATGGTCCCGCCGCTTTTTTCACGTGGGACATACACGCCGAGATCCTGCCGCACGGTTGCCGGATCAAAATCGGTCCATTCGGCATATTCCGCAAAGCGGCCCGAGCCATCAGGAAGCGTCGCATAGGGATCCCGGACACGCTGCGCGGTGCTGGCCGGATTGCGTTCGTCGAAGCTTGCAAGCTGCTCGCTCGTCATCGTGTCCATCTGCGCACCGGAGTATGCGTCAGGCGCGCCCGACGCGATTACATCGACAAGGAAGTCGCTGATCTGAGCAGCGTTCACTGGATCGGAGCGCAGATAGAACGTGTAGATATTGCCGGTCTCTCCGTAAGCGATAAGGTTGGTGTCGACCCCCGGGAAGTTGGCCTTGATGACGATCGTCTGCGGCGTCGGTATGCCAACCTGAAAGCCTGCCTCATCACCGGCATAAGCCTGGAGGATGGTCTCGCTTTGCGGGAGCTTGATGGTGGTGACCATTCCCTCGCGCGTCTGGATCGGGAACGCTTTTTGCGGATCGTAGACATAGCGGACATAGCCGGGCCTACGCTTGCTGACGCCGCGATCCCGAAGATGGGAACTCCAGGCATCCTGAGTTAGCTCGAGGGGGCCTTCCTGCTCAGGCAGAAGGCCGTCTTGTGCGCCGGCGGCAACGCTGCAGGTCGACACAGCTGCTGCGGTCATTAGGACGATGCTCGTGCGCATGATCATTTCCTCGCAGTGACCGAGTAGTCGGTGACGGTGAAGCCCAGAGGGTTGAGCAGTCGCTGATCATAGCTGACGCGGTCGGGCTCGTAGGCGACGGTCATGGTTGCGAGCCAATCGCGCTCATCGGACTTGGTCGAGAGATCCATATCCATGATGTTCGTGCTTGCAGGCGCCTGCCCGACGGAAACTTCCGGATTGCGCGTGAGAGTGCCGTTGTAGCCGCCGAGACTGTCAAAGCTGGTGAAATTGACCTGCCAGGTATCAGGACGGATCATGGTCGCGCTTTCAACGCGGATCTGGCGGGAATATCCCGAGGACATAAGCTTGGCTCGCTCGGTCGCGGAAGCCATTTCGAAGTCTTTCCATTCGCTCTCGGCAGTCATGACGGCGAGGCGGGAATCCGGCCCCCATTGTGCGTCCATTCTGCTGTTCACAGGTGCAAACGAATGGCGCTGGTTGACGTAGTCTCGCACGCTCGCCTCGGTGGCGTACTGAATGCCTGGAGCACTGGTCGAGATTGGTTCGATCGCGACTATCTGCTCTTGGTTATCGCGAAAGGTGACGAGATAGGGATAGACCTGCTTAAGCGGGAATACCGCGATCAGGCAGCAAATCAGCGCGACGACGACAAGCCCTTCGACCACGGCCACGATAGTGACTGCGCGCAAGGCTCGTTCGAGCACGCGCTGGCGCGTCGGAGAATTGTCGACGTCTGCCGGATATGGTCCGAGATCATCACCTTGTACGGGCATCGGCGCCGGCTGGAATGCAGTGGGCTTATTCTGGAACATCAGTAGGGTCCTTGGACGATATCAGTGCTCGGCACGCCAGATTTGGCGGCCTGCTTCTTGCCGTCTTCGCGGCGGTCGTGGAGGCGGTCGCTTTCGACCCCGCCGCAATCGCAGGGGCTGGCTTGCAAGCCGTCGATCTTCTGAGAGATTCCTGTCGGGTCAGGCGTCTGAAGGCTTTGGCTGGCGCAAGAGGTCAGCATTGCGGTGATGGGAATGGCGATCAAAAGTCTCATCAGGTCCTCGAGGGAATGGATCTCTGATGCTTTTGTAGGATGAGAAATCGGAAAAGAGAAAACCCGCCGACAAATTTGAAAAAATGTCGGCGGGTTCTAGAGAGACAGTAAGGGAAAAGAGGCTTGTGAGTGCGCTATTCCCCGTTCAGCAGGCCATTTACCGAAGTCATCACGCGGCTCGCCTGTGCGGTCGCAGTAGGGTCTCCGGCGGACTGGATCTGCTGAGCAAGAGCGTTGGCTTCGCCAACGAGCTGACGAATTTTCGCCTCGACCGCGGCAGGTGATCCTACGTCGTATCCCGAAACTGCACGTTCAGTTTCGACGATTTTTTTCGTCTCGTTCTGGAGGTAATCAGCTTCGATGCTGTGGGTCTGCATCCATGCTTCCTCAAGCCGCGCGTTGTTGAGGTTCATGATCGCAACCCGGTATTCGTCATTTTCACCGCCATCGATCGGTCCGTCCAGGGGGCCGTCCAGGAGTGAATTGGCGAGGTTGAGGGTCCACTCGCCTTTCAAGGGGTCAGCGAAAGTCCCGATGAACTGGCGAGGGTCAATTCCGGCAGCGGTTAGTTCGTCGACGTCGAGATTTCTTTCCTTGAAGGCGCCAGTAAGCTGCGAGATCGGCTTCGCGCGGAGAGCCGCCATCTGTTGGTCGATATTTGCCAAGGCAGCCATGGTCGTACTGACAATGCGCGAACCGTTTTTGGAGCTGAGATCATAGGCCTTGCTGGTGAATGCCTTGTAGGTCTGTTCTCTGACCTGCGTGGCATTTTGATAGCGGCTGATAATGCCTTTGACGTCTTCGTTCACTGTTTCGACGCCGGATGCGAAGGAGAGCATCGTCAATGCTGAACGGATCTCACCTTCTTTAGCGCGCAATGCAGACAGAGCTGCCCATCCAGGGTTTTGATCAGGTCTTGCAGGTACAGGTTGACGGCGAGCACCAGTTACGTTTGGTGCCTGCTCGGAATTGGATTTCTGAGCCGCGACGACCGACGCATTATGAAGAAGAGAACCCAGCAATTGGTTCTTCATCTGTGTCTGGCGGGCGATCTCGATACGGATCTGGCTATTGGCAAGCCAGTCTTCGCGTAAATTTGTGGCTGCCGAGATACTCTCACGTAGAGCGTTCACTCGGTCGCCTGTTTCGCCAATCGACGATTTTGTGACCATAGCGACAGCGAAGGCATCGCTATTGGCCGCGATGGCTTCTGCAGTGCGTTTCGAAATCGCGCCGGCCTTCGCATCGATACCAAGATTAGTGCCGCCATACATCGTATCGGCAAACCCCTGCGCGACCGATGCGAAGTCACCGGCAGGAACGGTGGAGAAGGTTTCGCCCGATTTCCAGATCGGCGTTGTTGGCATGGGCTGCAGTTTGGCGATGTCATCGCCGATCGAAAGGATACTCGATTTGGTTTGCTCGACCTGCCGGATCGTTTCCTCGATCTTCTGGATCTGCTGGACCTGGGCCTTCGCATTCTCCGCCAAACGAGCATAATCGAATATGATGCACGGTGGCGGCATGATGAAGCTGGGACAAGGTCCGATCAGCTGAGCGCTGGCCGATCCGGGAAGAGCGGCCAGTGCACCGATACTGGCTGCGAACAATGCGAGATGCTTGATACGCTTACGAGGCATTTTGCCGCCCTCCCCTGAGGTTTCGCGATTAGTTCGTGGAAGCGATCTGGCTGGACATGTTGCCAGTCGACTGAACTTCGAGGAGCTGTGCGAGCAGCTGGTTTTGAATGACCAGCTGCTGCAGCGTTGCCATGTTTACGGCCGAGTTATTCTGGACGTCGGTACGAAGGTCCATCGACTTGCCCATCTGGTCGTTGAGGGCATCGATTGTTGCTTGCGCCTCGCCGAGACGGGCCTTGGTAACGACCGCGGTCGCAAAACCCGAGGTCGCGCTGTCGCGCATGGCTGCTTCACGAACGCTTTGGCGCTTGGTGATCTCGTCGAGGGATGCATTGGAGCTGCGGAAAAAGGTCGAAAGGGTGAACCGGCGCGCTGCGTCGATCGACGTGCGGGCGTTCTTGGCGGCCGCGGCGTCGACGCCGAGCGTTTTGCCGAGATCGGAATTGGGCAGAGCGTCGAAAATGCCGGGCAAAGTGGCATTGAACTGGTTGAAGAGCGTGTCGGGATTTGTGCTGGCATCGAGTCCGCTGCGCTGCAGAATGGAGCGGATTTCGCCTTCTCCGATATCGCCGATGGTCGATTTGAGGTTGGAAAGCTGTTCGACCTGCGCCTTTGCCTGCTGGACCTCCTTGATGCCGTTCTGGACCATCTTGACGGTCTGCGCGATATTGCTCGGGTCGATGACAGGAATGCCGCCGGCGTGTGCAGGCGCGGAGGCTGCTGCGAAGATCGTAGCGGCCGCGACACACGAAATCGTCTTCATGATTTTCACAAAAGTCTCCTATGCTTTTCGTTTATGCGTGGGCGAGGTAGTGTTTGAGCGCATCCGGTCCGTGCTGCCGCTGCATTTCTTCCATCATCAACACCTGCTTTCGGCCTGAATGGTAGATATTCATCAGGGGGCCGAGCTGGCTCAGGTTCGTGTTGAGTATGACGCTTTCCGGCTTTTCGCCGTAGCGCTTCAGAAGAACCGCATATTTGTGTTTCTTGTGGCTCTTGCCGAGGATGAAATCCAACTCGCGCTTCGAGAGCGGCCAGCCACTGTAATCCTTTTCCTCGGCTGCAGGATTGCGGAAGAAGAAGATGGTGGGGCACTGCCCGCGGATGCGGTCGCCGATGCCGAGATCGTCGGGAGCCTTCGGGCTTTGGAAGCAGGAGATGATGACTTGCCGCTCTTTCCGGCCTTCCTGCAGCAGTTTCAGATATCGAGCCTGGAAGGTGGGATTCTTGAGCAAGGGCTCGGTTTCGTCGATGAAGATGAGACGTGGGTCACCTTTTGCTTCAACGAGGATCCTGTGCATCAGATAGGAGACCATAGCCGGGCCCAGCTTTTGGTCGTTGAGGATATTCGTGAAATCGAACCCTGCGACGCGCTGGGAGATATCGAGCGCGTCATTCTCGGCGCACACGATCGAACCGTAATCGTTGGGGTTGGTCCATGCCGTAAAACGCTCGCGCAAGGGCGAGCCGGCAGGAAACATCACGGAGTATAGCCGGCGAAGGTTGCGATGCCGGGTTTCGAGACCTTCATCGAAGATGAGATCGACTGCATCGGAGATCTGCGACTTGAGTTCGTAGTCTTCTGGACCCACGTCGCCGATCAGTTCGAGCCATTCTCGGATAAATAGGCGATTTTCAGGTGTTGACGAAAGCTGCAGCGGGTTCAAGGCGACGTTGTTGGAACTGTTGTCGCCATCAAAGAACAGATAAGCGCCATTGAGCGCCTTGGTGATCACTTCACAGCCGCGCCCTCTATCGAACAGCGCTATCTTCAGATCGTCGTGGCGGAGGGCCATTGACGCAAGGAAGGTGATCAGCGTGGTTTTACCCGCACCTGACGGCCCAATGGAAACGCAATGCCCAAGAGGCGGCGAGCCAGCTCCTGCATGGAACTGGAAGGAATAGGGCGCACCATCGATGGTCTCGAACATGGCGATGGGGCCATTGCCCCAGTCCGAGCTGAGCTCGCCTGACGGATTGTACTGAAAAGTCGATAGAAGGGCGACTTCGTTGGACAGGATTTTCAGCGGCCGGCTCTGCGTGTCGAAGCCGGGGAAATGACCGAACCAGTGCTGTACCATGGTATGTTTTGGCCAGACGGGGGCAATTCCGATGGAGCGTAGTTGGTTGACCAGATTGCGCCCCTTGATGACGTCTTCCGGCGTCTTCCCCCAGACTGTCATCGTGGTCTGAACGCTAAGGAGGTCCTGCTCCTCTTCGGATCCAGGTTCTAGCGCAGCCTGTACTTCGTAAAACTGGTGCGCGTTGTCGGAGCCGGGCTGGACACCGGGAGCGAGCTTCGCCTTGTAGGCGATCTCAGCCATCGCCTTGCCCTTCCCGATGGGCATGACATCGTGACACACAGTGACTTCGACTGGGTTGGACATGAGTTCGAGCATAAATGCTTCGCTCATGGGGCTGGGCCATTCCTCTATGACCAACGTCGCGCAATATTTCCGTTCGGGGCCGTTCGCAAACTCGAACATGCCAAGCTCGGAATCGTAGCGAACATTATCGGTGGTCATCGCGTAGGAAAGATTGCCCTTGCGATCACGGGTGATGGGCACTGGCCGCGAAATAGGAGAGAGCATGCGCGCGAAGAAGGCCGCAGGGCTCAGTTTCTCATATCGAACTTCGTCGAGATTGATGCCGCCTTCGACCGTATCGCTGGCAGCAAATTCGTCGACGAGCTCCTGAACCTGGTAATCGGAGAGGATCGACTTGGTCTGTTCGAGTGCCTCGTTGAGCGTCGTCGTTCCACGGCCCTTATCAGCGTAGCTCAGGACGGCGTAATATTCGGTTGAAAGAGCATCCGGCAGACCTTTCGCCCACGTCTGTGCAACGTCTTTCATGATGCCATGAGTATGCTCATAGCTGCTGGCGCGCGGCATTCGGTCGCGAATGAGGAATATCCGCAGATGTATTCCGAGGTCTGCCATCTGTTCAATCCAGATCTGGCGGGCCTGCGCTAGCTGGGCTTGGCGAGCTGTGTCGTTGAAACGCAAGTCCGTGCCTCTGATGGACACGACAATGGATCTCATTCCGTCTTCGCCGATGATTGTGCGGCGGTCGCGATCCATTTTGACGAACTTAATATGGTCGCCAAGGCGTGTCGCCTTGGGAGCGGGGATGAGCCTGTTCGTGACCTTGGGAACGGCGAAGGCAACAGCGCTGGACAGCCCGATGAAGCCGGCGGCCGACGCGAAGATCTGCGCGGTGACGCTAGGCTGGAAGACGTATTGGGCGAGCGCGGATTCGAACATGGAGATTTCTGCCTGATGGGTGGCGTTGACGGTCAGATATTTGCGAATTCGTAAGCGCCGGTCTTTTGGCTTGTGAGGTTTGTGCTGCCTCGGCGGACGTTTTCGATGCCTGCGATTAGCGTGACCATGAACTGCATGCGCAGTCCGATAATGATCGCGATAACATGGCCGCCGACGAGGCCGATGGGCAGAATGAAAGCCCCGAGCGACTGACTAACCAGCGCCATCATCAATACCGAGAGGAGCAGACCGGTGAGGGTGAAAAATAGCGAGGGGGCCCAGGGCGCCCACAGCACACGAAATGGCTGAGCCACAGCCGGAAAATGACGTTGCTGACAGACACCCTGCATGGAAGCCCCCTCGGCTTAGCTGGCGAAAGCGTTGATGACCGGACCGGCCAGACCGAATAGCGCAGCAGCGCAAAGACAGCTGATGATCCATTTCACCTTGATCTGACCCCAGAGCATTGGAGCGATGCCGATGATCAGTGCCAGGATAGCAGCGACGCCCAAGATGGTGGTGGCGACGCCGGTTGCCTCGGTGGTTTTCGTGGTGATGCTATTTTCGAAGGTGCTGAACGCGCCGGACTGGGCGAAAGCAGGTTCGACCATCAAGAGCGCGAAGATTGCGAAGATTGCGATGAAGGCAATAATCCGCCCCCAGCTGAATTCGGTCAACGAGGACCGAGCGTAAGAACCCATTTCGATATTCCTTCCTTACTCACGAACCCCGTCGGAGGGGGCGAGAGAACTTCTCTCCCCCGCATTATCGGATGAAGTATAGCAAAATGCCAAACTCATCCTCAAAATATTTTTTCGCGGGGCGGCGACGATGCGAGAGCGGTCTGTTTGGAAGGATCGATATGGTCGAACTGTGCGGTCATTCCCTGGAAAAGCCTGAGGCCGGGATGAGCAGGATTGGCTCTTTAATTAGGGGCTGAGCGCTGACAGGCCGTTCGTTTCGAATTTTGGATGAGATTTGTGGGTCAGCCGGGAGCTTCGAGGATCTGATCTGCCCGGCGATTGAAGATCTCAAGGGCCGCCAGATACCGAGCCTTGAGCCTGTTCACGACCTGCTCGTCAAAATCGAGGTCGCTGATCTCGATGCCGTTTCTGCTGAAGGCAGATCGGATGCGTTGGCGGGTCGCCGGGCTCCATTTGGTGTTCTCCTCCAGCCACCGCTTGAACTCGATATGACTGATCGCGTTTTCCTGCAGAACCTCCGCGAGTTTTGTCCCGTCTGCGAGCGCCAATGCGACTTTCCGGCCAAGAGGGGTCTCATAGCGTTCCCGATCGGGAATCTTGCGATCCTTAAAATCGCTCATCTGGAGAGAGCCGCCGCTGTTTCGGCACAGTTGAAAGGCATCGAGGAATTTGATTCTCTCATCAGGGTTTTCGCGCAAGCTTACGAGCTTACCGATGGGGACGCCTGAACGTTCGGCCAAATGAGCCAGGCGTCGGCCCTCCCCCAGGCTACGCAGATATCTGGATAGGGCATCTCGCCCAGCCTTTCTTTGGAATTTGGTCATCTGCTGGATCCGACTAGCGCAAAATGGGACAATTTTAGGAGACAGGTTTTCTCCCGACAATTTTAGGATGACGATGATTGACCAGCCAAGACTCGATCTGTATGTAAATTATTAACTGTTGCGGAGTCAGCCTCGCCGCTGCCGAGATTGTCGAAAGATGATTGGATGGTGGCATTCCGGATATATCCCATCCGGAAACGGGAATGCTCCTCGGCGGTTGGGTCGCAGAGTTTCATGATGAGCGGGATCCCTGTCCTCGCTTGTCGCAATAGGAGATTATGCTGTGGCAACCGTTGCTGCGAAGTTTGTCGAACAATCGCAGGTCCCCGTCGTCGAGAGCGGAATTGTCCGCTCGACCGTCTTCCCGAACAAGCTGCGCGATCTTCGCCGTAAGGCGGGATACGAGATGCTGACCGACTTCATCCGAGAGACCGGATTGAAGGATATCAACTACACTCGGCTTGCGAAGATCGAGCGCGGCCAGATTTTTGCGCGTCCTGACGAAGTCATCGAGCTCGCGAAGCTTCTCGATGTCGAGCCGATGAGTTTGTTCATTGATACGGTCGAGAAGGATTTCGATCGTGAAAGCTGGGCGCGCGATCATACCGAAGCATCGCTAACGTTTCGCGGCGGAACCCGCGAGGACATGAGGATCGGTGCCGCCTTGCGCATTCGTCGGCGCGAACTCGGCCTGTCGACGACCGACCTGAAGAAAAAATACGGCATGCCTGCAGCCACTGCCAGCCGCATCGAAAACGCTGAGCGCCCGTTCCATCGTTGGCCGGACAAGATCCGTAAGGCGACGGCCAAGATGATGGGCGGCGCATCGATGCGCGATATTGCGCGTACCGTTACGGCATACGAGCAGGAAGGTCGTCTCGATGCGATGATGGCCGAACTGTTTTCGCAGCGCTCGCTCGACCAGCGGCATAATGCTTCGCTTCTCGCCTTGGTACAGAAGTTGCCGGGCAAGAAGGCGGAGAAGTTTGCCGCCAAGCTTGAGAAGTTGATGGCCGAGAAGGGTCTCGTCGATTGGTCGGCGAACCTGAGCGTCGTGGCTGCAGCCGGACAGCCGGATATTTTCTCGGAAGACCAGACCATGCCGGTTCTCGAGGGCAAGACTCACGACGGCTGGACGTTGGTGTCCGAAACGAAGAAGACGTTCACGCGCAATTTCGAGGCACCGGGCATTGCCATCAAACTTGATAAGCCGGTTCTGGGCTTGGGCATTCCGACCAGCGCGCTGTTGGTTTTCGAGCTCATCGATCGATCCGAAGTCAAAGGCGAGATGGTCCTTGCCCTGATCGACGGTCCGCGGGTGCGTGTTGTGTCGGCGCGGCCAGCTGGACGCGGCTTCAAGCTTGCGCAGGTCAATCCCGAATGGCAGTCGTCGCTCTCGAAGGAGAGCAGCGTCCGGGTCGCGAAGCTTTCCCAGATCGAAATGGCCTAAAAGCAAAGCCAATTTTGACCGAATGAAAAGGGCGCCATCCGGC
>NZOF01000178.1 GCA_002695185.1 Erythrobacter sp.
TGGGTTGCGCGCCCCTTCTGTGGGCAGGGCTACGCTACCGAAGCAGCACGGGGCGTACTTGAAGTTGCCCGGCTCCTTGGTCACGACCGGATCGAAGGTGGTCATTTTGTCGATAATCCCGCGTCGGGTAGGGTCCTGCGCAAACTGGGGTTCCGACCAACGGGCAAAACGGTGAGGCGGCATAGCTGCGGGCGGGGTGAGGAAGCAGAGTGCCTTACCTATGTCTTAGAATTGGCAGCTGACGCCGGGCCAAGCTTACAAGCAGCTTGAGCAGAAACAAAATAGCCCCCGCGACTCCGGGTCGTGGGGGCTTTTTGAAACTGGGCCGCTCCGTTTCATTCGGCAGGGATGAGTGCGGCCTCGAACTCACCTTCGTACCTGCCGATCAACGCACGATCATCATGGTCCCACGGATGAAACCCGGGCCTGAAATAGGCGAGCCATCCAGGGAAGATACGGCGGACGACACCGGGCGAAATGGTAAGGTACTTAAACAGGCCCCATCTTGCCTTCCAGCCGGTGATACCGTCCTGAGCAAGCAGTTCGAGCGAATCGGTCCAGCGATTACGGAAAAAATGATAGCTGACGATCAGCATCATCAGTGTCCGCAACTTATAGCGCTTCACCTTGGACCAATTCCTGGTCGCGTGATTCCACGTGTCGAAAGCGACGCCCTTGTGCTCGATCTCTTCCACGGCATGCCATTCCCACATCGCGCGCACTTCAGGATCGGCATCATCGAAATGAGCAGGGTTGGCCAGAAATTCTGCGGCCATCATCGCGGTGTAATGTTCGAGCGCCATCGTGCTGGCCAGATTGAAGATAACCGGCCGGTCTTTTGTCATGGCGAGCAATTCTTCCACGCGCTTGTCGATCGCCTTGATATAGTAGCCATGGTCGGCAGCCAGTCGATTGAAGGCGATGTGTTCACGGGTGTGATTGATTTCCTGACGGACGAAAGCGCGAATTTCCGCTTCCAGCCGTGGATCCGCTCCATCGCGGTGGGCTTTTACGGCCTCGATGAAGAAGGCTTCTCCACGCGGGAATGTAGCAGAGAGCGCATTGTGCCAAGCGGTGCCAAACGCGTCGCCGGCCCACCAGCGATCGGGCTTGGTCGCCCGATTGAAGCGCTCGTCACGCACGGTGATGGTCAAGTCAGCGGGGGTGGGCGCGGAGGAAATCGGTTTGTTGGTTGCCAGCGTGTTCAAGGCAATCTCCATGATCACTTATAGCAATGTAAATAGTGCTTACTGACATTGGTGTCAATAATTCGGCCCGTAGGGTTGCGAAAGCGCGCCAATGCGATAACGCTTCAGCGAATGGCCACTCGCAAGCGTCTGTCCCCCGAAGAATCCCGTCTCGCCGCCCTTGAGGCTGCCCGCCTTCTTCTCATCGAGACGGGGCCGCAGTCTGTCACGCTAAAAGCTGTGGCTTCACGGATCGGGCGGACACACGCCAATCTGCTGCACCATTTCGGTTCGGCAGCAGGGCTACAGAAAGAGCTCGCCCGCCATCTGGCAGAGACCGTCTGTTCGACGATTGCGGATGCCGTACGCGCAAGCAGAGCGGGGCTGGGCCATCCACGTGAAGTGGTCGATCTTGCTTTCGACGCGTTCGACAAGGAAGGAGCAGGGGCGCTCGCTAGCTGGATGATCCTGACCGGAAACGAAGACGCTTTGACGCCAATCGTGGAAACCATTCACGAATTGGTCGACGAAATTGCTCCCGAAGAGGCCTTACATTTGGACAAACCCCTCCAGGTGCACGAGGAAACACTCGGACTGGTTTTGATGGCGCTAGGCGATGCGCTGATCGGTACTGCTCTTTCGCGCTCGCTCGGTCTTCCGGATACCGCGGCTCGGGACCGGGCAGAACGAATGCTTACAGGGGCTTTGGAACCGCAAGCCTGACGGCGGCGCGATCAGTCTGACAACGAGTTAGCCAGCCATTCCGGTGCTCTATCGGGACGAATATCGGCAATGCGCAGATGGTCGACGGCGAGCCCAAGGTCATCGTATCCCACCTTGCGGCGCTTTTCGTCCGACTGATTGAGTGGAACGACAATAAGCCGCCGATTTACCTTGCTGCGCCAGTTCATGCGCGCAGTATTTTCCTGACCGATATAACAGCCTTTATCGAACGCGACTCCGTGCAGCTCGACTGCATTGGTTTCCAGCCAAAGGATGTCCGCCAGTTCGCCCCGGCCTTCTGGTACTCCCAAGGACAAGCGATGAGCACGATAGGCATCGTCGGCAGATTCGTCTTCGTTACTCGCCGGGGCGAGCCAGCGCTGACCGAGCGCTGCCAACCGAGGATCAGGTGCACCTCCATCGCCTGGGTGGTCCTGCCAGTGAACCGCAACACTCTCGTCCACCTTGATGTCGATCTTGCGGCGCAGCCGATATAGCGACAGTCTTTTCGCCAGTTCTTCTGCATGGTCGGCTTCGCAATCGAGTAGAAGCGCCCCTTCGGCAGCAGGCCAGACGATTATGTCGAACATCGCCTTGCCCTGGGGGGTCAGCAATCCGGCATATACCGGCAGTGCCTTGGTCACGTCATTCGTAAGAAGACCTTGGAGGAAAGCTGGCACATCCTCGCCTTCGCCCTGAGGGCTGACACGGATCACGGCGCGGTTCATCAGGCGTGTTGCTGTCATGGGTGACAGATAGGTCCCCTGCGGCCATAGGCAACCATCATGACCAAGCCTGCCGACTCGCTAACCATTCGCCGCCCTGACGATTGGCACCTGCATTTTCGCGATGGCGCTACGATGCGCGCCGTGGTTCCGCACACTGCGCGGCAGTTTGCTCGTGCGATTGTGATGCCCAATCTTGCGCCTCCTGTCACTACGGCCAAGCTGGCAGAAAGATATCGCGAGCGAATTTTGGAAGCGGTACCAGAGGATGTAAACTTTACGCCATTGATGACGGCGTATCTTACCGATGAAACGGTTGCCGATGACCTCGCTGCTGGTTTTGCTGATGGACCGCTGACCGCGGCGAAGCTGTATCCGGCAGGCGCCACGACCAACTCGTCACACGGCGTAACCGATATCGCCAAGATCCAAGCGGTTCTGGAACGTATGGCTGCGATCGGTATGCCACTATGCGTGCATGGCGAAGTCACTCACCCCGATATCGATATCTTCGATCGCGAGGCGGTTTTCATAGAGCGCATTTTGGCTCCGTTGATCGATCGTATGCCTGACCTAAAGGTTATCTTCGAACATATCACCACCAGGCAGGCAGTCGATTTCGTCGATGCGGCAGGCCCGAACGTGGGAGCTACCATCACTCCCCAGCATCTGCATATCAATCGGAACGCGATCCTTGTCGGCGGCATCCGACCACACATGTTCTGCCTGCCTGTGGCCAAGCGCGAGGAGCATCGGCTGGCGCTACGCAAGGCAGCAACGTCGGGTTCGCAAAAATACTTCCTGGGCACTGATAGCGCGCCCCATCATCGCCACGCGAAGGAAAGCGATTGTGGCTGTGCGGGGATCTTCAACGCACCCTACGCCTTGGAAAGCTATGTCACGGTTTTTGATGAAGAAGAGGCGCTCCAGCACTTCGAGGGCTTTGCCAGCCTGAATGGACCTGCATTCTACGGCCTTCCAGTAAACGAAGAGACGATTACGCTGGAAAAGGTGGATGTTACCGTGCCTGCCGAAGTCGATGGCGGCGAGGCGCCCGTGGTACCCTTCCATGCTGGCGAGATGCTCAAATGGCGGTTGGCTTCCTGACCCGGGAGCGGGACCACAGGTCCCAAACGAAGATGGCCGCCGCAGCCCAAATGCATGCGAAGCACGCGGCCTGAGCAGGTTTCAAATCTTCGCCGAACACGGTGAGACCGAGAACGAAGACGATGCTGGGTGCCAGGAACTGGATGAAGCCCAGCGTTGAATAAGGAAGACGTCTTGCGGCAATGGCGAACATCAACAGCGGGATCGCGGTCAATACGCCACCCAGCATGATTGCAAGGCTTAAGCCGATACTCTGTGCGAAGCCGGACCCCGCCGGAAGACCAGCATAGTACCAGGTCACACCTGCTGCCGGCATAAGCAGAAGCAATGATTCGATCGTAAGTCCAGGCAGCGCCCCCACATCAAGCTGCTTGCGGATCAAGCCATAGGTTCCGAAGCTGAGCGCCAGCGTCAGACTGATCCATAGCGTGGTGAGCGCGCCGCCCATGAGCAAAGACACACCGACCCCGGCAAGTCCCACTGCCAGCCATTGCAGCCGGGAAAGCTTTTCCTTGAGCAGGAGCGTGCCAAGAAGAACATTGACGAGCGGATTGATGTAGTAGCCCAGGCTTGCTGCGTAGACATTGCCGTTTTGGATCGCCCAGACATAGACCACCCAGTTTACCGCGATGAGCGTCGCAGAAACGAGCAGCCATCCCATCGTTTTTGGGCTGCCAAGTGCCTCACGCAATTGCGGAAGCTGTTTGCGGACGAGAACGATCACGATGCAGAGCGGGAGTGTCCAGATGATCCGCCAGCCTACGAATTCTAGCGCTGGAACCTGTCGCACCAGAATGAGGTAAAGCGGCAGAAATCCCCAGATGACATAGGCGCCAATTGCTGCGCCGAGGCCGGTCTTCGGGTGCTCTTTTGCTGTCGGTTCCATGAATAGTTCGCGAGTAGGCCCGCTGCCATATTGCCGCAAGCTTCATCTCGCCCCGGCTGAATGCACGGCTCAACGAAAAATCGATTTTCTTGAGGTTGGTTGCTTTCTGTTCAGAAAAGGGCGCCTAATCATGAACGTGAGACAGGGAAACGAGTCGAACACGGCCGAAAGGAATTACCAATGCCAAAACTCATTAAGGCGATCTCAATCGCCCTCGCCGCCATCGGCCTTTCCTTGGGCGTTCCGGCAGCCGCGGCTATACCGACGCATTCTTCTCCCCAGGCGCATGCTGCCGTTACCGGGGACATGGTCTATGAGCACGGCAGGAAATGGAAACGCCACCGCGACTATCGGGGCGACCGCCGTTATGGCGAGCGCCGCCCCTATTATTCAGGTTACGATCGCAATTGGGGTCAGCCGGTTCGCCGCGATACCCGTATCTGGCGTGGCCGGGACGATCGCTACTACTGCCGCAAGGATGACGGCACGACCGGCCTCCTTGTCGGTGCCGGAGTAGGCGCCTTGCTTGGCCACGAAGTCGCGGGCCAGAATGGCGACCGTACCCTCGGCGCTATCCTCGGCGGAGCCGCCGGTGCGCTTCTTGGCCGCACTGTCGACAGATCCAGCACGCGCTGCGGTTGATTTAGACGAGCTTCAAGCTGTGCCCACCCGCAGCCTGGAGGCGGCCTTCGGGTCGCAGTGGGCGTCGTCCGAACCCTTGCAAAAAGGGGCGGGCGGCGCCCTTTCTATCGCCTAGGTGTGAGTGTCCTTCGATTTGCGAACCGGCTGGTTGGTATCCTTCAATCCCACACCAATGCTGGCGCGCGGTTGTTCCATTTCGGTGCTCGCCACCGGGTAGGCACAATAGTCGGCTGCATAGAATGCGGCTGGGCGGTGATTACCGGAGAGTCCGATTCCGCCGAACGGAGCCGCGGAGGATGCCCCGTTTGTCGGCTTGTTCCAGTTAACGATGCCAGCCCGGATCTCTGCCCAGAACCGATCGAAGTCCTGAGGGTTTCCGCCGATTAAGGATGCCGACAGGCCATAGCGAGTGTTGTTGGCTTCGGCGATCGCCGCGTCGAAATCCGGCACCCGGATAACCTGCAGAAGCGGACCGAACAATTCGACATCGGGCCGGTCGGCGATTGCGGTCACATCGATTATCCCCGGGGTGAGGAAAGGCAGATCGGACTGCGGGCGGGTCATAGCAAGAATGTCCTGACCCCCATGCTCAAGCAGAGCCTCGCGACTCTCGACCAGTAGTTCGGCAGCCTCGTTATCGATGACGGTGCCCATGAATGGCTGGGGATCGGCGAAGGGTTCATCCACCAGCAAGCGCTCTGCCAAGATTTTTACTGCGGGAATGATCTGGTCGTAAAAACTGTCAGGGACAATCAGCCGCCGCGCCGCGGTACACCGTTGGCCTGCCGTAGTGAAAGCGGACTGGATTATCGTAACGGCAGCATCCTCGATCTTCGGCGTTTCGAGAATGACGATGGGATTGTTGCCGCCCATCTCGAGGGCAACGATCTTGCCTGGGTCGCTTGCCAGCTTCTTGTTGATCGCAATCCCCGCCGGGGCGGAGCCCGTGAACAACAGCCCATCAATTGCAGGATGGGCAACCAGCGCCTTGCCGATATCCGCCCCGCCGTGAACACATTGGACGACGTCTTCCGGTATCCCGGCCTCGTGGAACAGCTTGGTTAGAAATTCGCCGACGGCCGGCGTCTTTTCGCTCGGCTTGAACACCACGACATTGCCTGCAATCAGGGCTGGTACGATATGGCCGTTGGGAAGATGTGCGGGGAAGTTATAGGGACCTAGGACGGCCATCACGCCGTGAGGCTTATGGCGTAAGGCGGCACTGCCCTGTAGCGCGCTGTCCAGTTTCTTCTGCCCGGTACGCTCCGCGAAAGCTGTGATTGAAATCTCGACTTTGTTCTTCACCGCCTCGACCTCGGTGCGAGCTTCCCACAAAGGCTTGCCCGTCTCGCGCGCAATCAATTCGGCGAACGGGTCTGCGTGTTTCAGGACTTCATTGACGAAGCGGCGTAATAACTCCATCCGCCGAGCGGTGGATTCCCGCGCCCAGCCTGTCTTTGCCGCAAGAGCGCGTTCAATCGCTTGTTCGACATTGCCTACCTTGCCACGCCAGATCTGATTGCCGGTTGCCGGTTCGGTCGAAATCATTTTGTCTGACACTGGAATATCCTGTCCTTAAACCCGTTATCTTGCTTGTACTGGCCTATGTGCTTCCACATAGGCGGCGTCAAATCGCGAACGCTATCTGTTTGCTGCCGGTTCCGGAGCAGGGCCATGGGCGTCTCCCATCCGGCGAAGCCTGGCCACCTTATCATGCAGCGGCTGCCAATCGTCACACTGATCGATCGCGGACCAGATCGCTTCGACCTCCTCGACAAGCATGCTCTCGGGATCAGCTTGCGACCAATAGGCGTGCTCGCTTTCTACCGAGCGATAGCGTGCGAGAATTTCTCCGAGCTCACCTGTCGCATTCCGGCCTCCGCGATGACGATGGAAGAAGGCATCCGGCTGTTCGCCATCCTGAGAAAGCAGTGCCTCGCATGCCCCGACCAGCTTGCCATCCTCTTCGACCCCACGGCTTTGGACGCCAAGACGCCAGCACCAGCGCTTTCCAACGGCGGCCATGTAGAGTGGCCCAAACCGCTCCATCGCGGCGATTAGCGGCGGCGCGTCCGTAAGAAGGCGGAGCGCAATCGCAAGCTGGCCGCAATTCCAGTGCAGCGCTTCAGGCTGGCGGCCAAATGCATAAAGCCCGGTGTGGTCGAAATATGCGGCTGTGAAGCCTGGGTCCCATTTAGGCAGAAAGCGCCACGGCCCATAGTCGAAGCTTTCGCCCGAGACATTCATATTGTCCGTGTTGAGGACGCCATGAACAAAGCCAGCCACCATCCAGCTGGCAGCAAGGTCGGCAAGCCGTTCCACTACGAGGTGCATCAGCCTGACAGCGGGTTGGTCAGTTCCCGGAGCGTCCGCAGAGGGAGGTGGGCCGGGGAATTGCGTGAGGCAGTAATCGACCAATTGCTCCATGTGAGCGCTTTCTTCAAGCGCGAGCAGCCGCTGAAATGTCCCAATGCGGATATGTCCATGACTTAGCCGAGTCATCACCGCCGAGCGCGTGGGAGAGGGTTCGTCACCGCGGACAAGCTCTTCGCCGGTTTCCACGATGCTGAAGGTTTTCGAGGTATTGACGCCGAGGGCTTCCAGCATTTCGGTGGCCAGTATTTCCCGCACACCGCCTTTCAGGGTAAGTCGCCCGTCGCCAGCTCTGCTCCAGGGGGTCTGGCCGGAGCCTTTCGTTCCGAGATCGAGCAGGCGCTCATCTCCATCCCGCATTTGGGCGAAGAGAAAGCCTCGCCCGTCTCCAAGATCGGGATTGTACACGCGAAACTGGTGTCCGTGGTACCGCAAGGCGAGCGGAACAGGCAGATTGTCCGCCAGGGGCGCGAAGCTACCGAAATGCTTCAACCACTCCTCGTCCGAAAAATTGTCGAGGCCTACCGCCTGTGCCCAGCGATCATTGCGGAAGCGCAAGGTAGTCTCTGGAAATGGGGCCGGAGCAACTTCATCGCCGAGCCATCCGGCAAGGTCGAGGATCGGTGTCTCAGGGCGATAGGGGGAAGGGTTGGGTGCACTCGGCATCTGCTTGGGATGGGCGTCGTGCAGGCTGCATGCAAGTCGTCTCTCGAAATTTGCGTGAAGCCGCGCTACCGGAGCGGTCATGGAAAGCGATTATAGCGAACGCAGCTGGCAGAGCCCCGATGGGCTGGAGCTGTACTTCCGGGATTATGCCGATAACCAAAGTGGCAAAATCCCTGTCGTATGTCTGCACGGTCTCACTCGGAACAGCCGGGATTTCGACAATCTGGCCCCGCACATCGTGAGCCAGGGACACCGCGTAATCGTGCCGGATATGCGCGGCCGCGGGCAGAGCGCCTACGCGGACGATAGCGCGACTTATGCGGTCCCTAACTACATTTCCGACGTGATGGCACTTCTGGCACAGGAAGGGATCGACCGGTTTGTTTCGATAGGCACCTCGATGGGCGGCATCATGACCATGTTGATGGCCCAGTTCGTGCCGGGAAAGATTGCCGGTGCGGTACTCAACGATATCGGTCCGGTCGTGGACCCGCAGGGAATCGAAGGCATCCGCACATATCTGGGGAAGGGCGGTAGTTTCCCGACATGGATGCATGCTGCGCGCAGTCTTGAGGAGGCGCACGGAGAGGCGCACCCTTCCTTCGATACCAACGACTGGATCGGCATGGCGAAGCGGACCATGACCCTGTGCAACAACGGCCGAATAGCCTTCGACTACGACATGAAGATCGCCGAACCTTTCAACGAAGCGGATAAGAGCGCCGTGCCGCCCGATCTGTGGCCCGGATTCGAAGCGCTGGCGGACAAGCCCCTGGTTCTGGTTCGCGGCTCACTGTCGACGCTCCTCAGTAAAGAAACATTGTCCGAGATGCAGCGCCGCGCCCCTCATGCCGACACCGTGATCGTGCCGGAAGTGGGGCATGCCCCCACTCTTGACGAGCCGGAAGTGCGCAGTGCCATTGATGCCCTGTTGGCCAGCGTCGGATGAGTTCCTCGTCAGGCGATCTGCCGCCACATCTTCTCCATGTGCTGCCCACGGCAGAGTCGGTCGAACTGATCGGCGCGTTCGGTGGCAAGCTTCGGCACACTTTGGTTACATTGGATGGGACGCTGCCAGAGGGGCTGCAGGCCACTTCCTATATCAAACCGGCCAACAATTTTCCCGCTCTCGAAGGCCTGCCGCTTCCCGGACGCATGCAGAAGATGGCGCGCGCGATGACAGCGTTCGATCTGGTTCTGACTCACGGACCCGGCGCTCTCGACGTCGCCATGGCGCACACCATGTTCAAAGATGTGATGAATCTGCCCGCGCTGATCCATCATGAGCATGATCCTGACCAGAAGCGCAGTTTGAAGCGCACGTGGTATCGGCGGATCGCTCTCGGGAAGTCTGCAGGAATAGTTGTACCGGGTGAACGGCTGGAAGAAGCCGCGCTGGTCGACTGGCAGCAGCCCATGGGGCGGGTGAAGCGGATCAGCCCGGGCATCGACACCAAAGCTTTTGCGAAAAAACCCAAGCGCGATGGTTTTCGCCTGATCAAGCATCCCGGTGAGATGTGGGTCGGTGTATGGGCTGACAGTGCCGATCAGGAAGGGGTGTCCATGCTGTTTCGCGCCTTCGCCGAAATGGAAACTGACTGGCAGCTCATCGTTCTGGGCGAGAATATCCAGACCGCTGCACTGGATGCGGAAATCGACCGGCTTGAATTGGTGGATCGGGTCTATTTCCCCGGCATTCCTCGCGACGCCACGAAGGTCATCGGCTTGTTCGATATCTTTGTTAAGACTGCGCCTTGCCGAGAGTTTCCAGTCCATCTGGTCGAAGCGATGGCTGCAGCGGTACCGGTACTCGCAGTACGCGATGGCGAAGCGGATCATTTGCTCGCCGAAGCCAATCGCGAATGGTTGTTCGATGCCAACGCCGAAAGCACGCTGGCGGCCAATCTGCGCAGCCTTGCACAGGACAAGCCGCTACGAAGTGCAATCGGCGAAGCGAACCGGTTGCGTGCAGTGCAGGAACTCGATCGCGCGAAAACCATCGCTACTTTCCGCCGCCTATATGCCAGCGCTATGAAGCGTGAATTTTAGGCGTTTAAGTTTTTCATGGTGCATTCACGCGGACGGGGACAGGCAGGGGCACGATTTGTCCTAGGCATTGCCCATTCGCGGCGGGGTGCCTAAAGACCCGCGCAACCGAATTTCAAGGACCGGAGACCGCGCCGACGTGGCACGTACACCCAAGACCGAACTGAGCCGCGAAGAAAAACGGGCGAAAGCCGATGCGGCCGAACAGGAAGCCCTGATGCGCGAGGTGGACGATGCCGTCCGCCAAGGCGATCTCGAAAGCTTCATGGGCACATATGGCAAGGCGCTTCTTGCGGTTGTCGTACTCGGCCTCGCTGCATTCGGCGGCTACCTTTACTGGCACAACCAGCAGGAAGCCGAAATCGAACGGTCGAGCGAGCAGCTTGTCACGGTGATGGATCAGCTCGACGCCGGAAATATCGATGCGACGGCTGGTCGTCTTGAAGATTTCGAAGGGACGGGCACCCCGGCCGTGAGCGCCAAGATGCTCGCTGCCGGCATTGCCGCAGAGCAGGGTGACAGTGAGAAAGCTGGCAGGCTGTTCGGCGAAGTGGCGAACGATGCAGCAGCTCCCCAGGCGCTGCGAGATCTGGCCACTGTCCGGCGCACTGCGACCTTGTTCGACAGCATGAAGCCGGAAGACGTCATCGCCGCCGTGAAGCCGTTGGCCGTGCCAGGCGAACCCTTCTTCGCCAGTGCGGGCGAGTTGCTGGCCCATGCCTATCTTGCGCAGGACAAGCGTAGCGAAGCGGGCGCCCTGTTCGCGCAGATTTCCCGCGATGAGAACACGCCCGAATCGGCACGGGCACGCATGCTCAACATGGCCGGCATTCTGGGTGTGGATGCTGTCGACGATGTTCAGGACCTGCTCGATACACAGCGGGTTAACGATCCCTCGCCCAGCGGCGAGTGACACGAAACGGAAATTTGATGAGCCAGACCATGAACAAGACCATCTTGCGCAGCGCGCTTCTTTCAGCCGGGACGCTCGCCCTTGCGGCTTGCAGCGGCGGCCTGTTCGGCGGGGGTGACGGCAAGAAGACCACTCCGACGCTGGGCGAACGCCAGCCGATCCTCTCGCGCATCGAGAGCGGGGCTAAGGTCGATCCGGCGCTAGCGGGAACTGCCGTTGTTCTTCCGGCTGCGCAGACAAACGCTTCATGGGGACAAGCGGGCGGTACGGCGAGCAAGAGCTATGGCCAACTCGCGCTTTCAGCGACGCCTACCCAAGCCTTTACCGCACAGATCGCCGGAGCCAGCAACAAGCGGCGTCTTGGCGCGCCCCCGGTTGTCGGCGGCGGCAAACTGTTCGCCGTCGGAACCGATGGCCAGGTTACCGCCTTCGACGCGCAGAGCGGTTCACGCATCTGGACCTATCAAGCCGATCTGACCGACGATATGCGTCCATCCGCTTTTGGCGGAGGGGTCAGCTTCGACAATGACAAGATTTACGGCACCGATGGTGCAGGTAATGTCTTCGCACTCGATGCCAGCAATGGTGCCCAGCTCTGGAAGGTGAAGCCGGGCGGTCCCTTGCGCGGATCGCCGACCGTAGCTTTCGGCAATATTTTCGTGATGAGTCAGGACAACCAACTGTTCGCCCTCAATGCGGCCGATGGCAAGCTGGCGTGGCAGGAATCCGGATCGACCACGATGGCTGGCGTATTCGGCGTGGCAGCCCCTGCGGCTGGTAACGGCACCGTAGTCAGCGGATATACCTCTGGCGAACTGGTGGCCTACAGATACGAAAACGGCCGCAGCCTATGGGCAGACGCTTTGGCGCGGACATCGATCTCGACGCAGGTCGGGGCGCTGTCCGATATCGATGCCGACCCTATCATCGACAATGGCCAAGTCTTTGCGCTTGGCCAAGGCGGCCGCATGGCTGCTTACGAACTCGTCACGGGCCAGCGCCTGTGGGAGCTCAACGTCGCCGGTATCAGCACGCCAGCAATCGCGGGTGACTGGATATTCGCTCTGACCGATGATGCACGGATGATGGCAATTGCTCGCAGCACCGGTAAGGTGCGCTGGCTGACGCAGCTCGCGCGTTTCGAGAACGAGAAAAAGAAGAAGAATCCGATCTTCTGGCAGGGTCCGGTGCTTGCGGGTGGCAATCTATGGGCCGTGAATTCTGATGGCGAAATCTGGACGGTCAGCACCGGCGAAGGTTCTGCCTCGCTCTATCGTGAGTTGGGCGAGTCGATCAGTCTGCCGCCGGTGGTCGCCAACGGCACGCTCTATGTGCTGGACGACAGTGGGCGAATTACCGCTTTCCGTTGACGCTCTGAGGCCGAGAAGGGTCAGTCGAGCGGCTGGCCCTCATCGGTTTCATAAACCCTGAAATCGCGGGACAATGGCGGATTAGCCGCCATGAACTTCTGGAATTCCGCCATATGTGCGGAACGACCATGCGCATCCAGCGCCGCCTGATCACGCCAGCGTTCGAACAGGATCAGCCGATCGGGATCGGCGAGATCGCGCGCGAAGGCGTAATCGAGGCAACCGTCCTCTGCCCGGCTGGCGCGGACCATATCGACCAGCGCTTTCTGCATCGCCGCATCGATCGTGCGGCCCAGATTGATGGTGCCGTTGATCTGGATCATTCCGCGCAGTCCTTTTTATCGATTAGAAGCTGTATTTATACACCCGGCTGATGTCGCCGTTCCATTCGCCGTTGTAGCGATCGAGCAGGACCTGGGCCGGGACTTTCCCGGTCGCCACAATCTCGTCGAGCGTTTCGAGGAAGCCGGTCTCGCTATCGCCCGAAGAATTCAGGCGCCTGCGGGCAGCAAGTCCTGACCGGGCGATCGCGAGGACCTCTTTCGCGAGATCGAGCAGCTTGCCGCCGCCCGGTATCGCCGCGTCCAGCGCTTCCTTGGGGACGGCGTTGCGCAGCGTCTCACGCTCTTCCATCGTCCAGTCCTTGACGAGGTTCCAGGCCGCATCGAGTGCGTTCTGGTCATAGAGCAGGCCCACCCAGAATGCGGGCAGGGCGCAAATCCGGCTCCACGGGCCACCATCGGCGCCGCGCATTTCTAGGAAACTTTTCAGCCGCACTTCCGGGAAGGCCGTGGAAAGGTGGTCCCACCAATCGCTCTCCGTCGGCTTTTCGCCGGGCAGGACTTCGAGTTTGCCATCGAGGAAATCACGGAAGTTGAGACCGGCTGCGTCGATGTACTTACCGTCCCGGAAGACGAAATACATCGGCACATCGAGCATGTAATCGGCCCAGCGTTCGTAGCCGAAGCCATCTTCGAAAACGAAGGGCAGCATGCCGGTGCGATGGGGATCGGTGTCCGACCAGATGTGGCTGCGATAGGAAAGGTAGCCGTTGGGCTTGCCTTCGGTGAAAGGCGAATTGGCGAACAGCGCTGTCGCCAGCGGTTGAAGCGCGAGGCCGGTGCGGAATTTCTGCACCATGTCCGCCTCGCTCGAATAGTCGAGATTGACCTGGATGGTGCAGGTTCGCAGCATCATGTCGAGGCCAAGCGAACCCACGCGTGGCATATGCCGCTTCATGATTTCATACCGGCCCTTGGGCATCATCGGCAGTTCTTCGCGCGTCTTGTCCGGCCACATGCCGAGACCGAGGAAGCCGACCTGGCAGTTCTCGCCCACTTTCTTGACCTGATCGAGATGACGGCCGGTTTCGGCGCAGGTTTGGTGCAGATTTTCGAGCGGTGCGCCCGACAGTTCCAGCTGGCCTGCGGGTTCGAGGCTTACCGTCCCGTCTTCGCCGGACATGGCAATGACCTTGCCGCCTTCCTCAACCGGCTTCCAGCCGAATTCCTGCAAGCTCAACAGGATGTCTCGGATGCCGCCGGGTTCATCATAGGATGGGGCGCGGTGATCGCTTTTGTGAAAGACCAGCTTTTCGTGCTCGGTCCCGATGCGCCAGGCCTCTTTCGGCTTTTCGCCGCCTCGCATCGGCGCAACCAGCTGGTCGCGGCTTTCGATGATTGGATCGTCTTTGGCAGAGGTATCGCGCGTGCTCATAAGGCTCGCGTTAGGCAAGCCGCCCTTGCGAGGAAAGCAATTTATTCCTCGCCGATCCAGTCGCCCGCTTCGGCCATCCACACGGCTATTCCTGCCAGCGCCGCCGTTTCGCCGCGCAGGATGCGCGGGCCGAGGCTGATGGCGCGTGCGGCTGGATGCGCGCGAATTGCAGCGCGTTCCTGATCGGTAAAGCCGCCTTCGGGTCCGGTAAGCAGGGCGGCCGGGCCATCGGCGTAGCAAAAGGCATCGGCCGCCGCTTCGCCGCCTTCTTCATCGGCAAAGAACAGGATCCGCTCTTTCGGCCAGTCACGCAGCAGCGCGTCCAGTTTCTGCGGCTCGCCAACGTCGGGTAAAGCCGTACGCGCGCATTGCTCGGCAGCTTCGGTGACGATCGTAGTGGCCCGCTCTGGATTGAGTTTATCCGCCACGCACCGGCTGGTCACGACCGGCTGGATGCGGTCCACGCCAAGCTCCGTGGCCTTTTCCAGGACCATGTCGAAGCGGTCTTTCTTGAGCAGGGCGGCGCATAGCCAGAAGTCGGGTACTTCCTCACGCGGGCGGAGGTGTTGGCGCGGTTTCAGCAGGACATGACGCTTGCCTGCGTCCACGACTTCCGCAGCCCATTCGCCGGTCTCATTGTCGCAGAGGATGACCGTATCGCCCGGTCCGATCCTCATGACCTTGCCGAGGTAGTGCGCCTGATTGCCCTCGACCCGGATGTCTACCCCTTCGGACAGAGGTTCGTCGACGAAAAGGCGAGGGGCGCTCTTGGGCGGCCAGGCGGGGGTGGCGGACATGGTCGCGCTCCTAGCTCACATGGGCAGGGTGACGAAAGGAGGAATCCCACCTTGCGTGAGGGCGGGTGCGAGTAGGGATGACGGGACTGGAGGACGGCGCTAGGAGCGATGCGATGTCCGAACCCGCCGCTCCTACCGATATCGTCCCCGACACAGAACATCGCGGCCTGGTCGCGCGCCTGCCGCAGCGGCCACGCGATCTGGCGCAACTGGCGCGGTTCGATCGGCCGATCGGCTGGTGGCTGCTTTTCTGGCCCTGCGTATGGGGTGTCTGGCTCGCAGGCGCAGGCTGGCAGTGGGCACTGCTCGGCTGGATGCTGCTGGGCAGCATAGCCATGCGCGGGGCGGGCTGTGTCTATAACGATATCGTCGATGCCAAGCTGGACCGACAGGTTGCGCGCACTGCCAGCCGCCCGGTCGCCAGCGGGCGAGTGTCGAAGAAGCTGGCCTGGGGCTGGCTTCTCGCCCTGAGTTTCGTGGGGCTTGTGGTCCTGCTGCAATTGCGCATCGAGGCGCAGATCGTGGCCTTGGCGAGCCTCGTGCTGGTGGCTGCCTATCCCTTCATGAAACGCATCACCTGGTGGCCGCAGGCCTGGCTCGGCCTCGTTTTTACATGGGGGCTGCTGGTGGGCTGGACCCAGCTGCGGACCGACAATCTCGACGCGCTTGCCGCCATGTACGCCGGGGCCGCCCTGTGGGTGATCGGCTATGACACGATCTATGCGATGCAGGACCGCGAGGATGACGCCCTGGTGGGTATCCGGTCGTCCGCGCTGAGGCTGGGAGGGCAGGTGAAGGGCGGCGTTGCCTTGTTCTACGCTGGCGCGGTCGCCTTATGGGCGCTGGCCTTCTGGCTCTATCGCGCGGATTGGATTGCCCTGCTCGCGCTGATTCCTGCAGCGGGTCATCTCGCCTGGCAGGTTGCGACGCTCGACGGCTCGGATGCAGGCAACCCGCTCGAACGTTTCCGGTCCAATCGCTGGGCTGGCGCGCTGGTGGCGGCCGCGTGCTTCGTGGTGGGGAATGCCTGATGTGCAATCTCTACCGCATGACCAAGAACAAGAACGAGGTCGCCGCCTGGTTCAGCGCCGCGGACGAACTGGGCGGGGCGAACTTCGGTGACGAGGTTTTTCCGGGCTATCCCGGGGCGGTGGTGGCGGAAGGCAAGCTCACGCAAATGAATTGGGGCTTTCCTCTCGTGATGACGGGGAAGAGCGGCAAGACGCTGAAACCCAAACCCGTCAACAACGCGCGTACCGACAAGCTTGGCACCGCCTTCTGGCGCTCCAGCTTCGAGGATCGGCGCTGCCTGATCCCGGTAACGGCCTGGGCCGAGGCAGAGGGCGTGGCAGGCAGCAAGACCCGCACCTGGCTCACGCGCCCCGATGCGGAGCTGTTTGCGATCGCAGGCATCTGGCGCAATTCGGATGAGTGGGGGCCGTGCTATTCCATGGTGATGACCGACGCCTGCGGTACAGCAGCGGAATGCCACACCCGCATGCCTGTCCTCCTTGCCGATTCCGACCTCGCGAGATGGACCGGCGGCACACCCGACGAAGCGTTTACTCTGTGTCAGCCTTGGGAAGGCGAGCTTGCACTCGACCGGACGCCGGAGCCATGGTCAGGCCGCGGACAGATGGGATTGCTCTGACATGCGAATAGCCTTGTTCGAACCCGAAATCGCCGGGAATGTCGGCGCAGTCATGCGGCTTGGCGCATGCATGGGCGCCGGAGTCGATTTGATCGAGCCGCTTGGCTTCCCTTGGGACGACAAGCGCGTGCGCCGTGCGGCCATGGATTATATCGACCACGTGGAAGTGGTCCGGCATTCCTCGTTCGAGGCGTTCCGCGAGGCCCGGCAGGGCAGCCGCCTCGTGCTCTTCACCACGCGCGCCACGCAATCGTCCTACGATTTCGAATATCGGGCGGATGACATATTGCTGTTCGGCAAGGAAAGCGCCGGGGTCACCGACGTTGTGCGCGCATCGGTCGACGCGAGTGTGCGCCTCCCGATGCGGCCGCAGGTGCGCTCGCTCAACCTCGCGACGAGTGCGGCAATCGCCCTGACCGAGGCTTTGCGGCAGACCGCGACCCTTCCGGCCTAGCATTGAGCTGAGGCTTCCTGGGGGTAGACCCCGCAAACAAGGGGCGGCGCAGGATCATCTCATTCATAGCTGATCACCTCGAATTCGATGCCGTCCCAATCAAAGAAATAGAACCGCTTGCCCGGCTCGTAATCATCATGGCCAAATGGTTCGAGACCGTGCCGTTTGACGATGGCTTCCGCAGCATCGAGATCGGAAACGGTGAAGGCCAGATGGTTGAGCGGGTTGCCCTTGGCGTATCCTCCCGAAACGTGATCGCCGGTATATAAAGCGATATAATTGTGGTCCGCACCGACATGGACCGAGCGGCCGTATTTCATCGAAGGGCCGCGCCAGCGCTCTTTCCAGCCCAGCATTTCGATCAGCAATGCAGCGCTGCGTTCGGGATCGGTTACCGAGATATTGGCGTGTTCGAGGCGTCCGGTAGGCATTGTGCATCTCCTTTAGTTGGCGCCGTGCTCTCCCGATTGGAGAGGCTGCGACGAAAGCGATGCACCACTCTATGCAACCTAAAGCTGACTTGAGGTCAAGCACGAATGAATCTATCAGCGTGATTGATGAAAGCGAACGACCTTCTGCCCATTGGCGATCTCGCCCGCCGCACCGGCCTCTCCGTGTCCGCAATCAGATATTATGAGGAAAAGGGGCTGGTCGAAGCCCTGCGCACGCGCGGCAACCAGCGCCGATTTTTGCGGAGCGACATCCGGCGGTTGAGCTTTATCCTGATTGCCCAGCAGCTTGGGCTGTCGCTCGACGAAATCGAGGCATGCCTGGCCGCGCTGCCGCAGGGGCGCACCCCCAATGCCGCCGACTGGGAAAACATCAGTGGCGAGATACGCCTCCGGATCGATGCGCGGATCGCCTCGCTCGAAAAGATGCGCGAGGATCTGGACGGTTGTATCGGCTGCGGCTGCCTGTCGCTGAAAAAATGCGCGCTCTACAATCCGCAAGACGAATGGGGAAAGACGGGCAGCGGGCCGCGGGTCTTGCGATAGGGCGGCCATGCCAGCATAGCGCCGGCCCCATTGCATGATCGGAAGTGAATTGACGTCAGCTTTGAAATCCCGCCCGTTTCTCTGGTTTGTCCTGGCCCTGCCGGGGCTGTGGATCGTATGGCGCTGGGTCTTCACGCCCGAAGCTTATGGCTATGGTCATGCAATCGGCGATACGGGCGACTGGGCGGCGTGGCTGCTGCTGGTGACTTTGGCGGTGACGCCGGTTCGCCTGCTCTTCCGCCGGCAAAAATGGGCGCAATGGCTGATGAAACGCCGCCGCGATCTGGGCGTGGCGAGCTTCGGCTATGCGCTCATGCATACCGTGATCTATCTCTGGAAGAAAGGCTCGGCAGAGCTTGTGCTGGCGGAACTGGACCAGACATTCATCGTGGTGGGCTGGCTGGCGTTTGCCCTGTTCCTGCCGCTGGCAATCACATCGAACGATGCTTCCATGCGGGCGCTGAAGCGGCGCTGGAAGACGCTGCACCGGCTGGTCTATCCGGCGGCGATACTCACCTTCCTGCACTGGGTATGGTCGGCTTTCGACCCGACCACGGCCTGGATCCACGTGGGTATCCTGGCCGCGATCGAGCTGATCCGGATTGGTATCCAGCTACGTCAGAGAGTGACGTAATTGCGGAAGCGGGCAACTTCCGCTTCGTCGACATACTTGCCGATTTCGCGATCGAATTCGTTCATGTCCTCGTAGGGGCGATATTCCATGAACTCGTGCTCCATCTTTTCGGTCATGCCGGGGATGAGCTTGATGTCGGCTTCGCTGCCGGTGTTGAGGTTGACCGGCACGAACAGCGTTTCGCGAACTGTTGCAGCCTGTTCTTCGGTAAGGCTGCCCATCAGGACTTCGTTGAAAGCGCTGACATTGTCATAGGGCTGACCGGCCACGATGGCGGCTGCCAGTTCGGGGGTTACGCCGTCCATTGCAGAAAGCTGTTCTTCGGTCGCCGTATTGGCGTCCATCACCGTGCTTTCAGTCGCAGTGTCGGCCACATCCGCTGCCGGAGCGTCTACCGTTGCGGTGTCGTCGGTCGCTTCTTCATTGGCGCCCGAGCAGGCGGCAAGGGCAAGTGCGGAACCCGCAAGGGCGGCGAAAGTCAGTTTACGCATTTTCATTCCTCTTATTGCGAAGGGCTCGCATTAGCAGGTTGAATGCGTTTTGAAAGGGAAGTCTTTCCCTCTGGCACGGCTTTTCAGAATTCGGGGCCGAGTTCGGGATCGAGATCGCGCGGGCGGGCGAAATGGACGAGCTTTCCGCATCCTTCGCGAAGCTGCGACCAATCGTCGATATCGAGTTCGAAGACGGCGAAACTGGCGGTGGGGAATTTCACCTTCGCTTCATCGAACAGGGCGTTTTCGTTCCTCGGCGCCACCAGTTCGAATACCATGTCGCCGAGGCCCGGATTATGGCCCGCGACGAGCAGCGATCCGGCCTCTTCGGCGGTCTCGCCGATGACATCCATGATGGTTTCCGTGCTGGCGAGATAGAGGCGATCGTTCCATTCGGGCGAAGGTCCGATGGCGGCCTGTTCCAGCGTGGTCTTCACCCGCTGCGCCGGACTGGCGACCAGCCTGTCCCACTTCACGCCGTGATCGCGGATATGCTGGCCGATCAGTTCCGCGCCCTTGCAGCCGCGCTGGTTCAGACCGCGGTCGAAATCGCGCTTGTCGCTCTGGCCCCAGTCGGACTTGGCGTGCCGCAGCAACCCGAGGATCTTCACGATTCTTCCTTTTCCGCTTGAGCCGGTTCGGCAGTGGAATCGCCTCCAACACCGTTCGCCACGCGCTGTAAAGCTTCCGCAAGCGTCAGGCGTATGACGGGCGTGCCTTCGGGAAAGGCCGACAGCAGGCGGCTGGGGAAGGCTGGCGACAGGACGATGAAATGGCCCGAATCTTCTCGGCTGCGGATCAGGCGGCCGAACGCCTGTGCCAGCCGGGCGCGAATGATGCGGTCGTCGAAGCGCTTGGCTCCGCCTTCTTCCTCAGCCGCAGCCGCGCGGCGGGCCCGGTGCAGGATGGTGGGGCGGGGCCACGGCACGCTTTCCATGACAACGCAGCGCAGGCTGCGACCGGGAACGTCGACCCCGTCACGCAAGGCATCGGTGCCGAGCAGGCTGGCGCGCGCATCGTCGCGGAAAATATCGGTCAGCGTGCCCGTGTCGATCGGATCGACATGCTGGGCATAAAGCGGCAGGCCTTCGCGGGCGAGACGGTCGGCGATCCGGCCATAGACCGCCCGCATCCGGCGGATCGCCGTAAACAGGCCCAGCACGCCGCCACCGCATGCCTCGATCAGCCGGGCATAGGCACCGGCAAGAGCGGGAATATCGCCCCGCTTGATATCGGTGACGATCAGCACTTCGGCGCGGCCTGCATAGTCGAACGGGCTGTCCGCCTGCGCGGTCTTGGGCATGAGTTCGAGATGCGGCGCGCCGCTTTTGCTGATGGCATGTGGCCAGTCGGGCCCGGTCTCGTCCCGGTCGGTCAGCGTAGCGCTGGTGAGCATCACGCCATGCGCGGGCTCCAGCACAACCTTGGCGAATGGCTTCATCGGGTCGAGCCAGTGGCGATAAAGCCCGACATCGAATTCGCGCGCGTCGTTGCGATCCACCGCCAGCCAGTCGACGAATTCCGGATCCGCCGGTCCGCCCAGCCGCGACAGCAAGGCTTCCCATGCCGCGATCAGATCGATGCGCCAGCTGAGCGAATGCCGCGCGCCTTCGATCCGGGCGCGGCCCTGTCCGTCCAGCCAGTCGGGCGCATCTTCCAGCACGGCTTCCAGCCGCCCGGCCAGCTTGAGCAGCGGCGTGCGCAGCTGCGCCAGTGCCTGCGCGGCAGTGCCCGCGGCCTCAACTAGTTCGCCGGGAAGCTGCGAGGTTTCGGTCTCGATGCCGTAACCCGCCTCCTGCCCACTCTCATCGCGTGCGTAGGTCGTGGCGCGGACCTGTGCGAGCAGCGCCTCGAGCGGTCCCGAGGGCGCGTTTTCCGCCAGCCGCCCCAGCCAGCCGTCGGAAGGCAGGGCGTCGGCAGCCTCCACCGCGGCTTCCACAGCCTCGCCGCCAGCCTCGTCATAGCTGGCCACATCGGCAAGCCGCGCCGCCAGTCCGCGCCGCCGGCCGCGCGAATTACGCTCCGGCCCGATGATCCAGCGCCTCAGCTCGATCGCCTCCTGCCCGGTCAGCGCTGCGGAAAAGGTGCTGTCGGCGGCGTCGAACACGTGGTGCCCTTCGTCGAAGACGATGCGAGTAGGGCGGCTGGCAAGATCGCGCCCGCGCGCCGCATTGACCATCACCAGCGCATGATTGGCGATGACCAGATCGGCCTGCGCCGCATTGCGTGCACTGCGCTCGATGAAGCACTTCCGGTAATGCGGGCATCCGGCATAGACGCATTCGCCGCGCTGGTCGGTGAGGGCGGCAATCCCGCGCTTGCGGAACAGCGTGCCGAGCCAGCCGGGCAAATCCCCGCCGATCATGTCGCCATCCTGCGAATAAGCGGCCCAGCGCGCCACCAGATGCGCCAGGATCGCGGGCCGTCCGGAAAAGCCGCCTTGCAGCGCATCTTCCAGATTGAGCAGGCAGAGATAGTTCTCGCGCCCCTTGCGCACCACCACGGGCGGCGAGCCATCGGGGCGGGCGGCAGGCCAGGCCCGCGTGCTTTCACGGCGGAGCTGGCGCTGGAGGTTCTTGGTATAGGTGCTGACCCACACCGTCCCGCCCGACGCGCTCGCCCAGAGCGATGCCGGGGCGAGATAGCCCAGCGTCTTGCCAATCCCCGTCCCCGCCTGCGCCAGCAAGAGATGCGGGCGCTTCTGCCGGTCGCGCGGCGAAAAGACGTGTCCCGCCCCGCGCGCGAACAGCCGCTGGCCCTCGCGCCGTTCCGCACCTTCGCCGGTCAGCCGTTCGAGATGCGCCTCGATCTCGGGCTCCTCGATCAGGACTTGCGAGGGCTGGGGGCGTTCGGGCGTTTCCTCCCATTCGGGCAGCCGGGTAAACAGCCACTTCTCCGCCCGCTCCGGCTTGCGGATATGCGGGGCGAGCACATTGGCCCACGGCCAGCGCAGCCGGGTGAGCGATTGCAGCGAAGACCAGGCGCCTTCGCGCTCGGCCCAGTCATCGCTTTCGCAAGTGGTGATCAGCGCGCCGGCGGCCTTCTGCAGCAGCAGGGGCACGCCCGCGTCATCTTCCGGTTCGTCCAGCCCCAGCGCATGCGCCAGCCCCTTGGGGGTGGGGACGCAGAATTTCGCCGGGTGGACGAAGGCGAACAGCTCCAGCAAATCCAGCCCCGAAAGGTCGGGATAGCCCAGCCGGCTCGCCACCAGTGGCGCGTTCATCAGCAGCAGCGGCGTATCGGCGGCCGCCATCACCGCTTCGCCCTTGGAACAGCCGCGCGTCGCGCCATTGGCTTCGCGCAGCCAGGTTCCGGCAT
Source organism: Erythrobacter sp. (assembly GCA_002695185.1). The sequence goes on from NZOF01000178.1 coordinate 22,695, forward strand.
GGCTGGCGTGGAGGGAGGGCAGGGGCAGCGGCTGGCTCACGAAAGCGCGTTAGAACACAAACGGAACGGGGGGCAAGAGGCGCACAGGCGAAGTTTCTTTCGCACTTGCAGCATAAACGCCGATCCCATAGCCTTCGCCCATGCCTGACTGGATAAACACCCATCTCGCCTTCCTGCCATGGTGGGTCGCCGTCGGCCTCGTTGCAATCGTCACGATAGCTGCTGCACTGCTCCTGCACGCGGCCGCTTTCGGCCTGCTGAGGCGATTTGCCCGGTCGAGCGAGAGCCAGTCCGACAATATCGTGGTGCGGAGGCTGGCCCAGCCCAGCCGCTGGGCGCTGATCATGCTCGCGCTGGTGGCGGTATCCTCGATCTTTCCCGTGCTGAACGAGATCTGGGACCGGATCGGCGGCGTGGTCATGCCGCTGTTCGTGGGCTGGATGGTGCTGGCGATCCTCCATGCACTGGTGGAAGTGGCGATCCTGCGCAACGACGATTCCATGGAGGACAACCGCCGGGCGCGGCGGCGGCGGACGAAGCTGGCCCTGTTCAACCGCATCGCCACCTTCATCATCGTCTTCGTGGTGATCGGGCTGATGCTGCTGGCCATCCCGGGCGTGCGCGACATCGGCGTAACGCTGGTGGCATCGGCAGGCCTTGCCGGTCTCGCCGTGGGTGCAGCGGCCCAGCCAGCGCTTAAATCGCTGATCGCCGGAGTACAGATGGCGCTGACCGAGCCGGTGATCGTGGGCGATGCCGTGATAATCGCAGGCGAGTGGGGCTGGATCGAGGAAATCCGCACGACCTATGTCGTGGTCAAGGTGTGGGACGAACGGCGGCTGGTGGTGCCGACCTCCAAGTTCCTCGACGAGACCTTCCAGAACTGGACCAAGACCACCGCGCAGCTGATGGGCACGATCATGCTCTATGTCGATCCGGTGACCCGGCTCGATCCCATCCGCGCCAAGTTCGAGGAGCTGGTCGAAAGCAATGCGCGCTGGGACGGGCGGGTGAAGCACATGCAGGTGACCGAACTGACGCGCGACGCGATCGAGGTGCGGTTCTTGGTAACGGCCAAGGATTCTCCCACGCTCTACGATCTTCGCTGCGATATCCGCGAGGCGCTGATCCAGTGGCTGGCAGTGGAAATGCCCGAAGCCATCGTTCGCAACCGCCTGGCACCGGTGGCACCGCTGGATATTGCTGGCTTTCCGTCAGGCGAGGCACTGCAGCAGATGGCGGAGTGAGGATCTGCACATTGGCAGATCGTCCTAAGATTACTTCTACTGCTAATTGAGACGCTGCAGCTTACGTCGCAGACAAAATTTTATAGCAGGCTCATCCGATGGCGCTGATTTGATGGCGATTGCAGGCCTGTGATAAGATTTTACCTCCATAATCTTTAAAAACGCCACGCTTTCGCGATTCCGCTCTGGAAAGGCCTTTTCCGTGCGCGATTAGTTTTCCTCGCTTTTCGCAACTTGCTCCGCCTCCCACTCGGCCATGCGCATTGCCACATAGCGGCGCAATAGGTCGACGCGGCGCGGTCGGAAGCTCGTGTCGCCCCTGGTAAGCGTGTCCATGCGCGCGACTTCGAAGGTCCGGTAATCCTCGCGCAGTAGACACCAGCCCACGAGCATGAGGGTTGTCGGGCTGTAAGAGAGTCCGAGCGGCAGAATTTCACGTTCGCTACGACGGCCCTGCTTGTCACGATAAGCGAAATGCACACTGATTTCTTCCCAGCAGGCTTCGCGTAATAATTCGACGTCGACAGTAATGTTGGGCCGATCCATGACTGGTCGCCATGATCGCATAATCGCATGCAGGGAATGACGCGCCTGATGATCGGGGAGGCTGGCGATGATCCGGGCTAGCGCGTCCTTGCCAGCCCGTGTCAGCCGTTCGTCCCCGAGCTGATCGAGACTGCCGACAGCCAGCGTAAGCGCTTCGGTTTCAAGGCGCGAAAAGCTTTGCGGCGGCAGGGCAGGGTCTTCGGTCAGCGTGTAGCCGTATCCTGTCGCGCCATCGATGAGCACGCCGCCCGCGCGCAAGGTCGAGATGTCGCGATAAAGCTGGCGGATCGAGATTTCGGTTTCGGCAGCCAACCTTTTAGCGGTGACGGGAGAAGGCAGCCGCCTGAGAGCTGAAAGCAGCCGCATGAGCCTATCCTGTCTTGCCATGTTCGTTACTGCCCCAATCTGTCAGTAGGTGGGAACTATCCCTTCGCTTCACTCAACGAAAGGAGCAACCCGATGATCACCCTTTATCATTCGCCCCAGTCGCGGTCCGACATGATCGTCGACCTTGTCAGATTACTCGGCGCCGAAATCGAGATCCGCGAAGTCACCATCGTACGTCAGGACGGTTCCGGCGCGCCCGACCCGGACAACCCCCATCCAGAAAAGAAAGTCCCTTATTTGGTAGATGGCAATGACTATGTCCGCGAACGCGGGGCAATCGTGCTCTACCTTACGGATGCTTACCCCGAAGCCAAGCTGGGGCCCACGGTCGGCGAAAAGGGCCGTGGAGCCTATTTGTCGTGGCTGTCATGGTATCAGGGCGTGATGGAACCGCTATTGATCTTGAAATGGGCAGGCGTGTCGCATCCCGCAATCGAGTCCGGCTTGCGCGACGAGGCAACAATGCTCGAGCGCCTCGTCAAGCCGCTTCGCGCCGGCCCTTGGCTATTAGGTGAGCGATTCAGTGCCGCGGACATGCTTTGCGCATCGCCATTCCAGTGGTTCAAGGACCTGCAGCCCGCCGAACCGCTGATCAGCGAATGGGTAGAGCGGTGCGCTGTGCGGATAAAAGCAGGACAGCCATCTGAGTGACAGTTGGCAGCGATCGTGACTTCGCGACACGAGTATAAGACCTTGAACGACCAGTAAGGTGTCCGAAGATGAACCACTAATAACACCGCACTCGCGCTATCCTACAGGCGGGGCTTCCGCCTGTAGGTTTAGTCATTGCGCCAGCAGTGAGGACCGCTGACACTAAACCAAAAGCGGACTATCAGTTCTCGGCCCACATTCGGTCGCTTGACTATTCAACTCAGTGTCCGCTTTTTGCCCTAATTTCCAAAATGAGGGACTTCTTAGATGAGC
>NZOF01000179.1 GCA_002695185.1 Erythrobacter sp.
CGAGGCGCAGAAAAAAGCGAACCTCGCGCGAAAGACGCAAAAGACGCAGGAAATCAAAGAGATCAAGATGCGCCCGAACATCGATGATCACGATTACGACGTGAAAATGCGTAATGTGAACAAGTTCATCGAGAACGGCGACAAGGTGAAATGCACTCTGCGCTTCCGTGGCCGCGAAATGGCGCACCAGCAGCTGGGCATGGACCTGCTGAACCGCGTGCGTGACGATATGGAAGAACTCGCCAAGGTCGAAAGCTTCCCTCGTCTCGAAGGCCGCCAGATGGTAATGGTCCTCGCGCCGAAATAGGCAAGCAGAGCCTTTTATCGCAAAGAATAGTGGTCGGGGAACGATTGATTTCGTTTCCCGATTTTCTTTGTATGAAAGCAACAGCACCCACCCTTATCGTTCTTGGCTCTTTCGCTCTTGCCGCCTGCAATTCTGGCGGCGGCGAGGCGCAGCAGCCTCCGTCCCAAGCTAACCAGCAGGCCGATGCTAGCGAAATGCCTGCTCCGCCACCACCACCGCCCCCGCCAGCCGCGGGAGCGCTGGCGGATAATGGCGTGAACGACGGGACGCCCGATCTTACTCCGCCCAGCCTTTCGCCCGAAGCCGAAAAGACCGAAAAGGGCGCACGCAATATCGCCACTTCCTTTGCCCGCGCGATCGAACTGAAGGAATTCGATCAGGCCTGGGCGCTGCTGGACCATGCCAGCAAGCGGAAGTGGTCCAAGACCCAATGGGCCGGTCACTTTTCCGACCTGACAGACATTTCCGTTGCCGTCGGTTCCGGCCGGATGGAAGGTGCCGCCGGATCGAGCTATTACACAGCGCCACTGGACATCACGGCCACGGACACATCGGGGCGCCCGGTCCGCTATGATGGCGAGATGATACTGAAGCGGGTCAATGATGTGCCCGGTGCCACCGCCGAGCAACTGCGCTGGCACATGAACAGCCTGGCGCTCGACTGGACTCACTGAGCCCTCGCTCGCCTCTCGTCTCAGTTGAAACCAATCAGGAACCGACATAGAGGCTGGCGCATATCGGCTGTGTGGCGGAGAGGCGTTCCTGCGGAGGTTAGGAACGGGTGCCCCGCATAGTCCATCTGCTCCCGCCTTCCTGGGAGCGGCACGTTAGGAAGGATGCTCTGACATCATGAGCGATCACGAAATCGATCCCACCAGCCCCCGCATGGCGCCCAAGCCCGAAGTTACCAAGATCGCCGGCCGCGAACTCAAGCCCAGCCCCCTGATGATGGGCCACGGCTTCGACCCGACTCTGTCGGAAGGTTCTCTGAAGGCACCGATCTTTCTTACCTCCACCTTCGCCTTTCCGAGCGCGGCCGACGGCAAGCGCCATTTTGAAGGCATCACCGGCAAGCGGCCCGGCGGCGCGGACGGTCTGGTCTATTCGCGCTTCAACGCACCCAACCAGGAAATCCTCGAGGATCGTCTCTCGGTATGGGACGGCGCGGAGGACGCGCTTTCCTTCTCCAGCGGCATGACCGCAATTTGCGTCCTCATGCTCGCCTATGCTTCCAAGGGCGACGTGATCGTCCATTCGGGACCGCTTTATGCCGCGACCGAAGGCTTCGTGGCCAAGTGGATGTCGCGCTGGGGCATCGACTATGTCGACTTCCCCGCCGGTGCCACGCGTGAGCAAATCGATGCCGTGCTGTCGAAGGCCAAGGACATGGCCAACACCAACGGCGGCAAGGTCGCGATGGTCTATCTCGAAAGCCCGGGTAACCCGACGAATGCCTTGGTCGACATCGAAGCCGTACGTGCTTCGGTCGATGCGGCGGGCCTCGAATGCCCGATCTCTATCGACAACACCTTCCTCGGCCCGCTCTGGCAGCGCCCGCTGGAACACGGCGCGGACATCGTCTGCTATTCGCTGACCAAATATGTCGGTGGCCATTCGGACCTCGTCGCAGGCTCGATTGCCGGGGCCAAGAAGTGGATGGACCCGGTCCGCATGCTGCGTAACACCATGGGCGGTATCTGCGATCCGAACACTGCCTGGATGCTCTGCCGCAGTCTCGAAACCGTCGAACTGCGCATGAGCCGCGCGGGTGAGAACGCTGCCAAGGTTTGCGATTTCCTGTCGAAGCACCCCAAGGTCGAAGGCCTCGGCTATCTCGGCATGATCAAGGACGAGCGCCAGCAGGACATCTATGATCGTCACTGCCTCGGCGCAGGCTCGACCTTCTCGCTGCTGCTCAAGGGCGGGGAGGCGGAATGCTTCCGCTTCCTGGACACGCTTAAGATTGCCAAGCTGGCAGTCAGTCTCGGCGGGACCGAGACGCTGGCCAGCCATCCAGCATCGATGACTCACCTTTCGGTCGCCGAAGGGCGGCGCGCGGAACTGGGTATTACCGATAATCTCGTGCGGATCTCCATCGGCATCGAAGACGCCGACGACCTCATCGCCGACTTCGAGCAGGCGCTGGAGGCAGTCTGACCAAGATCGGTTTTCTCGCCTGCGCGGATACGCTGCCCGGCAGCGGTCCGCGCAGGGGCGATGCCTTCGAGCATGACCTGGAGACTGGCGCGCTGCGTCCGGCCTTCGGGGCCATGGGTTTGCAACTGGTCGAGATCGACTGGCGCGCACCGCTGGACCGGTTCGACGGCATTGAGCTGGTCATGCTGGGCACAGCGTGGGATTATCAGGACCATTTCCATGAGTTTCTTGCCAAGCTGGAGGAACTGGAACGGCGCGGCATCAAGGTCTGCAACCCCTCCGACGTCGTCCGCTGGAATGGCGACAAGCGCTATCTCAAAAGCCTCGCCGATACCGGCGTGCACACCATCCCGACATTATGGTTCGACGATGTGAAGAGCGGCGATGTCGCCATCGCGCTTGATGCGTTCGAGGCGACACGCGTGGTGGTAAAACGCCAGATCGGTGCCGGGGCCTTGGGCCAGCACAGCTTCGCGCATGATGCCCTGCCACAGCCCGGATGGCGGATGGGCCACCCCGCAATGATCCAGCCCTTCCTGCCCAGCGTGGTGGAGGAAGGCGAATACACCTTCGTCTTCATCGACGGCGCCTTCAGCCACGGCGTGCTCAAACGCGCAGCTGCCAGAGAATATCGGATCCAGTCGCTCTATGGCGGCACCGAACTGCCCTTCGAACCTGCGGCATCGGATCTTTCCCAAGCTGAAGCTGTTCTGGGCGCCCTTCCCTTTGACGACCTGCTCTATTGCCGCATCGATATGGCGCGGCTGCCTTCGGGCGAACTGGCGGTAATGGAAGCGGAAGCGATCGAACCCTATCTCTATCCCGAACAAGGCGCCGATCTCGGCCCGCGTGTAGCACAGGCAATCATCCGTCGCCTCGGAGAGAGCGGACCTGGTTCAACGCCAACTGTCAGAGCTCCAGCACCTGCCGCGCATGGGAGGTAAGCTTGTGCATGAAACGGACCCCTGCCTCGCCACCGCTTACCCAGACAATCTGGCCGGCGAGATCGGTTCGATCGTCGAGTTCGAAGAAGATGGTGGTGCCTTCGTGCACATAGCCATCGAAGAGTTCGATGCGGCAGCCGGTTTCCGAAATGTCGGACAGGATGGCCTGCGCCCGCTCCACGGGAATACGACAATCAAGGACGATATTCGTGCCCCGGCGAACATTTGTGCGTGTCTTCATCAGCCCCCTCCCGACCCTGGCGGGGCTTAGCGTACCATCCGGAAAAGAAGAGTTAATGCGCCATTATGGACTTGGCGGCATGTGGGCCTTCAGCCCTTCCACTCGCGCCGTTCTTCCGCCGATTTAAGAATTTCGTAGGCCAGCTGGTATTTTTGGAAAGCTTCGGCGGCTTCCTTGTCGCCCGGCTTCACATCGGGATGGACGGCCTTTGCCTTGACCCGCCAAGCCTTTTTCACGGCGGCGAAATCCGCATCGGATTCCAGCTCCAGCACTTCCAGGGCGCGCATCTCGTCGGCAGACCGGCTGCCATCGCCTGCGCCGCCCCAGCCATAATGCTGCGCTTCGGCATAGCCAGCGTTCTCGGCCTGCTCGGTCTTGGTGCGGGCTTCTTTTTCCGCCTTGTCGAGCCCCTCGAAATAATCCCACTTCGAATTGTATTCCGCCGCATGCTTCTGGCAGAAATACCAGCGTTCCGGGCTGTTGGGTGATTTGGGGGCCGGGCAATCGCCGCGCTCCTCGCAGCCATAGCGATCGCACAGCCGCACAGTCGCGGCCTCACGGCTTTCCTCATAGCCGCGCCAGCGGGGAAAGCCCCAGTCGTTCGAACGGCGAGCTTTTGCCATCAGCGGATCAGCGCGATTGTCATTGGGTGCAAGAGCATGGGGTCCAATTTAGGGATGCTGACGGTATTGGCAAGGAAACGCCGCCGCTTTCGGGGGAGGCTTGCGTTCTCGCAGCCGTTTCGGGCCATTAGAAGACCATGAAACAAAAAGCCCCGGCGTTTCGGCCGGGGCTTTCCGTTTAGATACGCGATCGGATCAGTTCATCGTGACCGTCGCTGCACGGCGGTTCTGCGCCCATGCGGCTTCGTTCGAACCCAATGCGACCGGACGTTCCTTGCCATAGCTGATGGTGCGGATACGGCTGGCCGGAATGCCGAGCGAGACGAGATAATTCTTCGCCGAATTGGCCCGGCGCTCGCCCAGTGCGAGGTTGTATTCGCGCGTGCCGCGTTCGTCGGCATGGCCTTCGATCGTGAAGGTCACGTTTGGATACTGGTTGAAGTACTGCGCCTGACGTTGAAGCTTGGCGCTGTCTTCGGCATCGATGTTGTACTGATCGGTGTCGAAATAGACGACCGAGTTCGCCTGACCGACGGCCTGCAGGAAGTGCTCCATGCTGCCGACACCAGGCGCGGTAGTGGTGGGCGTCGGGGTAGGCGCGGTGTTGTCGACCGGCGGCGGCGGAATTTCTTCCGGCGCTTTCTTCTGGCAGGCTGCCAGCGCAAGCGCCGACGTCATGATCATTGCAGTAGCAAAACGGGTATTCATAATGCTGTCCCCTTTTAAACAGCGGTGGAACTCTTTTTAGGCCCCGGACTTAACCGTCCCCATGAATAGACCAATGATCTCAAGGCAGGATCGGTCCCCAAGCCGGATCGGAAGCATCGACCGGGGTCGGCAGGCTGCGCTCGTTCTCGCCCGTCAGGTCGACCTGCCAGAGCGAGGTCTTGCCCGTATTACGCTCAGTCCGGAAGAACTGGATAATACGGCCATTGGGTGCCCAGGTCGGCGCTTCGTCCTGCCAGCCGCGGGTCAGAGTGCGGACGCTGCCGCCCGACGGGGTCATGACCGAGATGTTGAAGCTGCTCGAATTGGTGAAGGCGATCTGGTCGCCGCGCGGGCTCCATTCGGGTGTGGCACAGCGTGAGCCGCCAAAGCTGATCCGGCGCTGGTTCGACCCGTCGGCATTCATCACATAGCACTGCTGCGCGCCCGAACGGTCGCTCTCGAACACGATGCTTCTGCCGTCGGGTGAATAGGATCCGCCGATGTCGATGCCCGGCGTATCGGTCAGCCGTTCGCTGCGGCCGCCCTGCGCGGACACCCGGTAGATGTCGGTGTTGCCGCCAACGGCCATGGAATAGAGGATCCAGCGGCCGTCCGGGCTCCAGCGCGGAGCGAAGGTCGGATTTTCGCTCTGGCTCACCAGCGTCTGCTTGCCGGTGCCGATGTCGTAGACATAGATGCGCGGGTTGCCATCGACATAGCTGAGATAGACCAGCTTCTTGTAATCGGGCGAATAGCGCGGCGTCAGCGCGGTCGAGCGGCCGGTGGTGATGAAGCGGTGGTTGGCGCCATCGCTGTCCATGATGGCAAGACGTTTGGTCCGGTTATCCTTCGGGCCGGTTTCGGCAATATAGGCGATACGGCTGTCGAAGAACGGGCTTTCCCCGGTCAGGCGCGAATAGACGAGATCGGCGCATTTGTGCGCGGCGCGGCGCCAGTCGGCGGGCGCAACCACCCAGCCTTCCGCCACGAGCCGCTGCTGCAGCGCCATGTCGTAAAGATAGCAGCCGACCGTCAGCCGGTCGTCGCTGCGCGCGCGGACATAGCCATGAACGAGCATTTCCGCACCGCGCACACCCCAGGTGGACCATACGGGCGAGGTGATGTTCGCAAAGCTCGGCTTGGGCAGCGAGTCCGGACCGGTCGGCTTGAACAGGCCGTTATTGCGCAGGTCGGAGGTGATCACGCGGGCAAGTTCGAGACCCAACGCTTCGGTGCCGTTGGCATTGGCCGGAGTGGGCGCATTGCGATCGGTTGCGAAGGCGGGGATGGCTATTCCGAGATCGTCTAGATTCCCTTCGAAGCTGACCGAGCCTGTAAGCCCTTCTTCTTCCTCGATGGTCTCGACTTCCTGACCTTCTCCGATCGGCGCTCCGAGATCCTGGTTCTGCGCTGCCAGCGGGCTGGCCGCGAATGCGAGCGTGGCGATGATCAGTTTCTTCATTGGGCTAGTCTCCAATCGAAGCTGAAGGGGCCGACGACCTTCCAGGCTTCGTAATATTCTTCGGGGAGGTTGAAGGGGGCGGCAAGCTGGACCGCGCGGATCGCCTGCTCGGCATGGCGGCTGGCCTGCGCCCTGTTGGTATCATTGATCCCGGTCTGCCGCACGACCGTGGGCCGGCCGGAAAGGCTGCCATCTGTGTTCAGACGAAAGCGCAAGAAGGTGGTGATCTGTTCGACCTCGGGGCCGCTCGGCGGCTGCCAATGAGGTTTGATGTCGCGAGCGATGGACTGAACCAGTGATGCTTTCGTGCTCGCGCCGATCTGCGAGGCGGGCGTGCGCGTTTCGGTGGTCCGGGTGCTGTCACCCGCTCCGGCGAGGAAATCACTGCCGATCGCAGAGCCGCCGCCCTTTTCCGCCGCTTTGGGCTTCGGTTGCGGCTTGGCCGTTTCGCGCGGCTTTTCCCGGCGCGGCTGGGGCTTTGGCGCAGGCGCGGGTACGGGCGAGTTCACCTTGGGAGTGGGCCGTTCGACAACCGGCTCGCTCGGCGCTTCGAGGATCTCGGGCGTCGGCGCAGGGGCATCGGAAAGCGTTGGTGCAATCGCCGCCGCGCTTTCGGGCACCGGATCGGGCGCGGTGGATTCCAGCCCGACGTCTTCAGCCAGGCTCACCACCATGCGTTCGGGCTTGATGATAGGCGGCGGCTCCTGCAGCGCCTGGAACACCAGCCCGGCCAGCACCAGCAGATGCAGGGCCACGGCGACGATCAGCCCCGTCCGCTCTTCTCTCCTGATGCCGCTAGCTGCCATGGCGGTGGGCTATTCCCCGGTTCCTGAACCGCTGTTGACCGGCGCGCGCTCTTGCCCGCCATTGGTCACCAGCGAAATGCGATTGAGCCCGGCGCGGTTGAGTTCGCCCATCACCGACATCACCCGCCCGTAATCGAGCGCACGGTCGGCGCGCAGCGTTACATCCGGCCCTTCGCCGGTCTGCGGGATCGATTCCAGTGCCTGCGGCAATTCACCGACCGGGACCTGGTTGTCGTCGATATAAACATAGCCATCGCTGTCGATGCTGATCGCGACCTGCTGCTGCTCCTGCGGCAGGGCGTCGGCGCGGCTGTCGGGCAGCTGGATGGGAACGCCCGCCGTCAGCAGCGGCGCGGTGACCATGAAGATGATCAGCAGCACCAGCATGACGTCGACGAAGGGCGTCACGTTGATTTCGGCCATGGGCCGCCGCCCGCCGCGCCCCCGCCGGCGGCGCGTGCCTTTGCCCGAAGCGAGACTCATCGCCATGTCAGCGCTGCTCCAGCTGGCGGCTGAAGCTGGCGTGCAGCTTGTCGGCAAAGCGGGTGAGCCGCGTCTCAAACCGTTCGACCGAATGGCTGAAGCGGTTGTAGGCGATCACGGCCGGGATGGCGGCGAACAGGCCGATAGCGGTGGCGAACAGCGCCTCGGAGATGCCGGGGGCGACGACTGCGAGCGAGGAGCTTTCCTGCGCGCCGATCTGGAAGAAGCTGTTCATGATGCCCCAGACCGTGCCGAACAGGCCCACGAAAGGCGCGACCGAACCCACGGTAGCCAGGAAGTTGAGCCGTTCGGCGACTTCGTCCGCTTCCTGCGCCACCTGGCTGTCCATCGCTGCAGCGATCCGGTTGCGCAGAGCCTCGCGATCGCGAATCTCGCCCTTGGTTGAACGGCGCCATTCGGCAACACCCGCCTGCGCCACGCGGGCGGAGGGAATGTCCTTGTTACCGCGCTCGCTCATGAAACGGTCAAACTGGTCGGCCTGCCAGAATTCACTCTCATAGCGCGCCTGCGCCGAACGCATGCGTCCCATCCGCAGAGTGAAGGAAATGATGATCGTCCAGACCCAGATGCTGGCCAGCAGCAGGCCTGCCATCACGGCTTGCACGACGATGTCGGCATCGAGGAAGAGCTGGACCGGATCGAGGCTGGTCGGCGCGGCAATCGCGAGAAGGGATAGTGTGGTCATCAGTCCTCTGTCGTATCGACAAAACGCGCGAATGCCTCGCGCCATGGGGCAGGCTGGCGAATGGGTCGCCCGCCCGGTGAAACGAAGCCGATGCGCAAATGTGCCTCGGCAAGAAGTTCATCGCCACGCGAAGCTGTCTGGTGCATCCGGCAGGATGCGGCCTTCAGTTCGGTGCAGCGGGTCTCGATGATAATGTCGTCGTCGAGCTTTGCAGGACGCAAATATTTGAGGTTAATCTCCGAAACGGCATAGGCGCCGCCGCCATCCTCGATGGCCGCGCGCTGGTCTATCTCAAGCCGCCGCAGCAGATCGGACCGCGCTCGTTCGAACCAGCGCAGATAATTGGCGTGATAGACGATGCCGGAAAGATCGGTGTCTTCGTAATAGGCGCGCACGGCATAGAGATGCCGGTCGCCATCGATCACGCCGTCGGGGAAATTGGGCCTCGCAACCATATGCGCCCGCATCTAGCGCACCGCCCGAACGCCGTGCAATCGCAAACGACGAAGCGACTCTTGGAAGCGACTAACGACGCGCAATCATCGGGCCGAGCGGTTCGCCGCCAAACAGATGCACATGCAGATGAGGGACTTCCTGCCCGCCATGCGCGCCGACATTGGCCATCATCCGGTATCCCGGCTCGACCAACCCCTTGTCCCGCGCTACCTTGCCCACTGCGCGCACGAAGCCGGCGATTTCCTCTGCCGGGGCCTTGGCGCTGAAATCGTCCCAGCTGACATAGCGGCCCTTGGGGATCACCAGCGTGTGGATCTCGGCCTGCGGATTGATATCCTCGAAGGCATAGGCCCACTCGTCTTCGTAAACCTTGGTCGAGGGGATTTCGCCGCGCAGGATCCTGGCGAAGATGTTCTCGTCATCATAGGGCTGGGTCGCGTCGATCGGCATCAGGCACTCCTGCTCGCTTTTTCGTCCAGGCCGGACACGCCTTCACGCCGGTCGAGTTCGGCCATGACCTCTTCCAGCGCCACACCTTTCTTCCGGAGCAGCACCAGCAAGTGCATCAGCAAATCGGCGCTTTCGGACACGAGTTCCTCGCGCTCGCCGCTCATGGCCGCGATCACGGTTTCCACCGCCTCTTCGCCAACCTTCTGGGCGATCTTAGCAAGCCCCATGCTGTTGAGCTTGGCGACATAGCTTTCGTCCGGCGAGGCGGTAAGGCGCCGGGCGATCGTTGCTTCGAGGCGGGTCAGCGTGTCCATGTGGCTGGTCCTATGCGCTTCATCCGCGCGCAGGCAAGCCCGCGTTTCGGAGTGCGCGGTGCGCTTCGCCGATGGAATGCTGGCCGAAATGGAAGATCGAGGCTGCAAGCACGGCGCTGGCATGGCCCTGCGTCACGCCTTCCACCAGATGGTCGAGCGTGCCTACGCCGCCGCTGGCGATGACGGGGACCGACACGCTGTCGGCAATCGCGCGGGTCAGTTCGAGGTCGTAACCCTGCTTGGTCCCGTCGCCATCCATCGAGGTGACGAGCAATTCGCCTGCGCCCAGCTCGGCGAGCCTCTGCGCGTGCTCGACCGCATCGATCCCGGTCGGCTTGCGCCCGCCATGGGTATAGATTTCCCAGCCGCGAAAGCCCTCGCCCTCGGTCCGGGCGCGTGCATCGACGCTGGCGACGACGCACTGGCTGCCGAATTTCTCCGCGATTTCACGCACCAGTTCGGGCCGCGAGACGGCTGCGGAATTGACCGCGACCTTGTCTGCCCCTGCCAGAAGCAAGGCGCGCGCATCCTCGACACTGCGCACCCCGCCGCCGACAGTCAGCGGCATGAAGCACACCGCCGCCGTGCGCCGGACCATATCGAGCAGCGTCCCGCGTCCTTCATGGCTGGCCGAAATGTCGAGGAAGCACAGCTCGTCCGCCCCGGCGCGGTCATAGGCCTGCGCCTGTTCGACCGGATCGCCTGCATCCTGAAGATCGACGAAATTGACGCCCTTCACCACACGCCCGTCGCGCACGTCGAGGCAGGGAATGACACGGATGCGGACGGTCATGGTGCAATCCTTTCGCCGGTCATTGCGAGAAGCCGGAGGCGAAGCGGCAATCTATAGCGAACCACGCTGGATTGCTTCGCTAGGCTCGCAATGATGGTGTGATCGTGGGTCACGCCCGTTCCGCCATCGCCAGCGCCGCCGCGAGATCCAGCCGCCCGTCATAGAGGGCACGACCGGTAATCACACCTTCGATCCCGTCATTCGCATGCAGAGAGAGGACATGGATGTCATCCAGCCCCTTAACCCCGCCGCTGGCGATGACGGGGATATCGACCTGGCGGGCAAGCCCCACCGTTGCATCGAGGTTCACGCCCTTCAGCAATCCATCGCGCCCGATGTCGGTGAACAGCAGCGCGGCAACGCCTGCATCCTCGAACCTTCGGGCGAGGTCAACCACGGGCACATCGGACACTTCCGCCCAACCCTCGGTCGCGACCATGCCATCCTTGGCATCGACCGCGACGACGATGCCGCCTTCGAATTCGCGCGCCATGTCCTTGACGAATTCGGGGTCTTTCAAAGCGGCCGAGCCCATGACGATGCGCGAAACGCCGGCATCGAACCAGCCCTCTACATCCTCGCGCTTGCGAATGCCGCCGCCAAGCTGGACGTGGCCCGGAAAGGCCGCGACGATGCTTTCAACCGCATCGCGGTTCTGCGCCGATCCGGCAAAGGACCCGTCGAGATCGACGACATGCAGATGCCCCGCCCCAGCCTCTGCAAACAGCGTCGCCTGCGCGGCGGGGTTGTCGCCATAGACGGTGGCGCGGTCCATATCGCCTTCGGCAAGGCGCACGACCTGGCCGCCCTTGAGGTCGATGGCAGGAAAGACGATCATTGTTTCGGTCCGCTGTTCTTCGTCGATAGGGTAGTAATGTTCACGGCCGCCATTCGAGGAACCTTTCCATCAGCTGCAGCCCGAAGCTCTGGCTCTTTTCCGGGTGGAACTGGACGCCCAGCATATTGTCGCGGCCCACGGCAGCCACGAGCCCGCCGCCATGGTCGGTCATCGCCAGCACATCGCGCGGCTGATCGGCGTGGAAATGATAGGAATGGAGGAAATAGGCCTCGCCTTCCTCCAGCAATTCATGGTCTTTCGCATGCGGCGTCAGCGCCACGTCGTTCCAGCCCATATGCGGCACCTTCACCGAAGGGTCGGTCGGTTCGATCAGCCGGACCTCGCCCCCGATCCAGTCGAGCCCCGGCGTCACCCCATGCTCCAGCCCGCGCGTGGCCAGCAATTGCATGCCCACGCAAATGCCGAGAAACGGCGCACCGCCAACAAGCACCCGCTCGCTCATGGCCTCGATCACACCCGCTTCCGCGCGCAATCCGGCGGCGCAGGCGTTGAAGCTACCCACGCCCGGCAAGACGATCCGATCGGCGGCGCGCAGCACATCGGGGTCTGCCGTAACGGTTACGTCCGCGCCAACACGCCGCAGCGCGTTTTCCACCGAATGCAGATTGCCCGCTCCGTAATCCACGAGTGCGACGATCTCGGCCATCAGCCCTTCAAGCCTTCGAGGCCCGGCGCGACAAAGCTCGGGCTGAATTCGATCACCTCCACGGTGGCAACGCCGCCCTTCACGAAGGGATCGGACGCTGCCAGTTCCTCGGCCGTCTCGCGGTCGGGGGCATGCGCCATGATCAGCCCGCCCTCACGCGGAACCTTGCGGCCCCAGGCGATGAAATGGCCCGCCTCGTGCTGGGTTTTCAGCCATGCGACATGATCGGACATCAGCGCATCCACCTCGTCCAGCGGCGCGGTGTATTTAAGAGAGAATACGAACATCGCCGATCAGCCTCCCAACTGGCCCTTGGTGCTGGGTACGGCGCCGCCCTTGCGCGGATCGATTTCCACCGCGGTGCGCAGGGCGCGGGCGAAGCCCTTGTAGACCGCTTCGCAAATGTGGTGGTTGTTGGTGCCGTAAAGCAGTTCGACATGCAGCGTCAGCCCGCAGGTTTGTGCCACCGAATGGAACCAGTGCTCGATCAGCTCGGTGTCCCATTCGCCCAGCTTTTCCTGGCTGAAACCGGCGCGCCACACGAAATATGGGCGCCCGGAAATATCCAGGGCGACGCGCGCCAGCGTCTCGTCCATCGGGGAATAGGCGCTGCCGTAACGGGCGATCCCGCCCTTGTCGCCCAGCGCCTGAGCCAGCGCCTGGCCCAGCGCCAGCGCGCTGTCTTCGGTGGTGTGATGCTGGTCGACATGCAGATCGCCATCGACCTTCATCGTGATATCGATCAGCGAATGCTTGGCCACCTGTTCGACCATGTGATCGAGAAACCCGATCCCGGTAGATACGTCGTAGGTGCCGGTCCCGTCGAGATTCACCTCGACCAGGATCTTCGTTTCGGCGGTGTTTCGTTCGATACGGCCAGTTCGCATAGGCCCTGCCTATAGGCGCGGGCGCGACCGGCGCAAGGAATTGCGGCTTTGGACAGGGTAAAGGTGGCCTTAAACCGCTTGACCCGCGCCCCGCCCCGCTCCACCTAGGCGCACATGAGCGACGAAACGCCCGATAGCCTGATCCCTTATGACTCCATCGTCCAGGAGGCCCTGCGTGCCGTGGTCGGCAGGGTGCTGAGCGAGATCGAAGATGGCGGCAGCGAACTGCCCGGTGCGCACCACTTCTATATCACCTTCAAGACGCATGCCCCGGGCGTGACCATTCCGGCCCAGCTGCGCGAACGTTTTCCCGACGAGATGACGATCGTCCTGCAGAACAAGTTCTGGGACCTGAACGTTCGGGAAGATGGCTTTTCGGTCGGCCTGTCCTTCAACCAGATCCCGGCTGCGCTCGACATTCCCTATGCCGCGATCACCCAGTTCGTCGATCCGGCGGTCGATTTCGGCCTCCAGTTCCAGGCAACCGTGGCCGACATGGCCCCCGCCCCGACCGACGAAGCCGGCAATGACGAGGAACAGTCCGACGCCGCGCCCGTTGAAGGTGCGGAAGACGGCTCGAATGTCGTCACGGTCGACTTCGGCCGAAAGAACTAGCCACGGCGCCTTGGGCCCCGTGCGAAAAACAGGGGCAGCTATGGGATTTTCCAGCAAAGAGAAACCGAACCACCTGACCGACCGGGTGAGTGACGCAATCGACGGCACAAAGAACGATGCTGCGGGCAAGAACACCATTCCCGGCCCCAGCCCGAACCCTTCGACCAACGTCATTATTCATGACATTCTGCTGCGCAGCGCGGGGCGCCTGACGCGCCAGACGCTGGAGAAAGCCCTGCTTGGCCGCCAGTACGGCAGCAAGTTCGCCAAGGATGTCGTCGAGAACCGTTCGCTGGTGCAGACCCTTGCGGCTTACGGCGTAACCAAGGTCGCGACGAAATCCGTACCGGGTGCCCTCCTTGTCGGTGCGGGCCTCTTCGCCAAGACCCTGTTCGATCGCAGCCAGTCGCGCAGGCAGTCGCGCCGGAGCGGTGAAAAGGCGCTGCGCAAGCAGTCCAAGGGCGAAACCGCAGTCTGAAACTGCATTATGCGGGGTTGATTCCGCATAGGGCCATGCGCCACTAGCGGGCATGGCCGATTCCGAAGAAAATCACGACAATGCGCTTGCACGGCGCGGGGTAATGTTCATCCTCTCCTCGCCCAGCGGGGCGGGGAAGACGACCATCAGCCGCATGCTGCTGGATGCCGACCCGGATATCAAGCTGTCGGTCAGCGTCACCACGCGCCCACCGCGCCCGGGCGAGGTGGACGGCGTTCACTATTATTTCGTCAGCGATGCCGAGTTTGACCGGCTGGTGGAAGAAGACGATTTCTACGAATGGGCGCCGGTCTTCGGCCACCGCTATGGGACACCCAAGGGCCGCATCCGCAATGCGCTGAAGGAAGGACAGGATTTCCTGTTCGACATCGACTGGCAGGGCACGCAGCAGCTCTACCAGAAGGACCAGCAGGACGTGGTCCGGGTGTTCATCCTGCCGCCCAGCATCGCCGCACTCGAACAGCGCCTGCGCGGCCGTGGCACCGATACCGACGAGGTGATCGCCGCCCGCATGGAGCGCGCGCGGAGCGAGATCAGCCACTGGGACGCCTATGATTATGTGGTGATCAACGAAGATGCCGGCGAATGCTTCGCCAAGGTGCGCGAGATCCTCGATGCCGAGAGGATGAAGCGCCAGCGGCAGACCGGCCTCATCCCCTTCGTCCGCGAATTGATGAGCTGATCGTGGCCAGGGGGGTGGATCAGCTGACCGATCGCGAACGCGAGGTGCTGCGCCTTCTCCTTGCCGGACATACAGCCAAATCGGCAGCGAGCGAGCTCGATCTGTCGGTCCACACCGTCAACGACTATCTGCGCGAGGCCCGCAAGAAACTTGGGGTGTCGAGCAGCCGCGAAGCCGCAAGAATCTTGGGGGAGCAGGAGGCAAAGCCCGCCCACCCCCACCCCCAGACGCCCCCTCAAAACCATGCACCCCAGCAAATGGGGATGGGCGCAGAGCGCGCCGCCACCGATACTCCGATGCCATCAGCAACCCCGGCGGGACGAAATTATGTCCCCTGGATCATAGGAGTAATCGCTATGCTTACCGTAGCCATCGCCGCCACCCTTCTTTTCTCCAGTGCCGGAGGTTCCGATGCCGGTCAGGCGCAGGCAGGAGAACGCCAGGTCGAGAATACCGTGCGCGAAAATTCAGCAGCGGAAAAAGCCGCCCGCCAGTGGGTGGGCCTGATCGATGCAGGTAAATATGCCGAAAGCTGGGCCGAAGCCGGTCCTACGTTCAAATCCGCCGTTACACCCGACGCGTGGACCGCGCAGGCCGAACCCGTGCGCAAGCCGCTCGGCAAGATGGTGACCCGCACCGTTTCATCTATTCAGGCATCCACCACGCTGCCGGGAATGCCCGAAGGCGATTACCGGATGATCGTCTTCACCACCGAATATGCCGATGCCGGGCAAGCGAGCGAAACTGTCGTGATGAGCAAGGACGCAGGCCGCTGGGGCGTCATCGGTTACTTCATCCGCTGACCGGCCTGAGCAGACCGAACAAGAGGGGCCGCCGGCATACCGTCAGCGGCCCTTTTTCGCGTGCCAGCCGCGGATCATGAAGGACTGGAAGAACGGTACCGGGCTGGCGAAGCCCGCCTGCTCCCACAAACCCTCGGTCTCTCGCGGAGACACTACGGACAGCGTCTCGCGCATAGACGTAGGCAGGTTGGCAAGCGCTTCCGGGCTTGCCCCCATCAGGGAATGCACCTGCTTCCAGTCTTCGAGCATCGCGGCAAAATGGAACGCATCGAGATCGGCGCTGATCTCCGCGCTGAGGAATGTCCCGCCCCCCCGCAATCGGTCGTGGACCGCGCTGTAAAAGGCGCCGCGCTGTTCCCGCTTCACGAAATGGGCGACCAGCAGGCTGACCACGGCATCGAAATCGCCAGCGTCCACGTCTTCGACATAGCCTTCGACCAATGTGCACCGGTCGAGCAGGCCTGCGTCAGCCAGACGCCGACGGCCCACTTCCAGCATTTCGCCCGAAGGATCGACACCGGTAAAGGTCCAGCCCGGAAAGTGGGAGGCGAGCGCGAGAATATCGACGCCGGTTCCAACGCCCACGCAGAGGATGCGCGCGTCCTGCGGAAGGTCGTGCATCGTCAGCCGCATCAGGAAATGCAGGTTGTTCGAGATATCGCTGAGGCCGCTGTTACGATCGTCATAGCGTTCCGCCATGTCGCGGGTGAAGAAATCCGTAGGTTTCATGGAAACTTGTTCTGTCATTGATACAACGTATCATCCACGATGGGCTATGTCTTCTACCAATAGTCTGGCGCCATAAAAAAGGCCCCGCCTTGCAGCGGAGCCTTCCTGTTTTCAGCTACCGCTTCGCGCGGACAGGCCGGACGGTCACTCTCCCGAAGGATCGACGAAGCTGGTCGACATATTGGCGTTCACCACGCCGCCATCGATCGCCAGCGTCGTGCCGACGACATAATCGCCCGCGCGGCTGAGCAGATAGATCGCGCCGCCTGCCATATCCTCGGTATCGCCCACGCGCTGGCTGGGGATGCCCTTCTTCACGGCGTCCTCGTGATCGCGCGCGGCACGGTTCATGGCGCTGGGGAAAGCCCCCGGGCCGATGCCGTTGACCACGATATTGTCGCGGATCAGTTCGGCCGCCATGCGGCGCGTCAAATGGATCAGTCCGGCCTTCGAGGCCTGATAGGGATAGGTCGGCCAGGGGTTGGTCTTCATCCCGTCGATGCTGGCGATCATCAGCACCTTGGCGGGGCGGTCCTTGGTGCCGGCCTTCTTTAATAGCGGGAACAGCTTCTGCGTCAGGAAGAACGGCGTCTTCACATTGAGGTCCATCGTGCGGTGCCAGCCCGCCTCGCTGAATTCCTCGAAGGGTTCGCCCCAGGCAGCCCCGGCATTGTTGACGAGGATGTCGAGCTTGTCCTCGCGCTTGGCGATTTCATCCGCCAGCTGCTGGATGCCGTCCATCTGGCTGAGATCGCCGACCAGGCCGACGACCTTGTAGCCCAGTTCACTGGCGGTTTCATCCACCTGTTCCTGCTTGCGGGCGACGATGTAGACGCGTTCGGCACCTGCAGCGAGCAGGCCTTCCACGATCATGCGCCCGATCCCGCGGCTGCCACCGGTGACCAGCGCGACGCGGCCTTCGAGGCCGAAGAGGTCCTTGAGATTCATCATTTCTCTGCTTCCTTCATGTCGTCATTGCGAGCCTGGCGAAGCAATCCAAGTGCGGGCGTCGCGGTAATCTTGACGCCAGAAGATGGATTGCCGCGTCGCCTGTGGCTCCTCGCAATGACGAGATGCTTCAATCAATAGCCGCTGAGGTCGGCCACCCGGCCCGCGTGGTAATACTGGTCGCCGAGGAATTCCTGCAGCGCCCGATCGCGTTTCATGTAGAGGCCGATGTCGTATTCGTCGGTCATCCCGATGCCGCCATGCATCTGCACGCCTTCCTTCACCGCAAGGCCGGCCGCCTTGGCCACCTTGGCCTTGGCAACCGAGACCATCAGATCGGCCTTGTCGCTCCCGCCATCGAGCAGCTGCGCCGCCTTGATGGTGACCGCGCGGGCGATCTCGACTTCGGAATAGAGATGCGCAGCACGGTGCTGCAGCGCCTGGAATTCGCCGATCAGCTTGCCGAACTGCTTGCGCTGCTTGAGGTAATCGACGGTCATGTCCATCGCGCCCTGCGCCACGCCCACGCCTTCGGCTGCCGCACCGACGCGGCCTGCCTTCAGCATGGCGTTCAGCACTTCGCGGCCACCATCGACTTCGCCGATCACGGCATCGCCGTCCAGCTCCACCCCATCGAAGGTGATGTGGCTGGCCATCGAACTGTCGACCAGCCGCACGCTGTCATGGCTCATGCCGCTGGCGTCCTGCGGCACGGCGAACAGGGTGATGCCGTCCTCGTCGCTGTCGCTGCCCGAAGTGCGCGCGGCGACGACGATCATCTCGGACGATGCGCCATAGACCACGAAATCCTTCTTGCCCGACAGCTTGAAGCCATTGCCCGATCTTTCCGCCTTGCAGGCAATCGTTTCGGGGCGGTGCTTGGGCCCTTCGTCGATGGCGACGGCATAGACCTTCTCGCCTTCGATCAGACCCGGCAGCCAGCGGCCGCGCGTGTCATCGCTGCCATGCTTCAGCGCCGTGGCGGCGAGTACGGAGGAGGACAGGAAGGGCGAAGGCGTCAGGTTGCGGCCGATATTCTCGAGCACGATGCCCGCTTCGACATGGCCCATGCCAAGCCCGCCGTCATCCTCATCCACCAGCATGCCGGTGAAGCCCATTTCCGCAAACTGCTTCCACAGGCCGTGGCCGAAGCCATCCTTGCAATTGCGGTCGCGCCAGTGGCGCAGCTGTTTCGCAATCGCGCCTTCTTCGGCCATGAACTGCTGTGCGGTTTCGGCCAGCATCGTCTGGTCGTCGTCGTAATAAAGGGGCATCGATCAGGCTCCCGGAAGGTCGAGGATACGTTTCGAGATGACGTTGAGCATGACTTCGCTCGTGCCGCCCTCGATCGAATTGGCCTTGGTGCGCAGCCAGCTGCGGGCGGTCTTGCCGCCGTTGCTTTCCTCGCTTTCCCATTCCAGCGCCATGGTGCCGCCTGCCGCCATCAGAAGTTCGTGGCGGCGCTTGTTCAGCTCGGTCCCGGCATATTTGAGCATATTGGGCTGGGCGGGATGGCCCTTCTTCGCCTTCAGCTCGTCCATGAACTTCTCGCTCATGGCGGTGAAGGACAGCGCATCGACGTCGAACATCGCCATTTCCGCGCGCAGCACGGGGTCCAGCGTGCCCTGACGCGCGGTTACCGCGCCGAGCGAGGAGGCCCGGTCGCCGCCGCCGGTGCCCGAAATCATCTCGCGCTCATGGCCGAGCAGATATTTCGCCACGTCCCAGCCGCGATTGATCTCGCCGACATAGGCCGGGCAGTCTTCGCCATAGGATTTGGGCACCTTCACATCGTCCATGAAGGTTTCGCAGAACGGGCTGTTGCCGGAAATCAGCTTGATCGGCTTGGTCGAGACGCCTTCGCCCGCCATGTCGAACAGCATGAAGGTAATGCCCTGGTACTTGTTCTCCTTGTCCGTGCGGACGAGGCAGAAGATCCAGTCGGCTTCATCGGCATAGGAGGTCCAGATCTTCTGGCCGTTGACGATCCAGTGATCGCCCTTGTCTTCGCCATAGGTCTGCATCGACACGAGGTCCGATCCCGAACCCGGTTCGGAATAACCCTGGCACCAGCGGATCTTGCCGTCGGCGATTTCATTGAGGAAGCGCTTCTTCTGGCCTTCGGTGCCGAAGTGCAGCAGCGCCGGGCCGAGCATCCAGATGCCGAAGCTGGAAAGCGGGGGGCGCGCATTGATACGAGCCATTTCCTGGCGCAGGATCTTGCCTTCCGCCGGGCTGAGGCCGCCGCCGCCATATTCCTTGGGCCATTCGGGCACGGTATAGCCCTTCTCGCGGCAGGCTTCGAACCACGCCTTCTGCGCATCGTTCTTGAAGCTGGCATTGCGGCCGCCCCAGTAGACATCGCCTTCGTCGCGGACGGGTTTGCGCATTTCCGGGGGGCAATTCGCTTCGAGCCATTCGCGCGTTTCAGCGCGGAAGCTTTCCAGATCGGACATGACCGACTCCTCTCTCCATTATTCTCACTTGACGTTTACGTTAGGGTGATTCGCAAGGCATCCGCAAGGGCTATGACGGCGAAGCGCCATGCCGTAGCGTCAGTCCGAAGCCGTGGAGAGGTTGCGCTTGATGCGGCGGCAAATCGGGGCCAAGGGCGCAAGCCATGGCGTTCGTTAAAGGGCCTCTTCCCCAGCGGCTGAAGATCATCCACGGCTTCGGTGCGGTGGCCTTCGGTGTGAAAGACCTGGGCTTCAGCTTCTTCCTGCTGATCTTCTACAACCAGGTGCTGGGCATGGATGCGCGGCTGGTCAGCTTTGCCCTGCTGATCGCGCTGTTCGTCGATGCGCTGATCGATCCGATCATCGGCAACCTTTCGGACCGCACCTACACCAAATGGGGCCGGCGCCTGCCCTGGCTCTATATCGCGCCGGTGCCACTGGCGCTGCTGTGGGCCCTGCTGTGGCACCCGCCGGGCGGAGAAGCGCCGAGCTTTGCCGGTCTGGTGGCGATCGCCGTCGGGGTGCGCGTGCTGCTATCTGCGTGCGAGGTGCCGTCGATCAGCCTCGTGCCCGAAATCACGCAGGACTATGACGAGCGCACCACGCTGTTCCGCTATCGCTTCCTGTTCGGCTGGGTTGGCGGGATCGTGATGATGGTGCTGGCCTACACAGTATTCATGTCCGGCCCCGACGGCCTGCTGACACGCGACGGCTATCTCGGCTTCGGCATATTCGGCGCGGTGCTGATGATGCTGTCGGTCGCGGGATCGGCGCTGGGCCAGCACCGGCTGGTTGCACGGTGGCCCGACCGGCGCCCGCCGCCGTTCTCGGTGCGGACTACCTTTGACGAAATCTTCGATGCCTTTTCGGAAAAGAGCTTCCTGATCTTCGGCGCAGGCGCGCTGGCGGCATATGTCAATCAGGGCATGACCTTTTCGATCGCCAATTACCTCAACGTCTTCGTCTGGCAGCTGGACCGGCCGCTGTTCGCAGGCGCGCCCGACTGGTTCACCGGCCTGCTTGGCTATGCTGCCAGCCTGTTCCTGTCGGTCGTGCTCATGTTCCTGATCGTGGGGCACATGCACCGTGCCTTCGGCAAGGCCAAAAGCGCGGTCATCGGGGCCTTTGGCAGCGTGACCCTGGGCCTTGCGCCCTATGCGCTGTTCCTGGCCGGGATCTGGCCCGAAGCGGGCACCACGGCCTCCACGCTGACGTTCCTCGCCATGCTGCTGTTCGCCAATATGTTCGGCGTGGTGATGATGATCTCGGCCACATCGATGATCGCGGAAATCGTGGAGGCGTTCGAGGAACGCGCCAACCGCCGGGCGGAAGCCGCCTTCTATTCGGGAAACTGGCTGATCCAGAAATGCGCCACCGGCGTGGGCATCTTCCTGACCGGCCAGATCGTATCGATTTCGCAGCTGCCCGGCGGTGCCCGCGCAGCCGATGTCGACCCCGCAATTCTGGCCGACATGATCGTCTATTACGGAGTCGCAACCGTGATGCTCGCACTGGTCGCGGCATACTGGCTGGGGCGCTTCCCGATCAGCCGCGAAGAGCATGAGGCGCGGCTGGTGACGCTGGAGAAACGCCGCCGCGATGCACTTGACGCTGCGGCACGGGGGGATGTCGACGCCGGCACGCTTGTTCCTTGAAGAAAGCGCTTGGCGCAGGGTCGTTTCCTATGCCAGTTTCCCGGCCAAACGGAAAAAAGAGAGAGGATTACCACGATGGATTTCGAACCGACCGAACGGCAAACCTACTGGCGCGACCGGGTCAAGAACTTCATCGAGGATCATGTCCGCCCGGCGGTCCCCACCTACCGCGAACAGGATGCGGAAGGCGAACGCTGGAAGGTGATCCAGGTGGTCGAGGATCTGAAGGCCAAGGCCAAGGATCAGGGCATCTGGAACCTGTTCATGCCGCCGCGCAACGACAGCCATCATCATGTCGATGAGACGTTCGAATTCGAAGGCCCGGGCCTCACCAATCTCGAATATGCGCTGTGCGCCGAGGAAATGGGCCGCATCGGTTTTGCATCCGAAGTCTTCAACTGTTCCGCGCCCGACACCGGCAATATGGAAGTCTTCCATCGCTATGGCACGCGCGAACAGAAGGACGAATGGCTCGAACCGCTGATGAACGGCAAGGTCCGGTCGGCCTTTCTGATGACCGAACCCTTCACCGCCAGTTCGGATGCGACCAATATCGAAACCCGCATCGAACGCGATGGCGATGAATATGTGATCAACGGCCGCAAATGGTGGTCTTCTGGCGTGGGCGATCCGCGCTGCAAGGTTGCTATCGTGATGGGCAAGACCGATTTCGAAGCGCAGCGCCACGCGCAGCAATCGATGATCCTGATGCCGATGGATGCGCCGGGCGTGACCATCCTGCGCCACCTGCCGGTGTTCGGCTATGACGATGCGCCGCACGGCCATATGGAAGTGGAACTGAAGGACGTCCGCGTGCCGGTCACAAACATGCTGCTGGGCGAAGGCCGCGGCTTCGAAATCGCGCAGGGCCGCCTCGGCCCGGGCCGTATCCACCACTGCATGCGCACCATCGGCGTGGCGGAAGAAGCGCTGGCCAAGATGTGCCGCCGCCTCCAGGAACGCGAGGCTTTCGGCAAGCCGATCTACAAGCATTCGGTCTGGGAAGAACGCGTGGCCCGCGCCCGCATCGATATCGACATGACCCGCCTGCTCTGCCTGAAAGCCGCCGACATGATGGACAAGGTCGGCAACAAGAGCGCGAAGCAGGAAATCGCCATGATCAAGGTGCAGGCGCCTAACATGGCGCTGAAGATCATCGACGATGCCATCCAGGCGCATGGCGGTGGCGGTGTGTCCGACGATTACGGTCTTGCCAATGCCTATGCCCACCAGCGCACGCTGCGNCTGGCNGACGGCCCGGACGAAGTTCACGCCCGGTCCATCGCGCGCATGGAATTCGCCAAGCACACCCCGCAGGAAAGCCAGACGGCCAATGCCCTGCGCGGCGGCAATGCCCATTCGGCCAGCGCGGGCCGCGCATCGGCCGGCATGAGCAGCGGCGACGTGGGCGCTACGCGCTAGGCCCATGCGCTAGGTATTGCGCAACATCACAAGCCGTTCGTGCTGAGCCTGTCGAAGCACAGCCCTTCTTCTTGGGCGCGGCGCCGGAAGTGAAGGACTGCCCTTCGACAGGCTCAGGGCAAACGGAGATTGGCGTATGGCAAAGGCAGCAATTCTGGAGCAGGTGGGAAGCCTCACCATCGGCGAGGTCGAACTGGCCGAACCCGGCCCGCACGAAGTCCTGATCGATACCAAAGCGTGCGGCCTGTGCCATTCGGACCTGCACTTCATCGACGGCGCCTATCCGCATCCGCTGCCCGCCATTCCCGGCCATGAGGCCGCCGGAGTGGTCCGGGCCGTGGGCAGCGAGGTAAAGACGGTGAAGCCGGGCGATCACGTGGTTACCTGCCTGTCCGCCTTTTGCGGCCACTGCGAATTCTGCGTCACCGGCCAGATGGCGCTGTGCGTCAGCAAGGAAGTGCGCCGCGACCAGACGCAGGCCCCGCGCATCACGCGGAAGGGCAGCGACGAGACGGTGGCGCAAATGCTCAACCTGTCGTCCTTCTGCGAACAGATGCTGATCCACGAACATGCCTGCGTCGCGATCGACAAGGACATGCCGCTGGACCGCGCCGCCATCATCGGCTGCGCAGTGACCACCGGTGCGGGCGCGGTGTTCAACGCCTGTTCGGTCGTGCCTGGCGAAGCGGTGGCCGTGATCGGCTGCGGCGGGGTCGGCCTGGCCGCGATCAATGCGGCCCGGATCACCGGCGCGGGCAAGGTCATCGCCATCGACCCCCTGCCCGAAAAACGCGCATTGGCGGAAACGCTTGGCGCCACGCACACGGTCGACGCCATGGCCGACGATGCGGTGGAACAGGTGATGAAGATGACCGGCGGCGGCGTGCATCACGCGATCGAGGCGGTCGGGCGGCAAGCCAGCGCGGACCTTGCCGTGAAGATCCTGCGGCGCGGCGGCACGGCCACGATCCTCGGCATGATGCCGCTCGATTGCAAGGTCGGCCTCGGCGCGATGGACCTGCTCGCCAGCAAGAAACTGCAGGGCGCGATCATGGGCAACAACCGCTTCCCGGTCGACCTGCCGCGGCTGGTCGATTTCTACATGCGCGGCCTGCTCGATCTCGACACGATCATTGCCGAACGTATCCCGCTGGAACAGATCAACGAAGGCTTCGAGAAGATGAAGCAGGGCACATCGGCGCGCAGCGTGATCGTGTTCGACTGAGCGGGAAATTCGGGCCTGTCCTACACGGGATCGGTGCGATAAGCCCTGATCGTGAAGCGCAGATCGGGGCGGCCCATGTTGGATTGCGGAAGTTGACAATCATGTCCGGAATATCACGCCGAAAACGGCGCAGTTCCGGGCTTGGGCGGCTAGGGCAAAGTTTTTCGAAAAGGGTGGGTCGGTGTCACAGGCCCACCGCAAAACGGGATAGGACGGCATGAGCGATATCGATTTCGACAAGGAAATGGTCGGCACGATCGAGGTGCCCGAAAAGGACCAGATGGATCTGGACGCGCTGACCGCGTGGTTCACCGCCCATGTCGACGGCTTCGAAGGCCCGATTTCCTACACCAAGTTCAAGGGCGGCCAGTCCAATCCCACCTACCGGATCGATACGCCGGGCGGCAGCTATGTCCTGCGCCGCCAGCCCTTCGGCAAGCTGCTGCCCAGCGCCCATGCGGTGGACCGCGAATATCAGGCCATGCACGCGCTCGGCCCCACCGGCTTCCCCGTGCCCAAAACCTATGGCCTGTGCGAGGATACCGATGTGATCGGCTCCAAGTTCTTCGTCATGGGGCTGGCAGACGGGCGCAGCTTGTGGAACGGCGCGCTGCCCAACAATACGCCTGCGGAACGGCGCGAAATCTACAACGCCATGATCGACACCATGGCCGATCTGCACCTGCGCAATCCCGACGAAATCGGCCTCGGCGATTACGGCAAGTCCACCGACTATTGCGCCCGCCAGATCGCGCGCTGGTCCAAGCAGTACAAGCTGTCCGAAACAGAGCATATGCCCAAGATGGAACGGCTGATCGAATGGCTGCCGCAGACCATCCCGGCGCAGCATGAAAGCAGCGTGGTCCACGGCGATTACCGGCTCGACAATCTGATCTTCCACAAGGACGAGAACAAGGTCCTGGCCGTGCTGGACTGGGAACTGTCGACGCTGGGCGATCCGATTGCCGATTTCAGCTATCTCATGCTCAACTGGCACAATCCCGCCGATGGCCGCGCAGGGATCATGGATCTCGATCTCGAAAAGCTCGGCATTCCGACGCAGGACGAGGCGGTGGATCGTTATGTCGCGCGCACCGGCTATCCCGTGCCGCCGATGGACTGGTACTTCTCCTACAACCTCTTCCGGCTGGCGGGCATCATCCAGGGCATCAAGAAACGCGTGATCGACGGCACCGCATCCAGCGCCCACGCCAAGGCGATGAGCGAACGGGTCGGCCCGCTGGTCGACCGCGCCTATGACTTCGCCGTCGCCGCAGGGATGGACTAGCGCGCGCACGCTGCTAACGCGCTGGGCAATTCAAACGGAGATTACGAATGAGCGCCGACCTTGCAAGCCGCATCGAAGCCGCGTGGGAAGACCGCGCCAATGTCACCCCGCAATCGGGCGATGTGCGCGAAGCGGTCGAAGCGGCGCTGGGCATGCTCGACAGCGGTGAAGGCCGCGTGGCCGAACCCGATGGTAAGGGCGGCTGGACGGTCAACCAGTGGCTGAAGAAAGCCGTGCTGCTGTCCTTCCGCCTCAACGATAACCGCGTGATGGAAGGCGGCAGCGCCGGCCATCCCGCCTTCGACAAGGTGCCCAGCAAGTTTGCCGGTTGGGACGATGCCCGGTTCCGCGAAGCCGGTTTCCGCGTCGTACCGGGCGCGGTGGCCCGCGAAGGCGCCTATATCGCGCCGGGCTGCGTGCTGATGCCAAGCTTCGTCAACATCGGCGCCTATGTCGGCAAGGGCACCATGGTCGATACCTTCGCCAGCATCGGCTCCTGCGCCCAGATCGGCGAGAATTGCCATATCTCTGCCGGTGCGGGGATCGGCGGCGTGCTCGAACCGATGCAGGCAAACCCCACCATCATCGGCGACAATTGCTTCATCGGCGCGCGCAGCGAGATCGTGGAAGGCGTAATCGTCGGCGAAGGCTGCGTGGTCTCGATGGGTGTCTTCATTACCCAGTCTACCAAGATCGTCTATCGCGACACGGGCGAAGTCATTCGCGGCCATCTGCCGCCGTTCTCGGTCGTCGTGCCCGGCACCATGCCCGGCAAGGATGGCGGCCCCGGCCTAGCCTGCGCGGTCATCGTCAAGACGGTGGATGCGCAGACCCGCGAAAAGACCGGCATCAACGAACTCTTGCGCGATTGATCGGGTGATCTGAAGGGGGAACATTCCCCGCCAAGGCGCGTAAACCCTGCGATAGACACACGTAGGGAGGTTTCCTTGGATAATAATAACGGTCACGTACACATCGATGAAGAAGACGTCAGCGGCGGCTCGAAGGAAGGCGTGGTACGCTGGATCCTGCTCGGCGGCCTCGTTCTGGCCGTCCTGTTGCTTTCGATCGTCTGGATCATTCCCGCGATGACCCAAGGCGATGTCGAGGAAGAAGCCACCGTCAGCGGCGAAATCCGTTCGATGGAAGATGATGGCGAAAGCACCGACAGCATCGTCGGCGTGCCCAGCGAAACCGACAATGATTACGACACCGTCGGCACCACCGAAGACAAGGATACCCGCGAAGACGGCATCCAAGTGATTGAGAATTAAGCTGCCACGGTAAGCTGCACCAGAAGGAGAGTTCGCATGAGCAATTCCAACAGTTTCCAGACCGGCCAATATGTCGAATGGAATTGGGGAAACGGCAAGGGCAAGGGCCAGATCAAGGACCGCTTCGAGCGCGAGGTCACGCGAACTCTCCAGGGCAGCGAAGTCACCAAGGACGGTGACGAGGATAACCCCGCCTATCTGATCAAGCAGGAAGACAGGGACGAAGTCCTCAAGCGCGGTTCCGAACTGTCGGCGCAAAGCTGATGGCCAAGGCGAAGAGCAAGGCCCAGCAGCAGGCCGCAGGCGCCGCCCTTTCCGCCAAGCGCGGAGAGACCAAGGTGGGCGATTTGCAGGGTGCATCGAAGCAGATGTACGAGAGCATGAGCGAGGAAGAGCTCGACGAGATGGCCTCGACCGATCGCTCCGACCTGCCCGAAACCGCGGACGACGACTGATGGACGCCGACAAGAAGGATGAGGTTTACTCGGACTTCTACGACTGCGTGAACATGCAGCCGAAAGAGCTCGAAGAATGGCTCGATACGGACGAATCCAAGTCGGTCGGCGATAGCGACGGATCGGAAAGCACCGGCCATAAATCCGGCCGCCGCATCGTCGAGATCAAGAACACCAAGAAGGCCGATCTGACCGATAGCCAGTACGAACACATGCAGAAAGTGGTCGGCTATATTCATCGCCACCTCGCGCAGAAGCCCTCGGGCGATATCGAGGACAGCGACTGGCGCTACAGCCTGATGAACTGGGGGCACGACCCTCTCGACTGATGGCAGGCACCGATCCTCTCGACCATTTCGTCAAGGCGCAGGACGGCGGAACCTACGAACAGGCGCTGGAGGAAATCGGCGAAGGCGAGAAGAAGAGCCACTGGATGTGGTTCATCTTCCCGCAGATCGAAGGCCTCGGCAAAAGCGCCAAGGCGAAGAAATACGCCCTCGTCGATCTGGACGAGGCGCGCGTCTACTGCGAGCATGAAGAACTCGGCCCGCGCCTGTTCGAAGCGACCGAAGCCATGCTCGAATGGGCTGGCACGATGAGCGCGGAGGACATCCTCGGGGACATCGATGCGCTGAAGTTCCGCAGTTCCATGACGCTGTTCGAAGCCGCCTGCGACGACGAGGATGCGCAAGTCTTCGCCGATGCACTCGAAGCTTTCTTCGACGGAGAACGCTGTCCGCTGACAGTGGACCGGATGTAAGCGGGCTTGCCGTCGCGGCGCTAAACCTCCCCGACCGGCAGGCCGACTGCGCCGCGTTACCACGGCGCATCCATTATCGGCCCTCTTCGTCGCGCGGCTTGCCGGCAGGATATTCGATAGCCGGCGTCCCCGCCTGACTGGCCGCATAGGCCTCCGCCTCGCGCATCACCCGCAGCATGTTGCGCATCGAGATCTTCTCCAGCTCGTCCTGAGAATACCCGCGACGCGCCAGTTCGACGAAGAGCGCGGGATATCCGCTTACGTCTTCCATCCCGATCGGCCCGGTAGGCATCCCGTCGTAATCGCCGCCGATACCGATATGGTCGATCCCCGCGACATCGCGGATGTGGTCGATATGGTCGGCCATGTCGGAGACGGTCGAAACCGGCGCGCGGTTCTCCGCATCCCATTTGCCCATCAGCGCCTCGACCTGATCGGGCTGGCCGGGATAGAGCGCCTTCAGCCGGGCCTCCTCCCCTGCACGGTTGGCGGAATATTGCCGCAGGTCTTCGGTCACGTAGGATGGCAGGGCGACGACCATGACGATCCCGCCGTTGAGCGGCAAGCGCTCCAGCACATCGTCGGGCACATTGCGCGCATGTCCGTTGATGGCCTGCGCGCCCGAATGGCTGAAAATCACCGGCGCGCGCGCCACGTCGAGCGCATCGCGCATGGCCGCCGCGCTGACATGGCTCAGATCCACCAGCATGCCGATACGGTTCATCTCGCGCACCACGTCCATGCCGAACGCGTTGAGCCCGTCATGGCGCGGCGCATCGGTGGCGCTGTCCGCCCAGTCCAGCGTCTTGCCATGCGTCAGCGTCATGTAACGCGCGCCCAGATCGTACATCTGCCGCAGCACGGCCAGGCTGTTGCCGATGGAATGCCCGCCCTCCATGCCGAGCAGCGAGGCTATCCTCCCCTCGGCGATAGCGGTCTCGACATCGTCTGCCGTGAGCGCCAGCTCCAGCCTGCGCGGATTGCGATCGATCAGGCGCTTGGTGACGTCGATCTGCTCCATCGTCGCCTGGACGGCCTCGGCTTCTGGCAGGTTCGCGCTGACATAGACCGACCAGAACTGCGCCCCCACCTTCCCGCGAGCAAGGCGAACCAGATCGCTGTGCATCGCCTTGCGCTCACCTTCACCCGTGTCCAGCGTGTCGGCGAAGTCGAAATCGTTGATCATATTGTCGAAGCGGGCGCGCAGCTGGATGGGAACATCGTTGTGCCCGTCCCAAACCGGTGCCGCATCGAGCGCTGCCGCTGCCGTCTCCTCCGGCGTGCCCTGCGCCGCCACCGGCACCGCCAGCAAGGACATGACGGCAAGGGCGGCGCTCATATGGATGGACTTCACGAATATCTCCTTTGCGGAACCCTATGGCATCTCATCGGCTGTTCTAGCGAACAGATCGCTCTTGGAAAGGATTGCCTGATGACCGTCATTGCCCGCTGGAACGGAGAAGAGATCGCCCGCAGCGATGACACCGTGGTTGTCGAGGGTAATCATTACTTCCCGCCGACCGATGTCGTTCGCAGCGCACTCGTGCCAAGCGAGCGGACAACTGTATGCCCCTGGAAGGGCACGGCCCTGTATCATTCGATCAACGCGGGCGGGGCCATCAACGAAGGCGCTGCTTGGTATTATCCCGATCCCAAGCCCGACGCCGCCGAAATCAAGGATCGGATCGCGTTCTGGAACGGAGTGGAAGTGACGGAGGAATGATCCGCCGCGCCCTGCGCTGGCTCCTCGCCATTTTTTACGCCTTCGCGGGAATCATGCACCTATCGAAGCCCGAACCTTTCCTCAGCATAATGCCGGGGTATGTGCCTGTGCCGGAAGCGGTGGTTTTCTGGACTGGTGTGGCGGAGCTCTTGGGTGCTGCGGCTCTGGTTCAGCCGTGGTCGAAGCAAATCCGGAAAGCGGGCGCTATCGGCCTTGCACTTTATGCGATCTGCGTTTTCCCGGCGAACGTTCACCATTTCGCACTGGATATGGCGCGTGAGAATGGGGGATTTGGCTTAGCCTATCACATCCCGCGCATGATAGCGCAGCCAGTGTTGGTATGGCTGGCTTTATGGGTCGGCGGCGTCACGGACTGGCCGTGCCGCCGCCGTCCTCAGTAATCACTAATCGGTGATCAGGACATGTGCTTGGAAACGGCACCGGTCATCTTGAACATGGAGATCTGCTCCTTGCCGATAACTGCACCCAGCTTGTCGTCGGGATTGATCATGCGCTTGTCCTGCGGATCCTGCAGGTTGTTCGCCTTGATGTGATCCCACACCTTCGAAGTGACCTGAGCGCGGGTCATAGGCCCCTTGCCGACTACATTTTCAAGTTGCGGCGAGAGATTCACCGGCTTCTGGAGTGCGTTGTTCTTGCCTGCCATTTTCAGCTTCCTTTCAGTTGGCTGTTATTATGAATCAGTCTTCGATATCGAGGTCTTCGGCATCCAGTTCTTCGATTTCATGCCCTTCGAAA
This sequence comes from Erythrobacter sp., assembly GCA_002695185.1. Next base: position 30,136 of record NZOF01000179.1, read on the forward strand.
CGGGCGGTGAGAACGGCTGCGGCCATGACGTGGTTCTTGATGTTCTTGCGGAAATCCTCGTAGCCGGCACCCGGCATGAGCGTGAGTGGCAGATCGAGCGCGTAGAGCTGGAAAACATACCGGTGCTGCACGCCCAGCGGCGGATCGGGCAACAGCCATTCCGAATTACCGACCGCGTTCTTTCCCGTGCGGGGCGGAGCTTCACCTTCAAAAAGCGCGCCCTTCTGGCCCTTGAGACCCCAGACGAGCCAGTGGATCTTACCGTCCTCGGCATCTTCCACGATCAGTGCGAGTTCCTGCGTTCCCGGAGGCGGCGCTGTCCACTCCAGAGGCGGAGCGACTGCATCTTCCTCGGCTGCAGTGAAACTCGGATCGAGCTCACCGCCATGCTTGAAAGCGGGGCTTGTCAGAGTGAAGCCTCCCTTACCCAGCAATTTTTCTTCGCCGACTTCACTAATCGTGAGGGCGCCCTTGGCATCTCCGCCGATTGCTTGCTGAACCCATGCGGGGGTACCGGTACTCAAGATAATTACTCCATAATTCGTTGGCGCAGTGCTGCGCGCTGGATGAGGAAAGACTAGGCGCTTCTTTTGGGCGATGGCCATGCCTACCGACCGAATTTATGGCCTTTTTGCCTCCGCTCGCCCGGTTTTCCACCGGTATGAGCGAAATTTTCCCGGCCATCAGCCCTTTTTCACGTGGTGCTTGCCCATATCATGGCAATTGGGCAAGCTTCCGTCAGTTGGGTCGCGGGTAAGCAGCCACGAGCGGTTTGGGGAGAATGATAATGAAATTGGGTCGCACATCCATGGGCGCGCTAGCCGCCTCCTGTGCAATGGCGCTTGCAGCATGTGGCGGCGGGGATAGCTCAGGAACAAGTGGTGGTAACTCACCTCCGATCGGGGGAGGAGGCGGTGGCAGTGCTGGAAATGACCAGTGCAGTCTGTCCTCACGCCAGGATTGGGCACTCTCGGTGCTTCAGGAATGGTATCTCTTTCCCGACCTGCTAGATACCAGCGTCGACAAGGCAAATTACAATGATCTGCAATCCTACCTCGATGCCCTCGTCGCACCCGCCCGAGCGCAGAACAAAGATCGATTTTTCACCTACATCACTTCGATCGAGGAAGAGAACGAACTGATCAATAGCGGGTCCAATGCCGGTTTCGGATTCCGCTTGATCTATGACGTGTCGAACAATCGGGTTTATCTTGCCGAGGTGTTCGAAAGCGGCCCCGCCTTTCCTGCAGGCTTCGACCGTGGAACCGAGATCTTGCAGATCGGATCCAGCAGCGTGGCCTCCCTGATGGCAGCCGGCGGCCCGCAGGCCGTGTCCGATGCGTTGGGACCCAATGATCCCGGGGTCAGCCGAAGCTTCCGAATCCGAAGCGTCGGTGGGGTCGAAAGCACAGTCTCAGTGACCAAGGCAGACTATTCTCTCGATCCTATTTCCAATCGCTATGGAGTGAAAATCCTCGATGATGGCGCAGGCGAGAAAGCAGGATACATAAATCTGCGCACATTCATCGTCCAAGACGCTGGCCCTCAGCTTCGTGAGGCTTTTGCGCAGTTCCGGCAGCAGGGCGTAACGAATGTCATTCTCGACTTGCGCTATAACGGAGGCGGCCTCGTATCAGTCGCGGAGTTGCTCGGCGATCTTATGGCTGATGGTTTGGAAGGGCAGGTATTCTCCAAAACGCTCCTGCGCCCGTCGAAGTCGGCCGAAAACTCGACTGATCTGTTCCAGAACCAGCCCGAACAAATCCGCGCAATGAAACTTGCGGTCATCGGACGGGGTGGAACGGCATCGGCGAGCGAACTGGTCACCAATTCCATGATACCTTACCTCGGCGACAATATCGCGCTCGTCGGTATGAACACATATGGCAAACCGGTTGGCCAATATGCATTCGACCGCTCAGCGTGCGATGATCGCCTCCGTGCGGTGACTTTCAAGACAGTGAACGCTGATGGCCAAGGAGAGTACTTCAGCGGGCTAGCCAGCGTGATGCCAAACACTTGCCGGGCCGGAGACGATATCTTTACCCAGCTCGGCGACCCGGCCGAAGCCTCCGTACAGACGGCTCTCGATTTCCTTGGAGGGCGGACATGCACGCCGATCATCAGCGGAAATCAGGTGACCCGCGCTTCGATAAATAGCGGCCAGTCGAAACTGATCCAATCAGATAGACCCAATGCATTCCAGCGGGAAAACCCAGGGGTGTTCTAATAAGAGGTCGGGCCGCAGCTCAGGCTGTGGCCCGATGCTTCTTCAGCGATTTGCGGCTAAAGCGATGGAAGCGGTTACGCGAGCGCTGCTGCAATAGTCATGGCACCAAGGCCCAAGGAAAGCGGCGCGCGAAGATTAAGCCACCAGCGCGGAGTAAGCGAAGAAAGCCTCGCATCAGCAGCAAGGGCGATCAACAAGCCTGCGCCCAGCATTACCAGCAGTGGTTCGATGGAAAGCCATCCCAACAGTTGTACTCCCAATCCTGCGGCGGCGATCAGGCTTGGCACGACAGCGGCGATCCATACCCACGCCAGTCCGCCCCTTCTTTCTGCAGCGGGAGCCCCGGCGGCGATTCCCCACCATGTTCCGCCAAGAAATGTGAAGATCAGCGCGGCATAGATGGCGGCGCATTGCTGGGCCAATGTCCGCCATTCTTCCGGACCTGTATAGGCAATCACCAAACATGCGATCTGCGGTGCCAAGCCCAATAAGCCGAGCAGGCGAGGCCAGCTTGGAACTGTGCGCATCATGCTCGCTTTCGGATAATGCGCCTGACTTCAGGCATTGTCGATAACCGCGCTCGGTTGTTCGTTTGTCCAAGCACAGCCGTTACGCTGCTCATCCGCGATCCGCAGCGTCGCGGTGTAAGGATATTTTCGGTCGCTCATCCCGTCAGAACACTCACCGGGGGTTACCATCAGATCGAAGCTCTCACCGTTCATCGTGCCGGTGAAGGAAACACCATTATTTCCGGCGAATCGCTGAACGCTGAAGCGCACACCGTCCTGGTTCTCAGGGGTCGAGTAACGGGCGCTACCTTGAGCTATGGCACCGTTCCAAAACGGTTCGGTTCCTGTGAAGTACACGGTCTCATCCGGGGTGATCGCATCGAACGCATGCGTAGGCCCGCTTCCCGGAGCGCCTTCGCCCGATTGGCAGCCCGCCAAGAACAGAAGAGCAAAAGTAATTGCGACAGGTTTCAATCGAAGTCTCATATTTCAGCAAGCGAACCAGATGACTGATACGCAAAATCACGGGAGCTTGCACGCTGCCTACCGCGAAATCAGGTCAGCGCGCAATCATCCGCTAGCCATCGAGACGGTAGCCTTCTGATCGAAGGGCCACTCAACGGTCTGGCTAAATACCCTTGGTCTTGGTCAGTTTCGTCCGAACAACCTTGCCATCAGACCTTTCTTCTCCGGCTCCGGTTCCGGCTCGCTCTGTGCCAACCGTTTACGTAAATCGGCACCGGATGGCGGTTCCTTTATCTCCTCAACCTCGCGTCTCGTAATCATCGAGGCCGGAAGAAGTTCTGCCATCTGCGGCGCTTCTTCGACCTGTCGGGGTGCAGGCCTCTGCCCTTCTAAGACACCGTGGACGGATACAGCATCCGGCTTCATATCGACCATCCCGGTCAGAACAGGGACGTTGTTCGGCAATGGCCTTTCCCGGCAGATTTTCTCTACCGCGCGATGGAAAAGCAGGGCACGCCACCAGCAGGCGAGCACGTATTCCACATAGCGCTTGGGCGCTTCCTCCGGAGCGTTATCACGGAAGAAATGGCGCTCCTTGTGGTGAACCAGTGCGGTGTTGATTGCGGAAAGCCCGTTGCATTCGAGAAAGACCTCGATGTCCTCGTCATAACCAGCCCAAGCCGGACCTTCTTCGGCGAGCGCCTGTTCGATCAATGTCGCTTCATCAGCTTGACTGAAAGCAAAGGGATCGTCGCTATACAATCCGAGCATCATGTAGGGATGATGGACTTGCCCCTTTTCGAACGCTCTATCGGCCTCGTTCGCAATTGCCAGGGTAATCCCGGTAATGGCATCGCCTTCGGCAAGCTCGATCGCTTCCTGTAATTCTTCCCATCCGGAGATAGAGACCCGGTCCGGGTCATCTATCAGACACCGCGTTGCGAGTTCCGTGTCAAGAGATTGAAGCTGCATTTCGAGATAACGCTGAGCGTTATTCAATTCGCCCTTGTGGAAATACTCGTGCATCACGGCCATCCACTGGTCTTCGCCTTCCTGGGTGGCGAATTGCTTCTGAAGTTCATGCATCGTCTTGGGGTCCGTCAACTCGGGTTCGAGGGAAAGATGCCAAGAATTTCTCACCATCCCATTAACCGCATCATCCGAGGTAAGCCCCGGGAACGCCGCGGATGGCGGGAGCGTTGATCCAGCAAGACGAGATACTCGGAGTGAGGAAATGAGATTCACACCCCAAATGCTGGGTGCAGCGGCAGTTATAGGGATGGCGGGAGCGGTAAGCGGAGCAGCCATCGGCGAAAGCCCTATCCTTACCAGAAGCCACTCAGACAGCTTGCCGCAATCGACAGTTGTTTCGACGGCAAACAAATCGCTCACACAACGCGGCAGCCCCCCTGACCATTACCCGCTCGAGACAAAACATGGCACGATTGAAGTAGCCGAGCTCGCCCTTCATGGCCGATTGCGGGAGCGTGGCGGCAAGATGTGGTGGGAAGATCGTGAGACGGATGATCGGGCCGAAATGAATGGGGAATACGATTTCTACCGCACAGCGAGCCCCGAACGCATTGCTCACGAAGAAAGATTGCTCGCCTTTACCCGCGGACGCGCTGATCTATCGAGGATCGAAGAAGATACGTTCGTCCCCTCACGGTCAAGAGTGCGGGCAGAAGCTCCGATGGCGCTGGCTGAGCCGGTAGAACTATCGATTCAGGACACGGGCATTTCTCAAGGAAATGAGCAGCGCGCCGGTAAGGCTAAGACAATCGATGTGTCCGTGGTTCTTGCTCTGCGAGATTAAGGACCGGAATAACGCCGCCACTGTATCGTCAATGCTCGGCCAGTTTCCGATGTTCGTCGACGGATCGTTTCATTTCAGCCGCCTGCAAGTGCAGAGCCTGACTGGACAAGCGAATTTCGCGGCTCTGCTGGAAGAAGCCTAGCACGAGCCACAAAAAGGCAAGCGGACTGGATACGCCACCCAGAAAGTCGCCCAGTTCGTTAAGCTTTAAATCGGCGGGATTTTGCCCTTGAACAGCAAGATAGACAACCAAGCCGATTAAATAGCATGCCGTCAGCAGTAATCCCACGAGGGGTAGCCGACGGCGTTGCTTACGATCCTCCAAAACAGATTCGGGACGAGTACTGCCCATCTATTTATATTACCTTTTCAGGACGGGGATCGTGTCCATGACGCTCGCTCTTGCCGAAATGCCTCTCAAGCCTCTGAGCCAAGGTGCCAGCGGCTCGTCGGGCCGCATCGTCCACGCTCGATGCATGTTCGGTAACACCTATGGGCTTGCCACCGCTCGGACGAGCTTCAATCGTGCAAGCCTTGTCATCAGCTCCGCCTTTGGGACCATTTTCATCGCGAACGTGAATTTCCAAGCGCGTAAGCCGGTCCTCAAATCGCGAGAGCTTTTGCCTTACCGCCGCCTCGATCCGCTCAGCGACATTCTCCGTTCCCATTACCGAACTGTCGGAATTGAACTGGATCTGCATGGCAAATTCTCCTCTATTTTGCTCTCTTTTACCCAACGTTTGGGAATAGACCCGGTTTCCCTCTTCCTGGCTGATTGGCGAGGCAGCTCGTCAAAGATCCTGCTTGATATTTGACTCAAAAAGGGAGTGGATACCCCTAATTCAAGCGCAGCCTTCGACATACGCCAGTTGCGGCATCAATCCCACGCGGATGGCTGACACCTTCCCGTCCCGGTCGATCTCGAACCGAAGGCGGGGATCGCCCCCAGGTTGGGTCAAATATTTCGCTGGTGCCTCCATGTAAGCATGCGGGCTGGAAACGAAGCCGGGAAAGAGCTTATTCACCTCAGCTTCCGAGCTTCCGACAGCGATCCCCTCTTGCAATTTAAAGCGTGAATCCGAACCGACCGTTATCCGGCGTAATTCCTTACCTTCAGTCAGGCCATAAACGCCATCGTAATCCGGCGAACTGATCGTGCGACAATCAGAATTAGGAATTTGCGCGCCCCGCTGAGCGAAGCTGCTGCCGACGGGCACGGGCTCGCCTATTTTCAGGTCCGCCAAACCCTCAAGCCGTAATGTGTCATCCGACCGCTCCTGATTTGCGGGTGTGTCGGGTGCAGCAGGCACTTCAGAGCTATCAGCGGTTTGCTCTACCGATTTCTGATCTTGACGAGACTCTCCATCCTGTGACGAACAAGCGGACAGAAGTGCAATAGAAACAGCGACGGTGAGTCCGCGAGAGTTCACAGTTTATATCCTTTCGTACCCACAAAGTGAGCAGGTTTTTAGAAACTCCCGGAGCTCCGGATAACTTCGATTGCCATCAGGCGATATACAGCCGCATGCATAAAAAGGACGACCCCGAAGGATCGTCCTTCTACAATCATATGATCGTGTCTTTACGAGGGCATCAGCACCGTATCGATCACGTGGATTACGCCATTCGAAGCATCGACATCGGTTGAGGTCACGGTCGCGCGATTGCCTTCGGGATCAACAAGCACAACGTTGCCGCCGTCCATCATAGCAGTCAGTTCCGCACCATTCACCGTGGTGAGCTTGTAACCGTCATCTCCCGCTCCTTCGATCGCCTGCGTCAAGGCCTGTGCATTGGTTTCGCCCTGAACAACGTGATAGGTGAGGATATTCGAAAGATCTTCGCGGCCAGCATCGCTCATAAGTTCATCGCGCGTAGCCTGCGGAATCTTATCAAATGCGGCATTCGTTGGAGCGAAGACCGTATAGGGGCCTTCACCAGATAGAGTCTCCCCAAGATTGGCTGCAGTAACCGCGCTAACCAAGGTTGAGAAATCGGGATTGCCTTGGGCGACTTCAACGATGGTACCAGCCTCCGCGGTGTCGTTCGCTATCTGGTCATTCATGGCCACGGTGTCATCTGCGGTCGGTTCAGCGGTATCTTCTGCGCATGCAGTAATCGCGAGCGAGGCAGCTGAGGCGAGTACAATGGTTAGCTTGTTCATGGATAATCTTCCTTCGTGGTGGAAAGCCAGAATAGGCAATGGCGCGGATGCGACATCCGGGGTTTGTCGTCCTCGCGCCTTCACTCAACCAATCATCAGATGACGCGCATGTTCCGAAAAAGGCGGAAATGTGGCCATCTTTCCAATATTAAGCGAGGTAGGCCCGTAGAATAGCGAGGGCTCGTGATTGTCATATCTTGCCACAACCCGAAGCTGACTTGGGAGCGCAACGGGGAACTTACCCGACTCTCGCCTCTTGATCCAATATGGACGAGAATTCCTCGCACGATCCTGCGCCAAACGCAATTACTCTCACGCCGCGTCAAATGGATTGCATGCGACTGGTCAAAAACGGTCTGACCTCAAAGCAGATTGCTCGGGAACTTGGAATCTCACCCCGCACGGTCGACCAACATATCGGTACGGTGATCGAAATCCTGCAGGTCAACAACCGCATGGCCGCCGTAACCAGGCTTCAGCAAATCGAATTGGAAAACCGGCAGGGCCAGGATATCACCACTCCTGAGCAGTTCGTAACAGAAATCGAGCCGGAGAGGACGGATCGTATCGCTGTGGGTTCATCATCCGGCATTGAACCCACGAGAGTTGGACCGGGCCGGACATCTACCTTCCCTGCTCTCGGTGGGAGGACGAACACCGCTTCCCGCAGCCAGCGTTTGAGATGGATGATCCGCATCGCGATTTTGTCCGTCATGCTCAGTTGCTTCATAGTTCTCACCATTATGGGCGTATCTGAACTGGCTTTGCGTGGGACGCCGTGACCTTTTCGGGTCAGCGCAATCGAAAACGTCGCGCCAGAAAGGATATCCCACTCCCATGCACAATATCGAACAGGCATCCGGGCAGGTCGTTGCGGACGACACCCAGAAATCACTCGAGGCAATCGATCAGGCCGTCATGTCACTGGCCAATCTGTGCGCCAGCATCGTCGAGGTCAGCAAGGCTGCCAATTTGCCAGTAACGACAGTTCAGGGCGCGCTCGCCAATGCTGGCGAAGGGCTCTCCAAGATCATCGCTACCCGCCAGGATCTCGGCGGCACCACCAGAGAACTGCTCAAAATCCGCAAGGCATCCAATCTGCAGACCGTGGGCTTTGGCTGCCCGCCGGAGTATAAGCCATCGGCCGAGCATCTCCCCGAGCCGGCGGGACAGGACGCCTAACCAACCATGCCCAGTATCTACCTGCTTGCCTTCTGGATCTTCCTCATCGGAGCGTGGACTGTCAGTTGGCAGGCAGGGGATCGGCAGGATCGTCGCTGCATTATCGCAATCGTCGCTGCGGCGGCGCTATCGGCGGTCTTTTACAGCTACCTTGCCCCGTTTGCAGCGCTTATCGCAGTAGCGCTGGTGGATCTCACCCTCCTTCTGATCATCGGTCGCTACGCCTTGGTATCGGATCGTTACTGGCCGCTGTGGTTTGCCGGGTTTCACGCGGTTGGCCTGTTCTTCACGCTCTGCGCTCTCGCAATGCCGAGCGAGTGGCAGATGATACCCTGGCGGCTCAGCGGGTTCTGGTCCCTGCCCGCGCTTATCGCGATGACGGCGGGCTTGTTGCTCGACAGGCGCGCCGGCGTTGTCAATCGGACCCGCGGTTAGGGTACTCCACCCGCCCGGTCAGCGGGAAAGGCGGCGCCGGTTGGCTTGCACAGGTCCGCTATAATGGCGCAGTGCCCGGGTCGAGAGTTCCTGCGCCGACTGGAACGGCCCGCCCTGCCACAGGTATGGCCATAACAGGAGATTCGCGACCACCTTTTCCTTCACCATACGCTCGGCTTCGCGCTCGGCCAGCTTTCCGCCGGCCATGATGCGCAGGCTGCGCAGCCATACAACGGAGGCGGCATCGAAGGACAGGGCCCAGCTATCGAAGGCAAGCCGCGTCCAGGCGGTGGGATCGGATCTTGTCATGCGGGAAGCTCCTGAGATGTGCAGCCGCTATATGCTGCACTGCACAAACGTTCACAACGCCCTTTCGGCGCCAGCCCGGTCGCAGCACTCGGTGTTCGCTGCGACCGGACCGGGGCCTCGATCGTCAGCCTGCCGCTTGCGACAGCACCAACGTGCCGAGATCTATGTCGTCCTGTCCCGCCGTGGCGGTGACCGGGTGATTGGTATCCGTGGTCCAGATGAGGCGGCCCTCGCCATCCACGATCGTGACGCGGGCATTGGTGCGCGCGGCGTCTTCCAGGCCGGAGCGAAAGACGTTCACTTCGAACGGCAGCGGGACCGAGCGGCCATCGGTGGCATAGGTCTGTTCGCCCAGCACGGTGGCGGCGGCATCGGCGCGCGACACATCCTCGATCCGCACGGTGATCACGGCGTCCTGCGGCAGCGCGATGCGCTGGCGATAGGTCGCCTCGCCGGTCACGGTCAGTAGCTCGTCGGCGCTGCTGGAGGGAGTGGTGGCGCAGGCGGCCAGGGCGAATGCCATCGTTGCAGCGATAGGTGCGATTATCTTCATGGCCGGGGCAACGTGGGCTGGCGCGGCGTGTTCCCGGCTGGAGCGAAACCGGCCAGTATTCGTGGCGAATAGAGCGCCGTGATCGGCGAAACGTTTGGCAGGCGGTTCACTATTGGTCCGGTCCTTTTCCTGTCCGGCATTGTACCGGGCCGCGCCTCTTAGGCAGTTCGACTTTGAACGGCAGGTGAAGCCCGCCAGGTTTCGTGATGGTTGGTCAGGGTGGAGCATGTGGAGCAGGGTCCAGGGCAAAAACCCCCGTTTCGTCACCCTGCCCCGGCAAATCCGTAAGCTTGCGGGCCAAACTGTCACCCGTGGTGGGCAAAGTGTCACCGTTTCGCCGGCACTGTCACCCTGCCAGCCATGTGATGTCACCTTTCCGGGCGCCCGAATGTCACCTTTCCCGCGCACCACCGTCACTCTCCCGGCGCCGGAATGTCACCCATGTCCATCTCCGCCAACGGTACGCGCGACAGCAGGGGATGCACCCGCCGCTTTCCCTGGCGCGCGGAGGCCCGCTGCCGCTTCGCCTCGCCCATGGCGATATCCCAGTAATGCGCGAAATTGGGCGATCGCGCGCGCAGGCGATAGGCCGACTGGCGGCTCATCCCCACCGCCAGCGCGCAGGAGGTGACCTTGCCGTTGCGCGCGAGCATCTTGATGAAGGTGGAGGCCTTGTCCCCGGTCCAGCGGCTGTTGTTGGGGCGGACCTTCCCGCCCTGCGGGGCGTCTGCGATGGGACGGTCGGCAGAGGGGCGATGCGGCAGCGGTGGGGTCGGTGTCTGTGTCATCCGGCAGGATAAGCCACGCTTTGCACCGTGTAGGAAAGCATCTTTTGCGCGGAACCGCTTTCACTGCGGAGCGCTGATAGGCTGAACAGTAATAAGGAATACTATTCGATGGCCGACAAGACCCCTAAGCAACATCTCGCCCATATCGCCGAACAGATGAAGGACATCGATTTCGTGATGCTGGCCACGCATACGAAGGACGGGCAGATCGGCCACCGCCCGATGAGCAACAATCGCGAAGTCGATTACGATGGCGACAGCTATTATTTCACTTGGGACGATTGCCTGATGGTGAAGGATATCGAAAAGAACCCCAAGGTCGGCCTGTCGCTGCAGGGCGCCCCCGGCAGTGAAGGCGCGCCGGGCATCTTCATCGCGCTGGAAGGCAAGGCCGAAATCGTGCGCGACAAGTCCAAGTTCGAAGACCACTGGACCAAGGATCTGAACCGCTGGTTCAAGGACGGGATCGACACCGATGGCGTAGCCATGATCCACGTCCACGCCACCCGCTGCGCCTATTGGGACGGCGAGGAAGAAGGCGATTTCGATATCAAGTGATGGTGTGCCGAGGGAGCCTTATGTTCTCTCGCCCCCTTCTCAACGCCCGCCCCCCTCGTCATCCCCGCGCAGGCGGGGATCCAGAGCGGACATAGCCCCCGGCCAGCTGGATC
>NZOF01000180.1 GCA_002695185.1 Erythrobacter sp.
CCACCCGATCCCATCTCGAACTCGGCCGTGAAACCGGACAGCGCCGATGGTACTAGTGCTCAAGCACTGGAAGAGTAGGTCGTCGCCAGGCATTAAAGCCGGCGGGCATCGGGACATAAACCCATTCACAGTTCAAAAAAGCCGCTGCCGGGGCATCCCGAGCGGCGGTTTTTTCGTCTCTGGACCACACGTCCAAAGACAATGGTACCGCGGGGTGGAGCAGTCCGGTAGCTCGTCAGGCTCATAACCTGAAGGTCGTTGGTTCAAATCCAACCCCCGCAACCACTTCCCTGAATTCATCAAAGCCCCGTGGCTCTCGCCAGCGGGGCTTTTTCTATGCCCAATACCCACCACCATGAGGATGGGGCCCTCAATTACTCGCAAATACACCTTCTTGCTTCAGGCGGAACTCTACGGTGCGATCTGAACGCAGCTGCATAGGTAGAGGCACCCCGTTCCTTGCTGAACGCCTAACGGCTCTAGAAAGAACTTTTCAAAATACGCCCCTACTCGGTCACCGCCAGCAAACACGCCCGCAGCGTACCAACCACCGTCTCAATCTGCTCCCGCCCCGTCGAACTCAACTTTAAACCAATAAAGGAGAGTCTTTTGGTATGAGGCGTTCTGTGATAACGTTGCCAAATGGGACAGCGTATCGATCCCGACTGCCAGATTTTTGACTTCTTCGCTCCAGGCGGTCAGCCGGTGGTCGTCGAGCGTGGACGCGCGATCGCATTTGTATGGGAAGATGGATGTTGGAAACCGTCCCAAGGGCTCGTCGAAATGCTGTATCTGCAAGGTAAGCCGCTGGACCATGATTCCTTCGTAGGACTGTTCCCGAATGCCGATCTCCGGCTATTGAAACGTCGTCCGCGATTGATTCTTAAAGCGCAAATACGGAACCCTTGAATTAAGCGCCTCATAACGAGGTATAATAATCGGAATGTCATGGCCTGATCATAGTTCTAAGCAGGCACTCGGCCGTCAATTCACCATCTCATTAGATGGTGGTGAATGAGCATAAAGCGACTTTTCATCAGTGCCGAATTTAAGGTTTTGGATCCACCGGACCCGTTCGTTAAGTCGGGCACGATGAGCTGTCTCTCCACGATTTAGGGTAAGGCCGAGCTTCTCCCAATTTGCGTAATACGCGCCTGACGGAGGACCTCCGTACCCTAAGATCCTGTTGGCTTAGATGTCTTGCAAGGATATCTCGGCTCCGACAACTCAGCAAGATCGGGAACGACAGGCACCGGACATCTGCGATAGAAAGATCCTCGAAAGGGGAAGGACGGATGCGCCGTAATCCAAGAAAATTATATGCCGAGCGGATTGATCGCGTCGTTGAGCATATCCAGAAACGGGTATCCGATGGTTCCGCGCCAGACCTCGCGGAACTGGCGGATGTGGCAGCGATGTCCCCTTTCCATTTCCATCGCGTCTACCGGATTATGACCGGCGAAGCAGTAGGAGAGACGGTCAGGCGAGTTCGGCTCGCCCATTCCGTTCCGGCGCTTGCGCAACAACGCACAATCGCGGAAGTCGCCGGCGATAGCGGCTACGCTACCTCTCAAGCCTTCGCGAGGGCCTTTAAGGCTGCGGCAGGCGCGTTCGCATCTCAGTTAAGATCGGAAGCTGCAGCAATTGATACGCTGCTTGAAGTTTTTGCAAAAACCGCGCCGTGTAGAAGGCGAACCTTCAAACTCGCTCGATATCGAAGTCGTGTCGCTCGATCCTTTTCGGTTACTCGCGATCCGCAACACCGGAGATTATGATGAACTGAACGCTGGTTATGCGAAGCTGTTCGAGCTCGTACTTCAACAGGTGGAGCCTTCGGATCTTCGCGGAATTTACGGCATTCCGCATGATGATCCACGCATCACTCCTGCATCGGAATGCCGCTTTGATTGCGCTCTGGCGACAGGTGCTGTCGGTCAGCCATTAGGCGATTTGAAGGGCGTGCGCGTTTCGAGTGGCGAATACATTCGTTTACGGAGAACCGGTAGCTACGACGCCCTGCACGATAGCATCGATTTGGTATACGCTTTCGCAATCGAAGTGCTGTCGAGAGAATTGGCGCAAGAGCCGCTGCTTTTCCATTACCTTGATGATCCTGAAGAGATTGAAGACGAGGAAGAACTGCGCACCGATATTTTTCTTCCGCTTGCTGCTGAAGGACGAAGCGATGATCCACCAGTTTTTCGCAATCGCGTTAATCTTCGCGGCGACAACTCCCCCCTCTGAGACCGATCACCATCGTTCAGGTGGGCGAGACAATAGAATACCGACTAAAGCATTTTGACCCAGACCTGTCAGGGTGGGAGGAAAAGGCTGAAGTTCGCAGATTCCCTTTGCTGGCGACTCTTCGAGATAAATGGATTTTCGATGGCCTAATCATTCACCGCGAGACGAACGATCGCATGCAGATCTCTGTCCGTGTGAAAAATGAGAGCGGATCGACCGAAAACCTGTACTTCAATTACCGGCGCTTATGATGATCGGTACCGTTCTGAAGATTGCGGGCAAGCTCAAGATAGGGAGCCGGGTCGACATACTTATGGCCCTCTATCGTAGATGCGAAATGCCGAAGCCAAGCGTTATGTCCTGCGCCATATATCACAAGTATGCGGTCTCCCGGTTCGGCGTTGCGCATTAACTTGGCGTAGATACTAACGTTACGGGCATACCATCTGGCATCGAGATGAGCTCCCGCCAAATCATCGTCCGATATGATCGGGATCATCGCATCGTAAAACTTCTGGCCCGCAGGGAAGCCGGGGCCATTGATCTCCAGAAGTAGGTCAGCGATCGAACGCGAACTCTGGCTTTCACCAAAACGGGCCGCCCATCCGCCGACCTCTTCGTCCAGTTCTGCTAGGATTGCAGACTGGCCAGACCGGTCGGCTGCCGAGCGGACCTGATCGATCGGGTAATAGCCTTCTTCCCCGTCGGTTGGCTGAACGTCGATTCCAAGAACCTGCTCTAGTCCAGCTTTATTCGCCACCCGGTACCCTATCTGCACGATTTCGTTGGGGTCTTCGGCCAGCATTGCAGGAGAGAATTGTTCGTATTCGGCAACATGGTAGTCGGGGCCGGGCGCTACTGCTTCCACCACAACCTGTGTGGGATGAAAAACAGCCAGGGCTTGGGCCAAATTCTCAAGCTCGGCCTGTCTGGCTGGGGTGAGAACGGAATCAACTTCGACGTTGTGGTCATCCAAGCCAGGGTTGCCAAAATGGTAAACGCCTAAGACCATGACCTGAACGTCTTCGGCTTCGCTCTTTGCGGATACGCCCGAGTAGGGAAGCCCGAATAGCGCAACTGTAATCCAGCAGATGATCTTTTTCATTATACCCTGCCCGACATTCTATTTAGTCACCATGACCCTAGTAGCTTTTAATGCTTAATGGATTTACTGGAAATGTAATGAGTAAAATTACGAAAGGCAGCGCAACATGCCAGTATTATTCGCTCAATGGTTCTGTCGCCTTTTGATTAGCTCATTTACGACAGTTGGATCGGCTAGTGTCGAAGTATCGCCAAGCGAACCATAATCATTCTCTGCTATCTTGCGGAGGATGCGTCGCATGATCTTCCCGCTACGAGTTTTTGGCAGGCTCGGTGTGAAGTGCAGATGATCGGGTGTGGCGATTGCGCCTATTTCCTTTCGCACCAACTGCCGAAGTTCGTCACTTAGGGAGGCGGAAGGTTCTTCTCCTGCGATCAGCGTTATATAACAGTAGATGCCCTGCCCCTTGATGTCGTGAGGGAAGCCGACAACGGCAGCCTCGCTCACCGAAGGGTGAAGGACCAGTGCGCTTTCTACCTCCGCTGTACCCATACGATGGCCAGAAACATTGATCACATCGTCGACACGCCCGGTAATCCAGTAATAATCATCGGCATCCCGGCGGCAGCCGTCGCCGGTAAAATACTTTCCCTTGTATGTGCTGAAGTAGGTCTGGATGAAACGTTCGTGATCGCCGTACACCGTGCGAGCTTGCCCGGGCCAGCTTCGGGTAATGCATAAATTGCCTTGGGCAGGCCCTTCTAGGACCTTTCCCTCATTCCCGACCAATTGCGGGCACACGCCAAAGAACGGCTTGCCGGCACTTCCGGGTTTCATGTCGTGAGCACCAGGTAGGGTCGTGATCATGATGCCGCCTGTTTCGGTCTGCCACCAAGTATCGACGATAGCTGCAGTGCCGCCGCCGACGTGATCGTGGTACCATCGCCATGCTTCAGGATTAATTGGTTCGCCTACGGTGCCGAGGATGCGAAGCGACGAAAGATCATGCTTGGCGACATGTTCCGGCCCCTCACGCATTAGTGCGCGGATAGCGGTAGGGGCGGTATAGAAGATGTTCACCTTGTGCTTTTCACACACAGCCCAGAAGCGGTCATTGTCGGGGTAGTTCGGTACGCCTTCAAAGATCAGTGCCGTCGCCCCGTTGAGAAGTGGGCCGTAAACAATATAGCTGTGGCCAGTGACCCAGCCGATATCCGCAGTGCACCAATAGACTTCGCCGGGACGGTAGTCGAAGACGTATCGGAAAGTCGTCTCCGTCCAGACTGCGTACCCCCCCGTGGTGTGCACCACTCCCTTAGGACTTCCGGTCGATCCGGAAGTATAAAGAATGAAGAGCGGGTCTTCTGCCGCCATGGGCTCGCAGGGGCAGTCCTTGCCCACATTTGCGGAAAGCTCGTGATACCAGTGGTCGCGCCCTTCGGTCATGCAGACACTGCCGCCGGTATGGCGCACCACTAATACGGCATTGACAGTCGACTTTGCTAGAGCCTCGTCGACATTGGCCTTGAGGGGTATCGTCTTCGATCCTCGCAAGCCTTCATCTGCGGTCACGATATAATCGCTTCTGCAGTCCTCGACACGCCCTGCGATCGCTTCTGGAGAAAAACCGCCGAAAATAACCGAATGGACCGCTCCGATGCGGGCGCATGCGAGCATTGCGAAGGCGCCTTCGGGGATCATTGGCATATAGATCGTGACACGATCGCCTTTTTTTACGCCCATTTCCCGCAATGTATTTGCCATGCGGATCACTTCTTTCTGAAGTTCGGCATAGCTAATATGGCGACAGTGGCCATCCGGATCGTCCGGCTCGAAGATCATCGCTAGGCGATCCCCGTTGCCCGCAGCAATGTGGCGGTCGACAGCGTTGTGGCAGATGTTGATTCTGCCGTCCTCAAACCATCTGATGTCTACAGGATCATAACTCCAGCCGGCGATTTTCGTCGGCTTCTCGAACCAGTCCAAGCGAGCGCCTTGCTCGGCCCAGAAATCTTCGCTGTGTTCTATGCTGCGGGTATACAGACGCTCATAATCTTCAGCGTCGCAGTGCGTTCTGCCTGAAGGAGATTGCGGTTTGCGAACCCATGCGTTGGTGGCTGCTACATCGCTCATTTATCTCTCCTCCGCGAAACTGATCAGGTCGTAACGGCCCAGGTCGTCAGTGAAAAGGAGTAGCATTTTATAGATCGGGCAATTTCTGATCTGCGAAACCCCATCCTTTCAGCGACTTTGACTGTGCGCGGTCCAGCAGAGTTTTCGCCTTATCGATTGAGAAAGGCTGAGCGTCCTTCATCGTGCGCAACTCGTTCCAAGCGATCGGGACGGCGACAGGAGCCCCCGAGCGAGCGCGAGCGGAATAGGGAACGACCGCAGTGGAGCCGCGCTGATTGCGCAACCAGTCGATGAAAATCTTTCCCTTGCGCTTCGCTTTGCTCATGGTCGCGGTAAACCTCTCAGGCTCCGCGAGGCTCAGCGCTTCCGCGAACCTGCGCGAGAAGTCTTTATGGGCATCCCAGCCATGACCTGTGGTCAGGGGCACGACTACATGCACGCCCTTTCCGCCGGAGAGCATTGCAAAACTGGTAAGTCCAAGATCTGCCAATCGATCGCGGATGTCTCGGGCAGCGTGCTTGACTTCGTCAAAACCCAAACCTTCGTCAGGATCGAGGTCGAAGATCATCCGATCGGGCTTTTCGACGGCGTTCACCCGTGAAGCCCAGCCATGAAACTCGATCGTACCCATCTGCACGCACTGCAAAAGACCTCGCGGGTCATCGATATAGAGATAGTCTTCGTGGCCTCCGTCTTTTTCCTTGATCGGCACATGGCGCACTGCATCGCCGAACCCGCCACTGTCGTGTTTCTGGAAAAAGCAGTTCTTCGAGCGGCCCTGAGGGCACCGTACCAAGCTGATCGGACGGTTGGCTGTAAACGGTAACATGATCGGGGCTACAGCTTCGTAATAGTCAGCCAAATCTCCTTTGGTTTGTCCACTGTCCGGGAAAACCACCCGGTCACGGCTGGAGATCTTTACCGCTTCTTGTTCTCTCATTGGCGCGGCAGCAGTTTCGGGCATTACCGATGATGCTTTCTTGTCTTCACGCAGCCCCAGAAAGCTACCGTGGCGCACATTCCCATCTGCTGTAAATTCAGCAAAAGCGATTTCGGCAACCAGCTTCGGGGTGATCCAGATTACCCCGCGGGCACTGGCCTTGTCGGTTTCGACGGGGGGTGTCTTTCGCTCGAGACGGTTCATTTTCTTCGCGAGGTCGTCGAGGTCGTCGGCAGAGAAGCCTGTACCTACATTGCCCTTGTAGACAAGTTCACCGGCATCATGTTGTGCGAGCAAGAGGGAAGCAAAGGGGCGACCCCTTGCGGAGGATTTTTTCCAACCCACGACCACGAATTCCTGCCGCCTCGTGCACTTGACCTTCACCCAGGATTTGCTGCGGCTCGAGGAGTATCTTCCATCGACAGTCTTGGATATGATGCCTTCCTGACCGGCGTCACACATGGCGCGATAAAGCTTTTCTCCGGCACCCAAAACATGCTCAGCGACGTAGATGGGTGGTTCGGAGGATTCGAGCAAAGCATCGAGCCGCTCCTTCCGCTCTATATTGGGAAGAGATACGAGATTCTCCCCCTCCAGTTCAAGAAGGTCGAACGCATGCAAGGCCAGAACATCGCTCTCGCCCTGCGAACCTTTACCGCGCTTGAGCACCTCCTGGAGCTTGGAGAAATCAGGATTTCCCTTCGCATCTGTAGCTACGATCTCGCCATCGATAAGACATGGAGGTAGGTCTAGATCTGAGATCGCGTGGACGAGTGGGCCGAACTTGTCAGTCCAGTCCTTGCCGTTACGCGTGTATATCTTAACGATGTCGCCCTTCGCCGCGATCAGCGCACGATACCCGTCGAACTTAATCTCGTGCATCCAGCGATTGCCGGTAGGAACGTCGTCTACGAGAGTGGCCAGTTGCGGCTTACGATATCTAGGAAGGGGCGCGCCTCCCTTCCGATCAGATTTGGCTTCCTGAGCGCGCTTGGGCGAGTTTCTTCCCATCTCCGAAAGAAACGCATCATCTACTTTCCCGCTCTCGCGACGTTCCGCAGCCTTATTGGCGGCGATCTCTGCCATAGACCGCCCGGAGAGCACGCTCGTCAATTCATGTTGAACAAGTGTATCGCCTTCATCCGCGTGTTCGTCCTGCAGTTTGCGCAGTAGCCAGTTTTCTCTTTTCTCTCCCGATTTGGGTTTTAGCCGGATCAACAGCCATTCCCCCTTCATTCTCTCACCCTCGAGAACGAAATGGAGATGACCGTCTTTGAGATCGTGGGCGCTCTTTCCTTCGATGGGTGACCAGGAGCCGCGATCCCACAGCATCACCGTGCCACCGCCATACTCTTTTTTGGGAATGACGCCCTCGAACGTAGCATAAGACATCGGATGGTCTTCGGTCCGAACTGCCAGGCGTTTGATATCCGGGTCGGGGGAGGGGCCTTTGGTTACGGCCCAGCTCTTAAGAACTCCATCAATTTCAAGCCGCAAGTCCCAATGCAGCCGGGTCGCATCATGCTTCTGCACAATGAAAAGATTGCCGTTTTGGCTATTCTCTTTCTTGCCCGCTGGTTCGGGTGTCTGTCCGAAGTCGCGCTTGGCGTTATAAACGGCGAGTGGGTCCTTGCGCGCGGCCATATGATCAGGCCGACTTCTTGCGTTTGGCAGCTTTCTTCGGCTTCTCTTCGCCTACCGATTTTTTGAGAGCCGCCATGAGGTCGATCACATTGCCGCCCGAGCTTTCGGGGTCGTCTACATCCTCGATGATGGTCTTCTTGCTTTTCGATTTCGACTTTTTGTCGATCAGCTTCCTCAAAGCATCCGCATAGCGATCTTCGAATTCGGACGCATCAAAGGGTGCGCTCTTCTGTTCGATCAAAGTGCTGGCGAGATCGAGCAACTCCTCTTTGGGCTTCGCCTCCTCGACGTCATCGAAGAATGATTGCCCGGCACGCACCTCATCCGCATAGCGAAGCGTTTCCAGAAGAAGGCCTTTCCCGCATGGCTTTATGGCGACAAGTTTCTCGCTACCTCTCACCGATAATTGCCCAAGCGCGACCTTCTTTGCCTTCCGCAATGCTTCACGCAGCACCACGAAAGCCTCCTCCGCCAACTCGTCCTGAGGAGCAACGTAATAGGGCTTTTCAAAATAGAGCGGATCGATTTCGCACGAATCGACGAACTGAACCAATTCCAGTGTGCGCTTGCTCTCGATTTTGACGGCTTCGATCTCCTCGTCTTCCAAGAGAACGTAATTGCCCTTCGAGACTTCGTAACCGCGTATGATGTCATCGCGGTCAACCGGACCGACGCCCGGTACGACCTTTTCGTAAGATATCCGTTTGCCGCTAGGCTCGTGGATCTGGTTGAAACGGATTTTTGCCCCGGATTTGGACGCCGAATAAATCTCCACCGGTATCGAAACCAGCGCCAACCTGATCTGCCCCTGCCAATATGCGCGTGCCGCCATGAACCATCCCTTCGGATAGGTAGCGTTCCGGCGGGGAATTGGTTTCCCGCGGCTTGCAGTGATCGCCTGGCAAAGCGATCGACAACTTGCTTCGATTTAATGCGTCAGTCGGTTGCGCATCCGGTAGCGTCCGTTTTCGAACTGCTCAAAATACTGATGCACATCGGGGTGCGAGACAGGGCCGGCAAGCGAGTCCCCGATCAAATTCTGCTGACTAACATAGGCGACGTAATCACTCTCGTCGCTTTCGGCGAGCAAGTGGTAGAAAGGCTGGTCACGATCGGGCCGGATCTCTTCGGGAATGGCCTGATACCATTCTTCGCTATTGGCGAAGACAGGATCAATATCGAAGATGACACCGCGAAAATCGAAAGCTTTGTGACGCACGACATCGCCAATCGCGAAGTTTGTGCGCAGTCGACGCGGGGCCTCTAAAGTGCGGCCTGCTTGGGCGGAGAAAAACGATGATCTTTCCATGAGTTTGCAGAATATGGGCCTCGACACCGTCAAGACAAGGTCTTCAACTGTCTAGTCCCCCGAATTCGGACGACAAAGGGCTTGGCAAGGCAGGAGCAGAGGGCTAAGGGGCGCGCTCGCTTCGACCCGGGTCCCACGACCCCGAGAGCGCACCCGGTTTGCGGAGAGGTGGCAGAGTGGTCGAATGCGCCGCACTCGAAATGCGGTATACGGGCAACCGTATCGAGGGTTCGAATCCCTCCCTCTCCGCCATATCCTACCATTTAAGCGTCGGCGCCTCCGGCTGATGATCTATCGCAAAAAGATGCATGAAGGGTGCATTGACGCTGCCGCTCATAACGCTGTCTTACCTTTACACCTGTCGGCCTTGGCCATTACCTCGCCAAGATAAGTTGAGGTGAAAGGGAGGATATGCACGAGCGCTGTGTTTTTCTAAGCAGGGGCTTCGGGAGCAGTTGGGGGTCGAAGGTCACTTCAACCCTAACGGGATTTTTCACTTCCCGCCTAGGAGAGCTCCATGCCTATTTCCGTCAACGAAGGAAATTGGTGTGACAGACCTTTTGGCATCTCCTTCTTCTGCGACTACGCCAGCATCTACTCCTGCGGGGGATAGCGAAGCACAACCACTGGTCGGACTGACCAACTTTCTAGACCCAACGCATTTTTGGGGTGCTGTCGGGCTAGGCGTGGCTTTCCTGATTTTTGGCTTTCTGCTGAGCTGGGTCGTGCGCCGAGCGTTGAAGACATTGATAGATCATGATCCGAACGAGCGGATCGATCGAATGACGATCAGCTTCATCCAGCATTTGGCGACCTTCATCATGTGGATCGTACTGGCGTTGATTTTCTCCCATGTGGTGCCTGCATTGAACAAGGTGACCACATCGCTCTTGGCGGGGGTCAGCATCGTTTCGGTGGTGATTGGGTTCGCCGCGCAATCGACACTGGGTAATCTGGTATCCGGCATCAGTCTGGTACTTTACAAGCCATTTCGCCGCGGGGATCGCTTGCAACTCACCACGCCGACAGGGCTGGAGACGGGCATCGTAGAGGATCTCTCGCTCGGTTATACGGTGCTGCGGACGTTCGACAATCGACGTATCGTGCTGTCGAACGGAACGATCGCCAACCAGATCATGATCAATCTGTCCTCTGTGGACCTCAGGGTCATGATTTCTCCAACCATCTCTATCGGCTATGATTCCGATATCGATAAGGCGAGGGCAATCGTGCTAGATTTGGCGCGAACCCATGACGATATTACCGAGGTAGTCGGCTGCCCGCTCGTGAACCTGGGTTCGTCCAGCGTGGATTTGTCGCTTCGCGCCTGGTGCGCCGATGCAGCGACAGCAAAGGCGGTTGAGTTCGATCTTTTAGAGCAGATCAAGAAACGCTTCGACGATGCCGGTATCGAGATACCGTATGCCTATCAGAATGTTGTCTTGAGCAGCGCGACTTCTGCTGAGCGGCCGGAGACAGAGGGTGGACATTCAAACGCGAAAGATTCGGACTGAGAGGCAGTTTGTTTGATTAGCACTATTCGCTGACGCGAGCTGTCAGAATGGAATCGAGAATGCGCGGATCCTCTCCAACAGGTTCTAGCGTGGGATAGCGCTGCCCCTCGGTATTTTCGACAAGAAGGGTCTTAACCCTATCTAGCCGTTCTACGACCAGTTCGATGGTTCGGCCGCAGTCGTCCAAGGCGTCCTGCATCGCAGCATGAGAATAGGTTACTCCGTCGACCGATAGAATTTTCATGCCTTTGATGATGCCGGCCCGAAAGGCCGGGCCGCCCCACAGCACGTCGATCACTTTCGCGCTAGTTCCGATTTTTAAACCGAGTGAGTAAGAAAAATCGAAATAGGAGTGATGCGTCTGGTCGTCGGCCAACCATTCAGATGGCCTCTTTATCCACGCCAGCCGATAGCCCGCATCTTCTATGCCCGCATAGGGTGGGTGTTCGGCAATGCAGTCCACCCGGGCTTCAAAGAATGCTTCCCAGTCAAAATCTTGAAACTCACCTAGGGCCTTGATCAATTCCGCTCTTGAATAAGGTTTTTGCGGGAGCGGCTTACTGCCCCCCTCCGCATCCAGAGGCGCGAAGAACTGAAGCATGAAGTCATCAAGGGTCCGCTGACCACCGGACGCAGTGCGTATCAAGACGTCCGTCTCGAGCCAGATGAGCAGGCCTTCGGAATAATAGTCTTCGGATCGTTGCCAGCTTTGCCACGGCTGCACCTCACGGGCGGTGAAAATGGGGTCGTTGTCGGTATCAGCTAGGGGCCGCCATTTTCGCCCGGGCCGGTTGTCATAGGTTGCGAAGATCAACGCAAAGGCCTCGCGTGTCAGCCTTGCCGATATGAGGCCGCATCGAGCTTCGAGTACATGCCCGTAATACTGTGTCAGCCCCTCATAGACCCACATCATTTCGTTGGTCATTCGGCTGAAGTCAGGTTGGTAGTTCCCTGCAGGGACACGGTACTTGCCGACCCATGCGTGGACGTATTCATGCGGCAGCAAATCCCGCTCGGTTGTCGAGCTTTCCCAATTGCTGAAATACGTCGCGCGACCGCCTTCTTCACTGCAACTCTCGTGCTCGAGACCCATGCGCCCAATCTGATCGGAGCAGGCCATGAGGAAGATGTATTTCCCGAAGGGCCGGCTCCCGAAAAGCGCGTCGGCTTCTGCCACGAGCCGCCGTTGACACGCCAGTTCCTCGCGCCGCTGCGGTAGCTGGTCTGCCCTGTCTGCAACAATCAGCAGTTCGATATCGTCATCGAGCTTCTCGCGATGGGCATGGATTCCCGCTAGAACCGGGGAGTCGATCAGCGTGCGCACATCGACGGGTGCGAAATGGATAAGGCCGCTATCCCTAGTCTCGGCGGAAATTTGGTCGAGCACGCATGCCCATTCCCATCCGTTCGGAAGGCGTAGAGATGGTTCGATCACGATCTCGTCAATCGCGAGATCGGCCGGATACAGCAGGCATTCTTCCCAGTGAAAGCGGAGTATTTCATCGCTTACCACGATGCGACCCTGGTTGCTCTGCGTCGGAGAAAGCGATTGATGCGTGATCTTCAGGGTTGAGGCATCAGTCGGCAGTTCCACCACAATCCTGTATGGATTATCCGGGTCACGCTGCCATCGACATGTCTTTTCATCTGCACGGAAGTTCAATCCGGCCAACCGATCGATTGCGCCACGCGGAGCGTGATAAGCAGGAAGCCACTTGGCGAGAGTGAGCGCAATTTGCCCGTCATGTTCCGCCACGGACATCGTCTGAGAGGCCCAGAAGATCGCACGCGCGACGTCGGCCGCATCAACTGCGAGTTGTATCGTCGAGCCTTGCTTATCGTTCGGTTTGGTCAAAGCTACTCTCCCAATGTTTCGCCGATGCCAACGATCGGCGTGCTAGACCGGCGCTCTGAAATCTAGATATGCTATGAGCAATCTCTTGCGCCGGCAAAACAGACTATAGGTGGGTGCTTGAGGTTTGGACCAAATCGTTTCACATCGGTTCCGATAAACCACCGGCCGCAGAACCGGAGCGAGATGGATGTGTGAATTGTTTGCGATGAGTGCGTCGGTCCCGCACACGGTCCGTTACGAGCTCGATCTTTTCGCCGCCGAGGGGGGGGAGCGCCATCGGAATCGCGATGGGTGGGGCATTCTATTTGCCCAGGACCGCGATGGGTACCTTTTTCGTGAACCCGATCCGGCTGCGACCAGCGAACTCACCAGGATGGTCGTCCGAAACGAGCGCCCTTGCAAGCAGCTTATGGCACATGTGCGCAGGGCGACGGCGGGTAAGCCAGAATTGGCGAATACCCATCCATTTTACCGCGTGCGGCACGGAAGGAGGCATGCGTTCGCCCATAACGGTGAATTGCCGGGACTGGAAACGTGCGCTGACACAGCGCACCTGCTCGGAGAAAGAATAGGCGACACCGATTCCGAACTTGCCTTTCTGTTACTGCTTGACCGCCTGGACCGATCAGGCGCTGATGAACCGACCTTACGGTTCGAGACCTTCCACCGTTTTGCGGCAGATATGCGGGAGCTTGGAAGTTCCAACTTTCTCTTTTTCGACGGATAGTTCCTATTCGTTCATGCCGACCGCCGACGCTTTGAAACGGACGAAGGTTTGACCGAACCGCAGGAGCCGGGTCTCAATATTCGCTCCTTCGACGAACATCACCGAGGAGAACCATGGAGTGTTCGGGGTGCGAGTATCGAAAAAATTTGCGGACCTTTGCATCTGTTCGCATCGGTGCCGCTTGATCCGGAGGGTTGGGAACCGCTGACCCGTGGAACAGCTATGCTCCTGAAAGACGGGAAAATCGTGTCGCGACAGCAGAACTGATTTCGGGTTCAAGTAGCGATTGTGGATAGCCGGTACCCCAGGGAAAGGAAGAACATGCCGAAAAAAGTCGCCGAAATCGTTGTCGACGCGCTCCAGAAAGCTGGAGCAAAGCGCGTTTACGGAATTCCCGGCGACACCATCAATCATTTTACGGATGCCGTAGCCAAAAGTGACCTTCGCTGGATTACGGTCCGCCACGAGGAGGCAGGCGCTTTTGCTGCGGGCGCGGAATCCTACATGACCGGCGAATTGTCGATCTGCGCCGGCACCTGCGGCCCGGGGTCGCTTCACTTCGTAAATGGGATTTACGAAAGTCACCGCAACGGTGCGCCAGTCGTGCTTATCGCATCCGATGTCGCGCGTACGGAACGCGGGTTCAACTTCCCCCAGGAAGTCGATCAGAAAAAGATTTACGAGCAGCATTCGCATTTCTGTGAATATATCTCTCACCCCTCGCAAGCCCGCCGCATCGTGACCAAGGCCGCGCAAGCCGCACTCACGAAGAAGGGCGTTGCGGTCGTCATCGTGAACGGGGACATGTTCACGGAAAGCGACGACGATGAAATGGATTGGGCAGTTTATCGTCCTCAACCTATTAGCCGCCCCAGCGATGCAGAAATGGCCGAGCTTGCCGCTCTTATCGATGCGGCTGCAAAGGTAACTGTCTACGCAGGGATCGGTGCGCGTGATGCGCGTGACGAGATCATTGCCTTCTGCGAAAAAGTCAAAGCCCCCATGGTGCATACGACGCGGGCCAAAGAGTTCCTCGAACCGAACAATCCCTACAATGTCGGGGTAAACGGCATTCTAGGCAACAAGGCGGGTGTAGAGGCGCTGGAAGCCGCCGATCTCGTTATTTCGCTTGGCTGCGACTTTGCCTACACCCAGTATTATCCCGACGGTAAGAAGATCGCGCAAATCGATATTGATCCTATCCATCTCGGTAGACGTTCGGCCATCCACCTTGGTTTGGTTGGAGATGCAAAAACGACGATGTCCGCGCTGTTACCGATGATCGCTGCAAAATCCGACGCGGACCATTTGGAGAGGCAACAGAAACAGTGGGCCGAAGATCTGCAGGGTTATGAAAAAGAGGGTGAAGAAAGCGATCCTGCGCTGATTCACCCGCAGTTTGTCGCCAATATGCTAAACCAAAAGGCGGCCGAGAATGCTATCTTCGTGTCGGATGCCGGCACTTCGATGGTCTGGATGCTGCGACACGTGAAGGCCAACGGCAAGCGGCGCTTCCTCAACACTTTGCTTCACGGCACGATGGCAAGCGGCATGCCTCAGGCTATGGGGGCGAAACTCGCCTATCCCGACCGGCAGGTCATTGCGATGTGCGGCGATGGCAGCCTGACCATGCTGATGGGCGAATTGCTGACCTTGGTGCAGGAAAAGATCCCTCTCAAACTGGTGGTATTTCACAACAACTCCTTCGGATTTGTGGAAATGGAGCAGCGGGTCGAAGGACTTGTCGATCATTACACTAGTTTGCACAATCCAGACTTCGCCAAACTGGCGGAAGCTTGCGGGTTAGCTGGCTGGCATGTCGAGAATGCAGATGCGCTGGAACCAGCAATGGACGCTTGGCTACAGCACGATGGGCCAGCCTTGCTGGATGTGAAGGTCAATCAAATGGAACTCGTGATGCCGCCAAAGATCGAAGCGTCGCAGGTTGCGGGAACAGCGCTGTTCGGCGTGAAGGCAGTACTGGATGGCCGAACCCGGGAGGTGGTGGACCTCCTGAGAAATAACTTTCTGCGATAGAGGTTAGCAGGGCCGTTAGAAGAAGCGGATCAACCTAGATCAGCAGTGCCTGAGTGCTGCCACATTCATGGTCTGGACGCAGCAAAAGCATTGGTGGCCGTGCAGCACTAGCCTTCGCTTCGGCTCATCACACTCGTTTAAAGCGAACGGAGTTTCTGCCTAAAATCATGGCACTTAGCCCTTCGCGCTGAGGGCAAGCAGTGCGAAGCTCGCCAACCAGTGTTCGCCAGCGTAATCACCTGCGACATGCTCGCTGGCACAATCAAGGTGTAAATCGCCACGCTCTCTGATCAGCTTGCTAGGTGAATTCGGTCCCAACGCTTCTGCGATGGTAAAGAGGCACCACGACCGGCTCAGGTTGAGCCCGTCCAGATGAGCAATCTTGCCATCGCTGCGATCGCTGACGGTGACTGGCCAACAATTTTTGTCGAGCCAGCTATTTTTCAGGATGAGATTCTCAAGCCATGGCACGAACTGGTCATGTGGCATGACCCGGCTCATCAGCAACGCGGCGGTCAGCACGGGGGAAAGGAATTCATCGCCGCCAGGCTCCCATCCCGCGTAGTCGCGCTTTTCGCTGAAGGCTGCGAGTGACCATTCATCAATGGTCGCCAGCAGCTTGGGATCGCGCATCTCAGCCCACTCGCGGGCGAGAACGAGTGCAAAGGCCGTGTTGAAATGAGTGCCGACCGTGATGGGATAGGTGAGTAGACGCAGATAGTCGCCCAGACGATCCGCAAAGGCGCGGGCGAGAGGTTCCAGACGCGCGCCCCATTGAAAATCCTCGTGGCGCTCGGCTTCATGGTGAAGATAAAGCAACCAAGCCCAGCCGTAGGGGCGCTCGAAACCGCGGGATTCCGGGCGGTCGAGATAGGCTAGTTCGGCTTTTAGTTTACTGCCGGTGAAGGTAGTCTCCGCAAGTGCCGTTATCTCGCTCGCATCTGGCGCATTGGGATAAAGCCGTCGCACCGTGAGCAAGGTCCACCATCCATGCACGCAGCTATGCCAATCGAAGCTGCCGAAGAACACCGGATGCAGTTCGCGTGGAGGCAGGACGTCCCCATCTCCCGCCATCACATGGTCTAGCTTATGCGGATATTCGCGCCCGACGTGGCCGAGCGCGATAGAAGCGAAATCGCCCGCGGTGTTTTCAGTCAGTTCCATAGCAAGAAGCCTGCGATATAAATGATGGCGATGTTGCAGATCAGTAGGGGGATTGCGGTGCCCACTTGCTGGCGGATTACTGCGTTCTGGTCTTTCAGTTCCAGAAGCGCGGCTGGTACGATGTTGAAGTTGGCCGCCATCGGGGTCAGCAAAGTGCCGCAGAAGCCTGCAAGCATACCGACCGCCCCTATCACTGCCGGATTGCCGCCATAGGTTTCGATCAACAGCGGAATTCCGATTGCCGCTGCCATAACCGGAAATGCGGCAAAGGCATTGCCCATTATGATGGTGAACAAAGCCATACCAAGTGCGAAGACAATCACGGTCAGAAACACGCTTCCATCGGGAATTACTTCGCCCGCAACGCCGCCGATGATCTCACCTACACCAGCAAGTGCGAAAACCGCGCCGAGAGCTGCAAGCATTTGTGGTAAAATAGCTGCCCACCCAATCGAATCCAGCAAGCGGCGCCCTTCCTCGGCTGGCGCTAAGAGCGGGGGGCGCAACCACAGAATTGCGACTATCAAGGCAAAGATCACGCCGATGCCGAAAAGAATGAGCGTTTCTCTCCGTGGTTCGAAAAGGCCCGTCTCGCTCAAGCCCGTATAATTGTAGAGGAGCGTACCGGCTACTGCCGTGAGCGGAACGATCAGTGCTGGGACGAAGAGCTTGTTGCCGAATCTCTTGGCATATTCGGCCCGCTCCTCACCGTTCGTTGTTTCCGGATCACTTCGCTTGAGCCCACCGAGGCCTGCAATGCCGACCAAGGCCAGCACAAGTACGCCATTGGCGAAATCGGTCAGATGGCTGCCAAAGAAGAAGCTCGCCGACAGCACCCCCAAAAGGCTGCATTGCCATACCGGCAGTCTCGCAGGCTAAGTGCCGACCATATCGCGAAGAAAGCGCCCGCGAGAACGTAGAGCCATTCATAGGTGATCACGGTTCGAGCCTCCCCAGGTTCCGATCGAGAGCACGAATACGCCAGGAATGGATGACGAAGGCGCAGATCGCTGTGGGGATTGCCCAGACCGATAGCTGCAGCGGTGTCAGTGCGTAACCGTAACTTTCGAAAACGCCCTGGATGAGCAGGATCGAGGCGATGGCGAAGAAGATATCCTCGCCGAAGAAGAGGCCGACATTATCTGTGGCCGCAGACATCGCCAGCACCTTTTCGCGATCCTTGTCGGCAAGGGCGCCGTGGGATTTCTCTGCGGCCGCTTCTGCCATGGGAGCAACCAGCGGGCGAACGGCCTGTGGATGGCCACCAATATCCTTCATACCCAGCGCCGCCGTCAATTGCCGGAAAAGAAGGTAGAGCGTTAGCAATTTACCCATGGTCGCACCGCGCACGCTCTCGATTACGCCGCGGGCACGTTGCTGCAATCCGTAGCGTTCGAGCAGACCGATCACCGGCAGGATGATCCAGGTGACAGAGATGTAGCGATTGTCATTGAAGGCACGGCCGAGCGCCTCGATCACATCAACGAGATCAAGGCCCGCCAGCAATCCGGTCGCCAGCGCTGCGACAACCACGACAAGCAGCGGATTGAACCGCAGCGCAAAGCCAATGACGACAAGCGCAATGCCCAAAAGGGGCCAATAGTTCATCCCTATTCCTCTCCGAAACCGCCGCCACCGGGCGTCAGAATCACGAACTTGTCGCCCGGCTCCATGTCTCGATGACCGGTGGCCCCCAACTCTTCACGGCTGCCATTCGTACGCACGACCCAGTTCCGGCCTGGCTGCGCATCTGAACCTCCACGGATCCCGCGCGGCTGTATGGCGCGGCGATTGGCGAGGATATTGGCGCGCATTGGTTCGAGGAACGTCAGGCGGCGTTCTACCCCGTCACCGCCGGCATGCTTTCCTCCGCCTCCTGATCCTAATCTGATCGAAAAAGCTTCGAGCCGGACAGGAAGGCGGGTTTCGAGGATTTCCGGATCAGTCAGGCGGCTGTTGGTCATGTGGGTTTGCACTGCGCTTGTCCCATCGTGATCCGGCCCTGCGCCGGAGCCTCCGCAAATCGTTTCGTAATATTGATTATCTTCGTTGCCGAAGGTGAAGTTGTTCATTGTGCCTTGGCTGGGTGCGAGCCTGCCGGTAGCCGCAAACAACGCGTCGGTCACAACCTGACTAGTCTCGACATTGCCGGCAACGACGGCCGCTCCCGGAAGGGGGTTGAGCATAGATCCTTCCGGTACGACAAGTTCGACGGGACGCAGGCAGCCGTCGTTCATCGGGATCTGATCGTCGATCAGTGTTCGCAGGACATAGAGCGCAGCTGCGCGTGTGATCGATCGCGGCGCATTGAAGTTGTCGGCAAGCTGATCGCTTGTACCGGTGAAGTCGAAAACTGCTGACCGCGCTTCAGTGTCTATCCGGAGGGCTACCTTCACGGTCGCGCCATTGTCCATCTCATAGGCGAAGGATCCGTCCTCAAGCCGGTCGAGGAGGCGCCGAACGCTTTCCTCTGCATTGGCCAGCACATGAGCCATGTAAGCAGCTACGACTTCCGGTCCCTGATCCCGTGCGGCACCTTGCAACAGTTCCGCGCCGCGGGTGCAGGCGGCGAGTTGCGCGCGGAGGTCGGACAGGTTGCGCGAGGGGTTCCGGGCGGGGAATTTCGCGTCGACCAATGCGGTCCGCACCGCGTCCTCGCGAAATTGACCCTCGTCGACCATAAGAAGGTTGTCGATCATGACGCCTTCTTCCTCGATCGTCTTGCTTTCGGGCGGCATTGATCCGGGGGCAATCCCGCCGATATCCGCGTGGTGCCCTCTCGCGGCGACGAAAGCTTGTGGCTCGGCGCTATCCTCGTTGTAGAAGACCGGCACGATCACGGTGATGTCGGGAAGGTGAGTACCCCCACGATAGGGATCGTTGAGCACATAGGCATCGCCGCGCCGGAAGCCGCGACCGTCACGCGCCTCGCCGCGCTGTTCTATCACGCGGGCGATACTGTCGCCCATGCTGCCCAGATGTACGGGGATGTGCGGCGCATTGGCAATCAAACTGCCTTCGGCATCGAAGAGGGCGCAGGAAAAGTCGAGCCGCTCCTTGATGTTCACTGAGGTTGCCGTGGATTGGAGGACGACACCCATTTCTTCGGCAATCGCCATGAAGAGATTGTTGAATATCTCGAGCCGTACAGGATCGACTTTGGTGCCGACTGCCTGGTCCCGCTCAAGCGCCTCAGTCCGGGTCAGGACCAGCGTTCCTTCGTCCGCCAGCCGCGCCTGCCAGCCTTTTTCGACTACAGTAGTGGACCCCGGATCGACGATCAGTGCGGGGCCGGCCACCTCCTCCCTTTTCGACATTTCCGTGCGAGCCATGGTAGTCCAGGTTCCGGTCGCTGTGCCGACAGTGGCTACCGGCTCGGCTGTTGCGGTAGCAAGGCCGCCCGAAATGCCACTGGCTTCGACGCTCAGCGCTTCGAGCATGATCGGGGCGTTTGCATCCGAATAGCCGAAGCGCTGGCGGTGAAGCAGGCGAAAGTCCTTGTCCATCTGTTCCACATCGCCAATGTCGATGGTGAGCATGGAATCGCTACCCTCGAACCGCAGACGTGCGCGGCTGGCGAGATGGATAGCCTCGGCAGAAATGCCTTGCTCGCTTAGTGCTTTCTTCGCTTCAGCCTCCAGCTCGGCCAACTCTTTGCTGAACTGTTCGGATAGCGGCTTCACCAGACTTACTTCCCGGATCGCCTTCACCGGGGCGAGGCCGATCCCGAAAGCCGAGAGAATACCGGCGAGCGGATGGACGAGCACGGTCTCGATGCCCAATTCGTCTGCCACCTTGCAGGCGTGCTGCCCGCCGGCGCCGCCAAAGCAGGCAAGGGCGTACGTTGTGACATCGTGCCCGCGGGCCACGCTGATCTTGCGGATGGCATTGGCCATGTTGTCGACCGCGATCGCAAGGAAACCCTTCGCGATGTCTTCCAAGTGTCTGGGTTTTGGCAGGGCGGCCGCGATTTCCTGCAACCGCGCGCGGGCAGCTGCGGGATCAAGCGGTTTGTCCCCTCGAGGCCCGAAAACCGCAGGGAAAAAGGCAGGGTCGATCCGACCCAGAAAGAGGTTGCAGTCTGTAACCGTAAGAGGCCCGTTTTTGCGATAGCAAGCAGGTCCGGGGTCTGCGCCAGCACTTTCCGGACCAACGCGGAACCGGGCGCCGTCGAAGCTGCATATCGAACCACCGCCTGCGGCCACTGTGTGAATCTGCATCATCGGTGCAGCCACGCGGACCCCGGCCACCACGCTGTCGCCGGTCAATTCGTATTCCCCGGCATAATGCGCGACATCGGTGCTGGTCCCGCCCATGTCGAAGCCGATCAGCTTCGAATGGCCAAGTGGCTTGGCGGAGGCAACCATGCCTACCACGCCACCAGCCGGTCCGGACAAAATGGCGTCCTTGCCGCGAAACGCGCCAACTTCGGCCAGCCCCCCATTTGACTGCATGAAGCGCAGCCGGTCGGCAGCCGGCAGGGCGGCCCTCAAGTTATCGGTATACCGATCGAGAACCGGCGAGAGATAGGCATCGACCACGGTTGTATCGCCGCGCGGGATCAGCTTGATGAGGGGGGTCACCTCGTGGCTCACGCTGACTTGCGAAAATCCGATCTCCCGCGCGATGTCCCCAAGCCGCTCCTCATGTGCGCGGTGTTTCCAGCCGTGAATCAGCACGATGGCGATGGCATCGTAACCAGCCTCACGCAGTCGCTGGAAGTCCTTCCGCGCTGCAGCCTCGTCGAGCGGTATCAGAACCTCTCCGTCCACGCCGACCCGCTCGGCAATCTCGACCACCGCCGACGGTAATTGCTCCGGCAGCACGATATGGCGGGCAAAAATATCTGGCCGCGCCTGGCTGCCTATCCGCAGTGCATCGCCAAACCCTTGGGTGATAGCGAGTGCAAGCCGTTCACCCTTGCGTTCAAGCAGGGCATTTGTGGCAACCGTGGTTCCGATGCGAAGTTCTGAGATAGGACCATCGCCGTGCTCCGCCATCAAGCGCTTGACGGCTTCGCTCGCAGCGTCGGTGTAATGATCGGGGTTTTCACTGAGAAGCTTGTCAGTCACCAACCGGCCATCGGGGGTGGTAGCCACGACATCCGTAAATGTACCCCCACGATCAATAGCGAATTTCCATGCGGGTGCCTGATCGCTGTGTTCCATCGGGTCGACATCGCACGCAAGGAAAAGGAATTCAAACCCTTCGCGTCGAAGCTTCTGCGAGAAAGAAGAGAGAGGCCAGCACAAACATTGGTTGGTTAATAGCCGATGTACGATTTCTGATGGTTGTCTTGGAGGAATTACCACCAAGGGGACGAATATTGCACATCGTGTCGCTCGCTCTCGGCGGCTGCCTCAAGGCGGAGCCGGTCCGATACGGGATTACCGAAGATACAGGAGGGCACATCACCTACATCCTGGGTGAAATGGAGGCTCTTGCAGAGCGGGACGATGTGCATCTGGCGGAAATCATCACGCGGCGGTTCGAAGATGCGAAACTGGGCCCTATTCATGGCCAAGCAGAAGAATGGCTCAGCCCCAAACTTGTCATCCGACGCATTGACAGTGGTAATACAAAGTATCTGTCTAAGGAGGCGCTTAGTGTCGATAGACCCGCTTTCGTCCAAGCGTTAATTGCAGAATTGCGTTCGCGCGACCGCTTGCCCGATCTCATTCACGCGCACTTCGCTGATGCAGCCGATGTCGCCAGGCAAGTCGAAGCCGCTCTGGGCATACCCTTTATCTATACGGCACACTCGCTGGGGATGGACAAATGCGCGACGGGGACGCCGCCCAACCTTTGTATGGAGGCCCGCATTGCGGAAGAAGACCGTGCCATCGCTGGTGCTCGCGCGATTATCGGGTCCTCGCGCGATGAATGCGAACGTCAGCTACTTGCCTATCCATCATCCAAGGTCGGAAAAATCCATCGTCTCATTCCCGGGATCGACAGGCATTTCAGCGATGATGGCGAGGCCTCGGCACTTGCCTTACTCGAACCGTTCCTGCGCGATCCGACGAAGCCAATGGTTCTTGCTATTGCTCGGCCGGTTCAGAAGAAAAATCTCATCCGGCTGGTAGAAGCATTTGCTGATTCCAGTTCTCTGCGTGCGCGGTGCAATCTCGTGTTGATCGCAGGTCTGCGCGAAGGCCTCGATACCGGCGAGCAGGAACAAGTCGAAGTGATGCGCGGCCTTATCGAAGCGATTGATCGTCACGATCTCTATGGCTCGGTGGCTTATCCAAAATCGCATGATCGCCAGCAAGTTCAGGCTCTCTATTCGCTCGCAACCCAAACGCGAGGGGTATTCGTCAATCCGGCTTTGATGGAGCCATACGGGCTCACTCTGGCCGAGGCGGCTGCACACGGGCTTCCCGTCGTGGCGACGATGATCGGAGGACCGCAGGATATCGTCGGCGATCTTCAGCACGGACTGTTGGTCGATCCGTGCGACACGCAGGCCATAAAGTCCGCGATAGAAAGATTGATCGAAGATGATGCTTTTTGGGATCAATGCTCCCGCAACGGCCGCAACAACAGCGAAGCGATGAATTGGACCACCTATGCCGAGGGCTTCGCGCACATAGCATCTGAAATTGTCGGAAAAGATAAAGAGGGGACTTCGAATCCATCCCATCTCCTTGTGAGCGATTTGGACAACACGCTCACCGGATGCCGAAGTGGCGTTGCCCGATTTAAGCGCTTTCTCTCACATGAAAACGGGTTCGGTCTCGTCGTTGCGACCGGTCGGTCTTTCGTCGAAGCGCGGCGTTTGGTTCGGGATTGGGATCTTCCTTCTCCGCTTGCGTGGATTACCTCCGTTGGCAGCGAAATCTATATCGAGCGGGACGGGGAACTGGTTCTCGATGACGCCTACGCCAGGAAAATTGCCGATGGGTGGGCGCCTCAGAAGATCGACTATGTCCTCCGTGATTTTCCGGGTCTGACTCCGCAATCCGCTTGCGAACAAAGGGCATTCAAACGCAGCTATGTCGCCGCTTCCTGCCGAGTGGCTGCCGCAGTTGAGCAGAGACTTCATGATGAAGGGATAAGCGCGCGGGTCGTGTTCAGCCACGAGCGCTTGCTGGATGTCCTACCTATTAAGGCCGGTAAGGCAGCTGCCATGCACCACGTTGCCAGCTTTTTCGACATGCCTGTCGGCCATGTTTTTGCGGCGGGGGATAGCGGCAATGACAGCGACATGCTGGGCGCTTGCGAGAATGCTATCCTTGTTGGCAATCATGCTGCCGAAGTCGCAGAGCTTGCCAATCGCCCAAATGTTTATGTTTCCCGCCGAAACCACGCCTCCGGCGCACTCGAAGGCTTGTTGGCGCATCATCGCGCCCAGCGGATGCGGGCACGCCAATTAGCAGAGGTTGCGATATGAAAATGTGCGGACCAATCGGGTTCTTCGTTCATCATCAGGGGCGGGGCCATGCCGAACGCGCCGCAGCCATCGCTAACGAGCTGATAGGCAAGCGAAGCGTCACGTTGTTTTGCGCAAAACCCGACATTTTTCCCGAGCTGGACACTCGTATCGAAGTAATCGAACTGCCATCTCTGTTTGAACCAACCGGGTCTGAAGCGCCGGCCATGGCATCTCTTGCGATGCCCGAAACGGTTCATTGTGCGCCGCTGGGGTGGCCGACGATCACCGACGCATTCGCCACTGTTGCAAACTGGTTTGCAGCGGCCCGACCCGCCTTGTTCGTGACCGATGTTTCAGCCGAACTTGGCCAACTCGCCCGGCTCTGCTCGATACCCCATGTTGCCGTCATGCAGCATGGCGAACGTTCCGATCCGGGCCATATGGCTGCTTACGATAGCGCTGTCGGCCTTCTCGCTCCCTATTCCGAACAGCTCGAGCAACACGATCGTCCTGCTCGATTACGGCATAAGACGCATTATGCATCAGGTGTCGGAATTGACTGCGGCGAGTTTGTTTCGAAGGACATCGCTCGCGCGAAACTGGGACTGGAAGAAGATTGTGACCTTGTACTCGTGCTTGCTGGGGGAGGGGGCGAAGGCACGCCCTCAACCCCGCTCACTCTAGGAGCCCGGGCAGAACCCGATACGAAGTGGGTAACGATAGGCAAGGTTCGCAGCGAATGGCACGAAACGATGCCCGGCAATCTCGACCACAAGGGTTGGGTCGATAACCCCCAGGATTGGATTGCCGCTGCCGATCGCATCGTTTCGTCCTGCGGAAATACCACGGTTCACATGATCCTGGCGGCCGGGAGACCTTGGGTAGTCGTGCCCGAATGGCGTTATTTCGACGAACAGTTCTGCAAGGCCGAGGTGCTCGATCGTGAAGGGCTGGCTGCTGTTTCGCGGAACTGGCCTTCCCATGCGGGCGCTTGGGAAAAGCTATGGGCGGCCGCTCGACTGATCGAACCGGAGAGGCAGCGGAGGCTGATCGCCAATCAGCCGGCTGCCGAGGCTGCGGAATGGCTCGACGAACTTGCCGCGCAGCTTTGGATCGGCTCTGATCGCAAGCCGACGCTGGAGGTAGTGGCATGACGATATCCGTCTGCACACTGGCACACGGCCGGCAGGATCATCTCACAAATCTGGTTCGGGGGCTCAATCATTCTACTCGGCCACCGTGCGAACTGGTCGTAGCGGTGATGCAATCGGCTCGATATGAGCTGCCTGCCACCAGTTTTCCGGTTCGCCAGATAATCCTCGGCAACAGGGGGATATGTCTCGCCGAAGCACGGAACGTAGCTGCTGAACACGCAAAGGGTCGATTACTCGTCTTCCTCGACGTGGACTGCATTCCTTCACCGGGCCTTCTTGAAGATTACGCCGCGGCGGCGGCTGCCCACGATGGCGTATTCATGGGGGAAGTCGGATATTTACCGAAAGGTGCCACAGATGCTGGCATCGATTATGGCCGGTTCGAGCAACTGGCGGTCAAGCACTCCGAACGTGCCGGACCTCCTCTCGACGCGGTCGGGCGCTGCTCGGATTATCGCTGTTTCTGGTCTCTTAATTTTGCGCTGTCTGCGGCGAATTTTCACAAGATCGGCGGGTTCGATCCGCGGTATGTGGGCTATGGCGGTGAGGACACCGATTTCGGTCGTATGATCGCGTCAAACGATGTTCCGCTCTGGTGGGCTCGTGGTGCAAAGGCCTATCATCAGTATCACAGGCACCATATGCCGCCGGTCCATCACCTCGACAGCGTGCTGGCCAACGCGATGGTTTTCGCGGAGAAATGGGGCGAGCCCACGATGCAGCACTGGCTGCGCGCCTTTCGTCTGATGGGGCTGATCACGCCTGATGGCCAAGGCGGCTGGCTGAAGCTTCGCGAGCCTGGCGAGGAACATCTGAAACTTACCCGCCAACAGGAGTATCAGCCTTATGCCAGCAGTTCGCTGGTACTCGAACAGCTTGAAGAAGAGGCCAAGCTGGACAGTGAGGCGAGGCTCGCTCCGGCAATAACCTTGGCATAGCTGTTTTCGTATCCGGCAATCATTGCCTCTACGGACATCTTCGCCACTGCGCGGCTCCGGCAAGCATTTCGATCGATACTGTCTGCCGTAGCAATCGCCTCTGCCAGCGCGTCAACGTCTCCGGCCGGAACGAGCAAGCCGCAATCGCCGACGACTTCCGCCAAGGCACCGCGGTCGAAGCCTATGACTGGCGTCCCGCATGAAAGCGCTTCTGCGGCGACAAGCCCGAAGGGTTCATCCCACATCGGAGTTACCAAGGCAGCGCGCGCACCGGCAACCTCCTTGCGCAGGTTGTCCGCATTGCGGTGACCGTGGAATTCGATGCCGTCGACGAGATACGGTTCCACCTTTTCGGCGAAATAGGCGGCATCTTCGACCGGACCAAAAATCCGCAGCCTCGCTTTAGCCTTGTGAGCCGCGCGAACGGCTTCCGCGAGGCCCTTGTTAGGGACGATCCTGCCGACCCAGGTCAGGTAGTCTCCGACCTCGGCTAAGGGTAGCCAGCAATCCGTATCAGTCCCGTTGGGAACGACATCCAGGGAATCGCAGCCACGCGCTGCCCACAGCGCCTTCTGATCGTTCGAGGTTACGGTGAAGCCGATGTGTGGCCGGTCGCAGAACTGCTCCACGGCGTCGAACATGGTGCCGAAAGGCGGGACGTGCTGCGACGTGAGGCAGGGCATCCCGGAATTCGCGCACCATTCGATGATCTCGGGATAAAGCGAGTTATTGTGCACGACATCGTATTGCCCGGTCCCGATCCGGGCCAGGGCACAGTCGAACGCATCGCGCTGATAGCGCGCGAGTTCGTCCGTCCCGCGATAGACGCGCCATGGCAGGACTTCGTCATAGGGAGCATCGCAAATGGGGATCAGACACGGATCGCTGGACCCCGCCGAGGCATAGAGATCCACTTCATGACCGGCTGACCGCAGTCCGCGGCACAGCATGTCGCAATGCGCTTCCATGCCGCCGCTGAAGGGTTCGGCAATCGCATGACGAATATGTGCGAGGACCGCGATTTTCACGGTAGGAGGAGGGTCAAATGTAACATGATGTTGGAACCCGCCAGCCCGCAAGACTTCTTTAAACTTAACATTCATGCATAGAGGAGGGGCTGCGCGAAGGTGCGCAGACCCCGACGAAACAGGAGCAGACCATGCCGCTTGCGGATGAACTCGATAAGTATCCGAATACCGCAAGGTTTCTCGCAGGCCGGCTCCGCCACGATATGAGCGAGGCGGAAAAGGTCGAACTCGAAGGCCTAGTTTCGAAGACGCGAACTTTGGAAGACGGCTACCGCTTGATTTCCCGAGGCGACGAGTGTGCCTATTCAACGCTGCTGATCGAAGGGTTCATGGTCCGCACGCTCGAAAGCGAGGATCGCCGCTATGCAGTCAGCTTCCATGTTCCGGGCGATTTCGTCGATCTGCACTGCTTCGCTCTCAAGCGTCTCGATCACAACATCGATTGCGTGGGCACTGTAAAAATAGGGTCGGTCCCTCATTCGGCGATCAATGACGTCATGACCAACCGGCCACATCTTGCGCGCCTCTTCTGGTTTTCGACCCTGCTGGATGCCGCCATGCACAGGGAATGGATCATGAAGCTGGAGCAATTGACTGCGCCCAAACGCATTGCCCATATCTTCGCCGAGATATGGAGAAGACTGGAAATGGTGGGGCTCGGCTATCCCGACGGGTTCGACACCCCACTTCGGCAGACCGATATTGCCGATATGTGCGGTGCCACGCCCATCCATGCAAATAGGGCGATCTCCGACTTGCGAAGCAAGGGTATCGCCGACTTCCAGCGCGGCAAGGTCCGCATACCCGATCGCGGGAAGCTGGAAGATTTCGCCGGGTTCAACTCCGATTACCTTTATGGGGATGGCGCACTTTCCTTGAGAAACACGGCGCGATGACGCCGCGCAACCGCTTTGTCTTCGTGGCGGGGCTTCATCGAACCGGTACCAGTCTGGTCAGCCGCATGCTGGCTGCACATCCCGAAATCAGCGCCATCACCGGCGCCCCGGTTCCGGAAAACGAAGGTTGCTATTTGCAGGGGGCGATCCCTCACACCGCCCTTCATGGCCGGCCCGGCCACTATGCCGTCGACCCTGCGCAGCATCATACCGAAGCTTCCCGATACAATACGCTGGAGGCGCGGCGCAGGCTCTTCGAAGACTGGTCGCCATGGTTCGACGGCGCCACGCCGTGGTGGCTCGAAAAATCGCCCGTCAATCTGACTAGGATGCGGCTCTACCAGCAACTCTTTCCAACCAGCCAATTCGTTATCGTCCTGCGTCACCCGCAGTTTATGGCGGCAGCGCTTGCCAAGTGGGTAGATACCGATGCGGCGTCGCTTCTGGCCTATGCTCTCGATGCGTATGATGTGATGGTGGCTGATCTTGCCTATCTGCACGCGGCATTCGTCATGCGGTACGAGGACCTGATTGCCGACCCGCAGGCAATTCAGCGCTCGCTGTGTGCTTTTCTCTCGATCGACGAACGTTACGCTGATCTCGCGCTTCGCAATGGAAACTCAGACTACCGGGTCTCCGCAGACGTCGACCGGGACCAAGCGGCGCGCATGCTCCATTGGGGGTACTTGCCCGGGGGCGAGTATTCTGACTGGCAACCCTCGATATCGCACCCCCTGCGGGCGGTTCGGGACGCGGCGGCATCGGTGTATAATTCGATGGGTAGTCAGAAAAATTGAGGTACTCGCACAAAAAGAACAGAAAGCTAACATCCGTCAATAGACGCTGTAACGCTAGCTTGCTTTATCGCGTGGCATGAATGTTACGCCCGCAAAGGTGGTGACTGAGGCTTATTCGCTGACCGGCGATTTTCTCGCCGGACGCCTGAGACATAACCTCAGCACCGACGATCTGAATTATATCGAAGGATTGATCGAAAGCGTGGAAGAGCACGATGATGGATCGTGCTTGCTGGGACGCGGCGTGAAAACCGATCGGAGCATGATTCTGGTCGAAGGATATATCTTCCGCACTATCGAAACAGCCAACAAACGCTTCATCACGGGCATTAACCTACCGGGCGATTTCGTCGATCTGCACGGCTTTGCACTGAAACGCCTCGATCATAATATCGAGGCCGCGGGCAGGGTCCGGGTCGGTTGTGTCAGCCATGAAACGCTGCGCGATGTCATGCGCGAAAGACCCGGCGTGGCCCGCGCCATGTGGTTCGCCACGCTGCTCGATGCAGCTATTCATCGCAAATGGATCCAGACGCTTGAGCAACTCGATGCGACGCGCCGCATCGCGCACCTATACGCAGAATTGCATACACGGCTTGAACTGATCGGTCGCAATGTCACGCGTGCCATAAGGACCCCGTTCACCCAGTTCGATATGGCCGACATGTGCGGGGTCAGTGCCATTCACGCAAACCGTGCGGTGGGCAAACTTCGTGATCTGGGAATTGCCGAGATAAGGCGCGGCGATCTCTATACGAATGATTGGGATGCGCTGAAGAAATTCGCGCAGTTCGATCCCGACTACCTGTACGGGGATGGGCCTCTGAAGGTAAAAGAAGACTGGGACTGACCAGTTGCCCGGGGGAAGAGATTACCCCGTAACAAGTCTTGTCCCGATGCTGACATCAGCATCGGCTGACGGGCTGCCTTTCGCTTCCAGGCTGGCTCCTAATTCACATTCGAAATTCGCGTCTGATTTACCAGCGCTCGTGCAATTTCGTCCGAAATCTCGATTATCGTGGAGGTTCCATTCACACTGTCGAAGCCGACAAATATTTCACGCTGGCCGGGTTCGACTGACAACCTTCCCGTAGAGGAGTACGTGCCGAGCTCGGTCGCTTCCAGCTCGATATCGACCTTTGCGGATTCTTCGGCACGCAATAGAAGCCTCTTGAAACCGGCAAGGCGACGAGCGTTGGCGTCTGACATTTCGGAAGGGTCTCGCAGATACAGCTGAACCACCTGCTCCCCTTTGAAGCTGCTCTTATTCGAAACGCTCACGCTCGCGACAATTCGAGCAGCGGAAATATGCACATCGAGCTCCGAGAGAGCGAACTCGGCGTAGGATAGCCCGTGGCCGAAAGGCAGCCCAGGGTGAGATTCTACCTGCGAAATAGCGATAGGCAGCCGCCCGACAGGAGCCGCCTCTCCAATCAATATTTCGGCAATGGCCTGTCCGCTCATCGTGCCCAGTTGGCCTGCGTGCAATATGCACGGCAGAAAGTCGCCATCGATAAGAGGATCGACCGGGAGGGGACCGATCGTCACCATTACAAGCTGCGGGTTTGCCGTATAAAGTTGCTTCAATAACGCTTGGCTCGCTTCGCCAAGGGTTCCGTCTTCCGTGAGCGGTGGGAAAAAAACCACCGTCGATGCATGGCGTGCGGCTTCACATGCCATTACAATAGCCATGTTGTCAGCGGCGATCAGCTGTTCGGAATGTTCGGTTGAAGCGCGCAGCGCGAGACCGGTGACGAAGCGATGGGGAATACCCAGTTGTTCGACGCCATCGATTACGCTGGTCGTGATAGCTTTACCCGCGGCAGGGATTTTTCGGTCCTGTGCAGCGCTTCCAACCAGCAAAATACCGCTAGGCTCGATATCCAGTGGGAGCAGGTTCCCATCGTTGCGAAGCAGGATCGGGCATCGTTTCGCGCATTGGAGCGCCATTTCCCGGTTATGCGCCGGTGTGGCACAAGTTCCCGGCGCCGAGCTCGGCGCTGGAGCGTGGGCGGCTCGGAGCAATCCCAACCTGAATTTTGCTCTCAGCAGGCGGCGAGCCGCTTCTTCCAATCCCCGGAGGGGAAGCGTCCCATCTCTGATCGCGGTAATAAGTGCGTCGAAAGCAATCGTATCCCAGCGGGCCTTGGTGTCGCCATGCGCAATCTTTTTGCTGAGCGCATCTCCGTGTGAGAGAGTCAGGCCATCATAGCTCCCAGGTCTTTCCAGAAACGCCAGAAGCAACTCGTGATCCCGAGGCGCCAGCATGTCCTCAGGATCGAGCGCGATAGCGCCCACTCGCGCTTTGGCAGCGACTGCCTGCACGAGCCGAAGCATTTCCTGCGCATCGCCATCTTTTCCCAGCGATTGCCGCGAAAGTTCGAGACAGGCCATGAGAGGAGCATCGCCTTTCCAGCTGAGCGCTTGAAGCCCGGCTATGCGCGCGCTCGCAATTCTGGCTGCCAGATACATGTCGGAACCACTGCTGCAGCCGGGGTGGTCATGGCCCCCTGTCAGTTCAATCTTCGGGCCGAGCGCCCAGTTAATTCCGAGCGTCGTGGCTTCGGATGCCTTTACCTTCTCGGCATTTTCGATTGCCTCAAGATCCCAGCTCGCCGCCATAGTCAGTGGTGCAGGAAGGGCCGTATCCAGCCCTTCATCGGTTTTGCCAGGGAAGAGCAGTGGTATGCCGAGGCGGCTTTCGTTCTGCGCTATGTCCTGCAGGCGGCTGGCGGTTTCGATATCAGAAATGCCTGATACGAGGCCCACTCTGCCCCTGCTGATTTCGAATTCGAGAGCCCGTATCGCTTCACGGTCCTCGATTGGCGGCATCGGGTAGACGATGAGCTGGCCCGCCTTCTCGCCGGTATCCATCATTGCGATCAGATCGGCGACCATTCGCTCGCATTCGATCTCAGTGTTTCGCCATGGCACCCTCAACTCTCCCCCGGGCGGGTGGCGGGCCATCGAAGCTGCAAGCTCACTGGAACCGTCCTTGCCAGGCTCTGTCGAACTCGATTGCCCCCGCCGGTTCCCCGACACACGACCCGATGCCATCGGCACCTGTCTTCAAGGCACCATGCCTTGGGACGCGTGAAAATCAAGTAAGCAAAATCTTGTAAAGGCAACTCTAACGCAAAGGAATCCTTTCTCGATCCCCATTTACGGATATAAAAATATCTTTATATGTATTCCGCGATGCGTACCGAAGCCATCTTTCGCGCCCTGGCGGATCCGACTCGTTTGCGGATCATGCGGCTGCTTGGTTCCATGGAACTGGCAGTCGGCGAAATTGCGCAGGTCCTCGGGCAAAGCCAGCCTCGTGCATCGCGGCACGTCGGGATTTTGTGCGATGCGGGCCTCGCCGAACGAAGGCGTGAGGGTAGCTGGATTTTCCTGCGAGCGGCCACCGATCCTGCAGGGGAAGCAGCCATTCGGTCGGATATCGCAAAATTGCTCGCGCTGCTGGAGGGCAATGACAATGCGTTCGGTGATCAGTGCGAAAGCGATCGCCAGAAGCTTGCGGCCATACGCGATGCACGCCAGTCCGAGGCGCAGCAGTATTTTGCCGAACACGCCCACGATTGGGACGAGGTTCGCCGGCTACATTCGTCGGACGAACTGATTGAACAGGCTTTGGCGAAGGCACTGGGCACGG
Organism: Erythrobacter sp.; assembly: GCA_002695185.1. The sequence continues at coordinate 32,459 of NZOF01000180.1, forward strand.
GCTCGCTCGGCAGTGTTCTCGATATCGGTACCGGCACGGGGCGAATGGCCGAACTATTCGCCGAAAAAGCCGATCATATCGTCGCTCTCGACAAGAGCCTCGCCATGCTCCGCGTGGCGCGTGCAAAGCTTCAGCATCTGCCGACCGAACGCGTGGAGCTGGTCCAGGGCGATTTTGCGAATCTGCCCTTTGCTGCCGGGCGGTTCGACACGGTTCTATTCCATCAGGTGCTCCATTTCGCCGACAGTCCGGCCGCAGCGCTTTTCGAAGCATCCCGCGTGACGCGCGATGGAGGCCGGATCGCGATCGTCGACTTCGCCGCCCACCAGCGCGAGGAACTGCGGGAAAAATACGCTCATGTACGCCTCGGTTTCGCCGATGCCCATATGCATGACCTTCTTGAAGAAGCGCACTTTGATCCCCGACCTCCAGTCTCGCTCGACGACGGGGAAATTGGAATCAAAATTTGGATCGCCGAACGCCGGCGGGACGCCGAAAGGAAGGCGGGATGAGCCCGACACTGGATCAGATGCGCGAGGCGCAGCGTGCTCTCGAAACACCGCTCTTCTCTGGTTTGCCTGGGGACATCGAGGTCAGCTTCGAGTTCTTTCCTCCGAAGACGGAAAAGATGAGCGAGACTTTATGGGAGAGCGTCAAAACCCTCGAGCCGCTTGATCCGCGTTTCGTTTCTGTGACCTACGGGGCTGGGGGGTCTACGCGCGAAAGAACTCACGAAGCCGTTCGCAGGATCGTCGGGGAGACAAACATTCCTGCCGCTGCGCATTTGACCTGCGTGCAGGCAACCCGTGAAGAAGTTGACGATGTCGCCCGTGAATACTGGGCGGAAGGGGTGCGCCATATCGTCGCGTTGCGTGGCGATGCACCCGATGGGGCTGATGGGTACTCACCGCATCCGGGCGGATACGAAAATGCTGCTGATCTCATTGCCGGCCTCAAACGCATTGCCGATTTTGAAATTTCCGTAGCCGCCTATCCCGAGGTTCATCCTGATTCCCTGGATCGACAATCAGATCTCGATAATCTCAAGCGCAAGTTCGATGCCGGTGCGACGCGGGCGATCACGCAATTCTTCTTCGAGCCAGAGTGCTTCTTCGACTTTCGCGACAAGGCAGCAACCGCTGGAATAGCGGGCGAGATTGTACCAGGTATTATGCCAGTTCTGAGTTTTGCCGCCGTCCAGCGAATGAGCGGCCTTTGCGGAACGGCCATTCCCGACTGGATGGAAGGTCTGTTTCGCGGCCTCGACGAGCGGCCGGAAGCCCGCCAGCTCGTGAGCGCAACAATCGCCGCTGAACTATGCCGTCGCCTGTACGCGGGCGGCGTGCGAAAATTTCACTTCTACACGCTCAACCGCGCGGAACTGAGCTATGCGATCTGCCATATGCTCGGCTTGCGGCCGCAGGGAGACGAGTTATGACTTCAGCCCGCCAAGCCTTTTTGGAGGAAAGCTCTAAACGCATTCTTATCGTCGATGGCGCATTCGGAACCGAGATCCAGAGCTGGAAATTGTCCGAAGAGGATTATGCTGGATCCCTCGGTTTGTCGAAAGATCAGAAGGGCAATAACGATATCCTCGCCCTAACGAAGCCGGAGGTGCCAGAGTCCATTCACCGCGCGTATTTTGCAGCCGGTGCTGACATAGCTGAAACGAACACGTTCTCGGCGAACCGAATAAGCCAGACGGATTATGCTGCTGAAAACCTTGTTCCCGAGATCAATGTGGAAAGCGCAGGGCTTGCCCGTCGGGTTGCAGATGAGTTTACAGCAAATGACGGCAAGCCTCGTTTTGTGGCCGGAGCAATAGGTCCCACGAATAAAACGCTTTCGCTCTCTCCCGACGTTAATGATCCAGGCTTCCGGGAAGTCGATTGGGATGAACTGGTCGATGTCTATCGTGAGCAGGCCGAAGCTCTGGTGGAGGGCGGGGCCGATTTCATATTAATCGAGACAATTTTCGATACCCTCAACGCAAAAGCGGGCATCATGGCCGTGCGGGAGGTCGAGCGGGCTTTGGGCAGGGATGTGCCCATCATGCTATCTATGACGCTCACCGACCTCTCCGGCCGCAATCTCTCGGGCCACACTGTAGAGGCATTCTGGCACGCTGTTCGCCACGCGCGCCCTTTGACGGTCGGCCTCAATTGTTCCTTCGGAGCTACGCAGCTTCGCCCGCACGTCCGCACGCTGAGCGAAATCGCCGATTGTCCGATCATGGTCTACCCCAATGCAGGCCTTCCCAACGAACTGGGCGAATATGACGAGATGCCCCGACAAACAGCCGCTTTCGTTCATGAATGGGCGGAGCATGGACAAGTGAATGTGCTGGGGGGGTGTTGCGGATCGACGCCGGCTCATATTGCAGCGATTGCGGACGCTGTCGCCAATTTGCCTCCTCGACAGATACCGTCGTCTCCGATCGTCACCCGTCTCGCCGGTCTCGAACCTTTCGAGATGGCTGCCTGATTTGCTGGAATGACCAAGTGACCAATGCTTCCACTTCCCGCTTCGTCAATATCGGCGAGCGCACGAATGTTACCGGATCGGCACGATTCAAGAAACTGATTATGGCGGGAGATTATCCTGCCGCAGTCGAAGTCGCGCGCCAGCAGGTCGAGAATGGCGCACAGGTGGTCGATGTAAATATGGACGAAGGGCTGCTTGATGCAGTCGAAGCCATGACGACCTTTCTCAAGTTGATCGCTGCCGAACCCGATATCGCGCGGGTTCCGATCATGATCGACAGCTCCAAGTGGGAGGTGATCGAAGCTGGCTTGAAATGCGTCAGCGGCAAGCCAATCGTCAACTCCATCAGCATGAAGGAGGGAGAAGAACAGTTTCTTCTTCATGCTCGCAAGTGCAGGGATTACGGCGCCGCGGCAGTCGTGATGGCTTTCGATGAAAAAGGCCAGGCAGATACCAAGAAACGTAAAGTCGAAATCTGCAAACGCGCTTACGATTTGCTGGTGTCGGACGGCTTTCCCCCAGAAGATATCATTTTCGATCCCAACATCTTCGCGGTGGCCACTGGTATCGAAGAGCACGATCGCTATGGCCTGGACTTCATCGAGGCCGTCGCAGAGTTGCGCGAGCTTTGCCCGCATGCGCATTATTCCGGCGGGCTATCGAACCTGTCGTTCAGCTTCCGAGGCAATGAGCCAGTACGCCGGGCCATGCATTCGGTGTTTCTCTATCATGCGATTCCGGCAGGCCTCGACATGGCTATCGTCAATGCAGGCCAGCTTGATGTTTACGATCAGATTGATCCCGAACTACGCGAGGCATGTGAAGACGTTATTCTCAATCGTCCGGCGCGCACAGAAGAACAAAGTCCGACTGAGCGCCTGATCACGATAGCTGAGACGTTTCGCGGAACAGACGTCAGGGCGGAAAAGGAAGCGGCCGAATGGCGTGGCTGGGATGTCATCAAACGCCTCGAACACGCACTCGTTAAAGGCATAGATGCTCATGTTGTCGATGACACCGAAGAAGCGCGCCAGATAATTTTTGCGCGCGGCGGTCGGCCTATCGAGGTCATCGAAGGACCGCTCATGGATGGAATGAACGTGGTCGGAGACCTGTTCGGTTCAGGCAAGATGTTCTTGCCGCAAGTGGTCAAATCGGCTCGCGTGATGAAGAAGGCAGTCGCGCATCTCATTCCCTTTATTGAAGCCGAAAAGGAAGAAGGCGCGAAGGCCAAGGGCAAGATCATCATGGCCACCGTCAAGGGAGACGTGCACGATATCGGCAAGAATATCGTCGGCGTCGTCCTTCAGTGCAACGGTTACGAAGTCATTGATCTGGGTGTCATGGTTCCATGGTCGACCATTCTAGAGGCGGCCAATGAGAACGACGCCGACATGATCGGGCTATCCGGGCTCATCACACCTTCCTTGGATGAAATGGTAACTGTGGCCGAGGAGATGAGCCGCGCCCAGATGACTATGCCTCTGCTAATAGGCGGAGCGACAACCAGCAAGGTCCACACAGCGCTGCGTATTGATCCCGCGTATGAAGGGCCGGTCATCCATGTTCTCGACGCCAGTCGCGCCGTAGGCGTGGCGAGCAAACTGCTCTCCGACACGCAGCGTGACGACTATGTTGGCGAAGTCGCCGTTGATTATGAAGACGTACGTCAGAAGCGTGCAGGTAGGGGCAATAGCAAATTGCTGCCCCTTGAGGATGCGCGTTCCAACAGCGCAAAGATTGATTTCAGCGAAAAACCTTCTGAACCAGTTCGCCCGGGCGTGCATGTCTATGATGGCTGGTCGCTTGCCGAGCTGAGGGAGTACATCGATTGGACCCCATTCTTCCGGGCTTGGGAACTCCACGGAAATTTTCCGGCTATCCTTGATGATAAGGTCGTGGGCGAAAGTGCTCGAAGCCTGTGGGATGACGCGCAGGCGATGCTCGACCGGATTATTGATGAGAAATGGCTCACTGCTCGCGGGGTTGTCGGTTTATGGCCGTGTTACCGCGAGGGCGACGATATTATCGTGCACCATCGACACGTCCAGGACCGCGTGAGCAAGGATGGCGCGCATTTCCCTGACGCACCTATTCCAGACTTGGACCGCACGAATGAGGGCAGTACGCGCCTTCCCATGTTGCGTCAGCAGGTCAACAAGAGCCGGGACCGGGCCAACTTCTGCCTTGCCGACTTTGTCGATCCGTCCGGCGATTGGATGGGCGGTTTCGCGGTTGGAATCCATGGTATCGATGGACCTTCGAAGCGCTTCAAGGCCGAGAATGACGATTACTCGGACATCATGTTGAAAGCTTTGGCAGACCGCTTCGCAGAAGCATTTGCCGAACGGTTGCACCAGCATGTCCGAACCGACCTTTGGGGTTACGCTCCTAACGAACAGTTTACCAATGATGCCCTTATCAAGGAAGAGTATCGCGGTATCAGGCCCGCTCCTGGTTATCCTGCTTGTCCCGACCACAGCTTGAAGCCATTGCTGTTCGAGATGCTGAATGCGGAAGAAAATACAGGCCTGATGCTGACCGAAAGCTTTGCTATGCTGCCCACCGCAGCGGTAAGCGGCTTCTATTTCGGTCACCCTGAGAGTTCCTATTTCGGTGTGGCGACGATCGGCCGCGATCAACTTGAAGACTATGCGCACCGCCGCGGCGTCGATATGGCAACAGCCGAACGATGGCTGCGTCCCAATCTCGACTAAACGCTTGGCCGGCAGGGCGGCTTGTCCTGATCGGCGGGAGCGTCCTCTTTCTCGCCTATGCTATATTGTGGGTGAGCGTCAGCTGGCATCCGGACCTCCTTTCCGCTCTCTGGTTTCTCCCGGGCGTGGGATTGGCAGGGGCGGTAATTGCCAATACGTCGGGTACGGGTGGAGGGGTCGTCTTCGTACCGGTCTTCAACGCTTTGCGGGATCTCGGCGAGTTGAATTTGCAGCCGTTGCAGATCGTTGGCGTTTCCATGTGCATTCAAGGTTTCGGCATGACGATGGGCGCACTCCGTTGGACCGATCGGCTCCTTCATCAGCCGGTTCCGGACATGCTTCATGCTGTCGTCAGGCGACGCGATTTCTTTACTGTCACTTTCGCGGTTCTGTCGCTCTCTCTACCCGCCATGCTGGTCACTCAAAGAGCGATCAGCCTCGACCAGCATGCTGTTCTTACAGCCTATAAGATCTTTTCGGTTCTTCTGGGCCTGGCCCTGATAGCATCGACGTGGACGCTAAACTTGAAGCGCTGCGAGAGAGAGCGCCTCGAAACGAAAGACCTTGCAGTTGTTCTGTTTCTGGCAATCCCCGGCGGCGTGCTGACCGCCCTTTTTTCGGTGGGCATCGGCGAATTGGTGGCTCTCTATCTCTTTATTCGCCACTACCCGGTACTTTTGTGTACCGGCTCAGCATGTCTCATCTCGGCCGCCAGCGTGATCGCCGGATCCGTGTGGCACATCGACGCAGGTACGATACAGTGGGAGGTAGTGTTGCTTGCCGTCCCGGGTGCAATGCTTGGCGGTTTCCTCGCTCGCCCTATCGCCTTGTGGCTCGGAGCGCGCCGCCTGAAAACGATCGACGGGGGGTGGATTGTGGCCTCCGCGGTCTATTTGCTGTGGCTGAACGGCAATTGAGCCATTTGGCCAATTGACCAGACGGGCAGTATCGCGCAGGGCTTTCGCGTCGGCTACAGGAGCGATTCTGGGCAGGCACGCACGGGAGAGTCCGCGCTGGTATGATCCCGCGTGGCGCCGAAGGAGCAACCGCCCCGGAAACTCTCAGGCACACGGACCGTGCGTTGCCATCGACACTCTGGAAAGCGTCGTCACTTCTGTGGCGGCCACCGAAGGGGTAAGCGCACCCGATCGTGCGTCAGTCTCTCAGGTTTCCCGACAGAGGGGGCATGGGTTGGTTTGGCGGACCGGACGGTGCGCTCCCATGCTTGCGAGGGACGGGATTTGAGCGACGAACAAGAAACCATTGATGAAGTGCAAACGCTGCCGCTGGATAGCTGGCATCGCCGCAAGGGCGCTCGCATGGTGCCTTTCGCGGGCTACGAGATGCCAATCCAGTATGAGGGCATCGTCGTCGAGCACAACTGGACCAGGGACCAGGCCGGCCTCTTCGATGTGAGCCATATGGGGCAGCTAATGGTCACCGGCGAGAATGCGGCCGAGGAACTGGAAAAGCTGCTGCCTGGCGCGATAGCCTCGCTCAAGCCCGGCCGGACGCGCTATTCGCTGCTGATGGCGGAAAGCGGCGGCATCCTTGACGATCTCATGGTTACCAACGCAACACCATGGATCGAGGGTGACGAAGAAGAAGGTACTGAGGGGTACTGGGGCGACCCGGCATATTACTTGGTCGTCAATGGTGCGATGAAGTGGGACGACATAGCCCATCTGCGCGAACACCTGGATGACGATGTCACGCTGACGCATTTGGAAGACCGTGCTCTGCTCGCATTGCAAGGCCCGAATGCCGCGACTGCACTCAATCGCGTCATGCGCAATGTAATCGACGACATGGTGTTCATGGACTCCGTCGTTTATGATTTCGGCGAGTGGCCCCTCCGGATCACGCGATCTGGATATACCGGCGAAGATGGCTTCGAAATTTCAGTGCCCGCCGAATTTGCAGAAAGCCTGGCTGACCGTCTGTGCGCTGAAATAGAAGTCCGTCCGATTGGGCTCGGGGCGCGTGACAGTCTGCGCCTTGAAGCAGGCTTGCCCCTTTACGGGCACGATATCACCGAAGAAACAGATCCAGTCTCGGCCGATCTCGGTTTCGCCTTGACCAAAAAACGCCGCGAGCAAGGCGGCTGGATCGGGCATGAAGCAGTTTCGACGGTTCTTGCAAACGGTCCTGCGCAAAAGCGCGTGGGATTACATATCGAAGGCCGTATGCCGGCCCGCGAAGGTGCGCTTGTTTATGTTGGCGACAAGCAGGTCGGCCACGTCACCAGCGGTGGATTTTCGCCCTCGCTCGAGCGACCGATCGCAATGGCCTTTATCGATACCGCACTCGCCGATGAAGGAACTGATCTCGAGGTCGAGGTGCGCAAGAAGAGACTGCCCGCGAAGGTCGTAAAAATGCCCTTCGTTCCCCACCGCTATCACAGAGGAAAGTGAGAGAGATGGCCCGCTATTTTACTGACGAACATGAATGGATTGATCTCGAAGGCGAAACCGCGACGGTCGGCATTACCGACTTCGCGCAAGGCCAATTGGGCGATATTGTGTTTGTGGAATTGCCCGACGTCGGCACCATGGTCGAGAAAGGCAAGGATGCCGCTGTCGTAGAGAGCGTAAAAGCGGCGAGCGATGTCTATGCGCCGCTCTCGGGCGAAGTGGTAGAAGTGAACGACAGCCTCGAGGATGACCCTGCCCTCGTGAATTCCTCGCCCGAGGAAGACGGCTGGTTCTTCAAGATGACCGTGTCGGACAAGTCCGAGCTCGACGGGCTTATGGACGACAAAGCTTACAAGAGCTTCTGCGACGGACTTTAATTCCCACCCCGCTTTCGGGACATACGAGGTAATCGATGCGCTACCTGCCGCTGACTGATGCCGACCGATCGGCAATGCTTGAGAAAATCGGTGCGCCCGACGTGGAGGCACTGTTTGCAGACGTCCCTGAGGAGGCTCGGCTATCCGGGCCCATCGAGGGCTTGCCCTTGCACGCCAGCGAAATGGCAGTCGAAAAGCACATGCGGCGCCTGTCGAAGAAGAATCTGGCGGCGGCAGATGCGGCTTTCTTCCTCGGTGCGGGGGCCTATCGCCATCATGTTCCTGCGAGCGTCGATCATATCATTCAGCGCGGCGAATTTCTTACTGCCTATACGCCCTATCAGCCGGAAATCGCGCAGGGCACTCTTCAGATGCTGTTTGAGTTCCAGAGCCAAGTGGCTCGTCTCTACGGCTGTGCAGTAGCCAATGCGAGTATGTATGATGGTTCGACAGCATGCTGGGAAGCCGTTGCTATGGCCAGTCGCGTCGCGAAGGGAAAGAAGCGCAAGGTCGTGCTTTCAGGAGCTCTGCACCCGCATTATGCAGAGGTCGTCAAGACCATGGCGAAGTTCACAGACGACGAGATTTCCCATGCAAAGCCTGCGATGCAGTCAGAGCCGGATATCGAGGGGCTCACCGCCCGTATAGATGAGAACACGGCATCGGTAGTTGTCCAGTATCCCGACATTCTGGGGCGCGTTACCGACCTTCAGCCGATCGCCGATGCTGCACACGCCAAAGGCGCACTGCTGATTGTCGTCAACACCGAGCCGGTAGCCTTGGGTGCTCTCAAATCTCCAGGTGAGATGGGTGCAGACATCGTCGTTGGCGAAGGACAGTCTATCGGTGTTGGCCTCCAGTTCGGCGGGCCCTATCTCGGTCTGTTCGCGGTTCGTGATCCAAAGCATGTCCGCATGATGCCAGGCCGTCTGTGTGGAGAGACGCAGGATGCAGAAGGTAAGCGTGGCTTCGTTTTGACCCTGTCGACCCGTGAACAGCACATTCGCCGCGAAAAGGCGACTTCGAATATCTGCACCAACTCGGGCCTCTGCGCGCTCGCATTCAGCGTGCACATGACGCTGCTCGGCGAAAAAGGCCTTCGGAACCTTGCGATGGAAAATCATCGGCTGGCCTGTATCGCTGCGGACAAACTGTCCGCCGTTCCAGGCGTATCGCTGCTCAACAAAGCGTTCTTCAACGAGTTCACTATCCGTCTAGGTACTGACGCTCGCGAAGTGGTGCGCAAGCTGACCGATCAGCAGGTACTGGCTGGCGTATCGCTCGGGCGCCTTTTCCCGGATCAAACAGATCTCGCCGACGGCCTGATCGTGGCGGTGACCGAAACTACTACGGAGGAGGACATCGATACACTTGCCTCCGCGCTTAAGGAGGTGCTGGCATGAGCGCACCCAATCAATCCGGCTGGAAACCTGGCAGCCCGCTTCAGGAACACAATGCCATGACAGGTCCAGATACCGTAACCGGTAACCGCGCTCTGATGCTTGAAGAGCCTTTGATTTTCGAGATCGGAACGGCCGAGACAACCGGTGTGGATCTTCCTGAGGCGAAGAAAGAGACGAACCGCCTTGGCGGGCTCGACCGTAGCGAGGCAATCGGCCTTCCGGGTCTTTCAGAGCCTGAAACGATCCGCCACTACACACGCCTCAGCCGCCAAAATTATGCAATCGACCTCGGACTTTTCCCGCTTGGTTCGTGCACGATGAAGCACAATCCGCGACTGAACGAGAAGGTCGCGCGCATGCCGGGCTTCGCTGATGTGCACCCGTTGCAGCCGGTCGACACAGTACGCGGCGCTTTGGAAGTGGTAAATGAGCTGGCTCATTGGCTGATCGAGCTTACCGGCATGCACGGTGTCGCGATGAGCCCCAAGGCAGGTGCGCATGGAGAACTGTGTGGCATTCTCTGCATCCGCGCTGCGCTTGAAGCTCGTGGCGATGCCCGGGAAGTCATTCTCGTCCCGGAGAGTGCGCACGGGACCAACCCGGCCACAGCAGCATTTGCCGGATATCGTGTCGAGGACATTCCTGCAAACGCGGATGGTCGCGTCGATCTCGAGGCCCTCAAGGCGCGGCTCGGCCCTGATGTCGCAGGTGTGATGATTACCAATCCGAACACTTGCGGGCTTTTCGAGCGCGACATGAAGGCGATTTCCGATGCGGTGCATGCAGCGGGTGGCTTTGTCTATTGCGATGGGGCCAATTTCAACGCGATCGTCGGTAAGGTACGTCCCGGCGATCTTGGCGTCGATGCGATGCACATCAACCTCCACAAGACCTTCTCCACCCCGCATGGCGGCGGTGGTCCTGGTTCAGGGCCTGTAGTCCTCTCCGAGGCTCTGGCTCCCTTCGGTCCGCTGCCTTTCACTGCAAGAACCAAGGACGGCGTAGTCCATCTCGTCGAGGAAGAGAACGCAGCCGAGTTTGACCATACGCAGGCCTTCGGTCGGATGACAGCGTTCCATGGCCAGATGGGTATGTTCACCAGAGCACTTAGCTACATCCTTAGCCATGGTGCCGATGGTCTTCGCCAGGTGGCTGAAGACGCGGTTCTCAATGCCAACTACATCCTGCGTAGCCTCGATGATGTACTCGACGCGCCTTTCGGTCACAGCGGCCCTTGCATGCATGAAGCGCTGTTCAGCGACAAAGGTTTCGCAGACGACGTAACCACACTCGACCTCGCCAAGGCGCTGATTGATGAAGGATACCATCCGATGACCATGTACTTCCCCTTGGTCGTCCATGGCGCGATGCTGGTCGAGCCGACAGAAACCGAAAGCAAGGCAGCCCTCGATCAATTCATCCAAGCACTGCGCAGCGTCTCGGAACGGGCGAAAGGTGGCGACGAGGCACTTAAGACCGCTCCGCACTATGCACCACGCCGCCGTCTCGACGAGACTCTCGCGGCCAGAAAGCCCATCCTCGCATGGGAAGAGCCAAATCCACCGGCAGGCACGCCGAGCTTGAGCGAGCAGGGCGGCCGGTGATGTCCGTCCTGCGGCCATGAAGATCATCTTCAGCCGTAAGGGGTTCGACAGCACATCCGGAGGAGGACCTTCGCCCATCGCGGATGGCAGACCCTTGAGCTTGCCAATTCCCGCCAGCGTCGCGTCGCGAACAACATATGGTGATCTCGAGCTGGGTGACCATGCCGCGAAAGCGAGCAAGGGTGCGTTGGGGGCGGGCGATTTATGCCACCATGACCCGATGTTTCTCGAGGATGGGACTTGCCTATTTGGTCAGGTCGGCGCCGCCCAAACCCACCTCAGAAACCAAGGTATCGACGCTGGCGACGTCTTTCTCTTTTTTGGCCTGTTCCATGAGGAGACTACCGGAGAGCCTCATCATCGGATCTACGGATGGCTAGAGATAGCCAAGATCATCGAACTCACCGATGGGGTGCCGAACTGGCTATTAGAGACAGAGCACCCACATGCACTACTGATGCATGGCAAAAACGACTGCGTTTATTCAGGGCCTGGTGGTGTTGCTCAGACTGCGAGTGAGGCATTGAGGCTTACGGTACCGGGAGGACCACCCTCGTTATGGAAACGACCCCCTTGGCTAAAGAAGGGCGGATTGTCCTACCATGACCGGAGAGACCGCTGGCTTCGCGGTCAGCGATTGAAGAGCGTCGCCAGAGGGCAGGAGTTCGTGGCCAATATCGGTCGCCGTAAGGAACCACGCGAATGGCTCGCGCGGATTCTCGCAGAGCTCAAAGGGTTTTGATAACCGACGAGAAATCCAGTCCGCCGTACTCCTCAGCAAGCTTTTCGTAAATTTCAGCTGCTTTTGCCCCGAGCACTGTTGTCGCGTTGACGTCTTGAGCCGCGTCCATCGCCAAACGCAGGTCCTTCAGCATCAGGGCCGTCGCGAAACCGCCCTTGTATTCATTGTCGGCCGGGCTTTCGACCCCGATCCCGGGCAAGGGTGTGTATGCGTTGAGCGACCAACAGTATCCAGAGGATTGGCTTGAAATCTCGTAAAATTTCTGCGGATCGAGGCCGAGCTTCTCCGCCATCTTCATTGCTTCAGCTGTGCCGATCATGGAAATCGCAAGCAGCATATTGTTGCAGATCTTCGCTGTCTGTCCCGCGCCGGCATCTCCTGCATGGATCACGGCCTTACCCATCGCCTGAAGCACTGCCTCCGCGCGCGTGAAAGCCTTTTCCGTGCCACCTACCATGAAGGTGAGTGTGCCTCCGTTGGCCGCCGCGATTCCACCGGAGACAGGGGCGTCGACCATGTCGTATCCGGCCGCCTCAGCCTTCGCGATCACTTCTTTGGCAGTGGCAACATCGATGGTCGAGCAATCCAGCAGCACCGCGCCTGCAGGAGCCCTTCCAATTACGCTGTTCTCGTAAACCGATTTCACGACGCCGCCATTGGGAAGCATCGTAACTACACCTTCGACACCAGCCACGGCTTCGCCTGCGTCAGTGAACGTTTCGCAGCCGTTGTCACTTGCCGTTTGCAGCGCTTCTTCGGAGAGATCGAAGGCATTTACTTCGTGCCCCGCTTTCGCGAGATTAGCGGCCATTCCGCCACCCATGTTGCCGAGGCCGATAAAGGCGATTTTCATTTCTCTCTCCGAATTTTCTTCTGGCTTGACTAAGTCGCTCAGCGGCCTTTCCAATTACCTTCGCGCTTTTCAACGAACGCAGCCATGCCTTCTTTCTTGTCCTCGCTAGCCGCAAGGATCTGGAAGATGCGACGCTCAATTATAAGCCCTTGATCGAGGCTGGTCTCGAACGCAGCGTTGACCATTTCCTTATTCGCGATCGCGGCCATAGGAGGCATCGAGGCAATTTGAGCAGCGCTCTTCATCGCTTCGTCGAGAAGATCGCCATGCGGAACCACGCGCGCGACGAGATTGCTGCGCTCGGCTTCTTCAGCGTCCATCATCCGACCTGTCAGGCACATTTCCATGGCTTTCGACTTGCCGACTGCCTTGGTCAGACGCTGCGAACCGCCCATCCCAGGCGCAACGCCGAGCTTGATCTCGGGCTGGCCGAACTTGGCATTTTCACTAGCTATGATGAAGTCCGCCATCATGGCAAGCTCGCATCCACCACCCAGCGCAAAGCCGTTGACGGCTGCTATCCATGGCTTGCGGGTCTTCTTTACGATCTCGCTGGTCCATGGCGCGAAGAAATCGTCGAGATAGAAATCGGCGGATTCCTTCTCGCTCATTTCCTTGATGTCAGCACCCGCCGCAAACGCCTTCTCACCCGAGCCAGTCAGGACCGCACAAAGCTGGCTTGTGTCGGCCTGATAGGCGGCGAACGCATCGATCAACTCCTCAAGGACTTTGCTGTTGAGCGCGTTGAGCGCTTTGGGCCTATTGAGGGTGATCAGGGTGACAGCGTCACGCTGTTCGACGGTGATGGTTTCATAACTCATAGCGGTTTCCATTCTTCGTCTGCGGGAAGCGGGGCGAAGATCTGATCGAGAAGTTCCTTGCTTACGCCCTCTGGCGTCGCCGGATCCCATTTCGGATCGTTCGTCTTGTCCACGATGACTGCGCGTACGCCTTCAGCAAAATCGGGACGGGTCAGTACGCGACTAGCGATGCGATATTCCATCGCCATGTTATCGGCAAAGCTGTCGAGCTGTGCGCTCTCATTCAACTGGCGTAGCGCTACCTTGCAGGTTTGCGGGCTCTTGCTGCGCAGCGTGGCGAGTTCCTTCGCTGCCCACTCACTATCGTCAGCCTCTAGGCTGGCGAGAATGTCTTCGTAACGATCAGACCCGAAATGCTTGTTTATCCGGTCGCAGTTTGCCTCAATCCGCGCGTCGGGCGCACTGATCGAGAGTTCGGATAAGATGCCGCCGATGCGCGACGGATTATCGATGATACGGGCCTTCGCCTCCTCCAGCTTTTCGGCGGGAAGGTAATGCGTGGTAAGGCCTGCGAAATGAGTTTCCGCCCCGTCGAGCCGCGCGCCTGTCAGTGCAAGAAACTGGCCGAGCCTTCCGCCAAGTCGCGATAAATGCCATCCGCCGCCTACGTCGGGGAAAAGGCCAATACCGCTTTCAGGCATGGCGAAGCGCGTATTTTCAGTCGCCACGCGATATTTGCAAGGGAGGGCAATGCCCACCCCGCCACCCATGGTGATACCGTCCATGAAAGCCACGATGGGCTTTTCATATGTCATCATCTGGTGGTTGAGCTGGTATTCGCCGTGAAAGAATTCGCGGCCGCTTTTGCCACCATCGTTGAGCGCCGAATGGCGCAACAGGTTGATATCGCCCCCGGCACAAAAACCTCGCCCTTCAGCATGGTCGAGAATGACTGCTTCGATCGCGTCGTCAGTGGCCCACTCGGTAAGCGCCTTGCTCATGGCTTGGCACATGTCGAGCGTAAGCGCATGAAGCGCTTTTGGCCGGTTGAGCGAAATATGGCCCACACGACCGTGCGTATGGATATTAAGGTCGTCAGTCATCATCATGCTCACTGTCGCAAAAGGTCGCGGCCCACGATCATACGCATGACCTGGTTGGTGCCTTCGAGGATCGAGTGAACACGCAGGTCGCGCCAGAAACGCTCGATCGGATATTCCTTCAAATAGCCGTAGCCGCCAAACAGTTGCAGCGCGTCGTTGACAACTTTGCTTCCGTTATCGGTTGCGAGCCGCTTTGCCATAGCAGAGAACCGCGATTTATCGGGCGCGTTGTCGGTTACCTTGGCGGCAGCGAGATAGAGAAGCGCCCGCGCTGCCTCGAGATCGGTCGCCATGTCGGCAAGCATGAACTGGGTGTTCTGGAAGTCGGCGATTGGGGTGTCGAACTGCTTGCGGTCCTTGGTATAAGCCACAGCCTCATCGAGGCAACGCTGCGCCCCGCCAAGCGAGCAGGCACCGATATTAAGGCGGCCGCCGTCGAGGCCCATCATAGCGAACCGGAAGCCTTCGCCTTCGTCGCCCACGCGATTGGCAACGGGTACGCGGGCATCCTCGAAGATGACCTGAGCGGTGGGCGAAGCATTCCAGCCGAGCTTCTTTTCCGGCTTGCCGAAGGAAACGCCTGGCGTGTCCTTGTCGATCACAAGGCAAGTGATGCCTTTGGTTTTGTGCTCTCCCGTGCGTACCATTGTCACATAGACATCATTTACGCCGCCGCCGGAAATGAACTGCTTGGTTCCGTTGAGGACATAGTGGTCGCCGTCCAGCACGGCGTTGGTCTTCAGGCCCGCTGCGTCTGAACCGCTGCCCGGTTCGGTTAGGCAATAGCTCGCGATCTTTTCCATGCTCACGAGATCGGGCAAGTACCGATCCTTCACCTCTTGACTGCCAAAGGTGTCGATCATCCAACTGGCCATGTTGTGGATCGAAATAAAAGCGCTGGTGGTGGGGCAGCCATAGGCCATGGCTTCCATGATGAGCGCTGCTTCCAATCGACCGAGACCGATGCCGCCGCTTTCTTCCGAGACATAGATTGCGCCAAAGCCAAGCTCGGCAGTGCTCTTGATCACTTCGCGCGGGAAATGCGATTTCTCATCCCATTCGCCAGCGTGAGGCGTAATGTTGTCGGCAGTGAAGCGCTGCGCCATTTCTTGGATCGCGAGCTGCTCTTCGGTAAGCTGGAATTGTCCTGTCATGGGGTGGCTCTAGCTCTGTCTAATAAGCATGGGAAGGGTGGGGCCGGGCTTCACGGAAGGATTGCTTCCGCTTCAATTTCGACTTTCCATTCCTTTCGGCAAAGCCAGGCGCAGCCTACCATCGTTGCGGCAGGCGGATCATCGCCAAAGAAGCGGGCATGGACCTGACCCACCCTTTCTTGGTCATCGAAATCGGTCAGGAACATACGGGTCCGCGCTATGTGAGAAGCGGCTCCGCCAAGATCCTCTACCGCACGCACAATCAGCATCAGACAGCGCTCTGCTTGAGCGGCTGCATCGCCCATAGTCGAAGAGCCATCGTCTTCTACCGGTCCGGTACCTGAAATTACGATCCGGTTGCCATCGCGAACGGCGCGGGCGAAACCGAATTGCGTTTCGTAGGGCGAGCCCGTGAAGACCCGCCCCCGATCTTTCATCCGCATTTGACTTCGGTAATTGTCATAGCGGCATCATAGCGCACGTTTACGCGATCTTCGCGGTAATCCATCGTCCACATGGTGCCGGGTGCGCCCCACCGCAGTGTCTTGGCGCCACTCTTTTGAAGGATCATCGCGCCGGTATCCGCGTCAGCTTTCTGTCCCACGTATGTCTGCAGACCTTCAGCATCACACATGCCGCCGCTTGGGGAAGTCGTCGTCCCGCCATCAGTAGTGGCGCAAGCAGCGAGAGGAAGGATGGCAAGTGATAAGGCTAGGGTTTTCATTAGGGTCTCCTCAAACGGGGCATTTGGTATAGGTGATCGGATCGGACATAGCGTCTTCACCGTATTCGGTACGCAGTAATTGGGTGCCGCTGTCGTTTAGCTGAAGCTCGATCTCTTTCTTCCAGCTCTGGCCTTCACCGACGAAATTGAAAGTCGCATGGATTTTGTCGTCGGACTGTCTTTTCACCTCAGCAAGGTTTGCCCGCGATTCGTAAAAGCCGAGTTGGTTATCGGTGATTTCAAGCGAGCCCTTGGCATCGCCATTTTTGTCGGAGCAGTCGCCCGGGACCATTCCCCAGCGCCCATGAAGAGCGCGCGGAATCGCAGACTGCTCAAGTTCGGACAAAGGCTGTGCGCCGTCACCGATCCCGCCATCGGGTTCGACCGGCATCATGACATCGCCTTCCTGCTCAGCGCCGTTCTCTGTGCCGACACAGCTTACGAGTGTCAGGAGAGCGAATGGCAAGGCGGAGCAAAGAAGCGAGTGTGTTCTCATAGAGCTTCCAATGCTCCGCCACACCGATCTATCCCATCGTGGGAATAACGAAGGCATTCGATCCATCGCCGCCGCCATCCGGCCAGCGCTGCGTTACTTTCTTGGCCTTGGTCCAGAATTTGAGGCCTTCCATGCCATACTGGTCGGTGTCGCCGAAGCCCGACCGCTTCCATCCACCAAAGCTGTGGTAGCTGACGGGCACCGGAATAGGCACGTTGATGCCAACCATGCCTACATTCACGCGATGGGCAAACTCCCGCGCTGCATGGCCATTGCGGGTAAAGATCGCGACGCCATTCCCGTACTGATGCTCGCTCGGCAGCTTGACCGCCTCTTCGAAGTCCTTCGCGCGGACGATCTGGAGCACAGGGCCGAAAATCTCTTCCTTGTAACTTTCCATGTCTGTGGTGACGCGATCAAGCAGCGTCGGTCCGACAAAGAAGCCTTTTTCATGCCCCTGCAGGCTAAAGCCGCGACCGTCGATGACGACCTCTGCACCTTCCTTCTCTGCGGTATCGATCCAGCTTTCCACACGCGCTTTATGCTCTGGCGTAACGACGGGGCCGTAATGGGCGTCCTTATCGGTGCTGACTCCTACCCTCAGGCTATTGATAGCCGGGATGAGCTTCTCGCGCAGGCGATCCGCCGTGTCTTCGCCGACCGGGACGACGACGGGAAGCGCCATGCAGCGTTCGCCTGCGGAACCGAAAGCGGCGCCGGACAGGTCGTTCACAACCTGGTCCAGATCGGCATCGGGCATTACGATTCCGTGATTTTTAGCGCCGCCCATTGCCTGAACCCGCTTACCCGCCGCAACGCCGCGCTTGTAAACATAATGCGCAATGTCGGAAGAACCGACGAAGCTGACTGCTGCGATATCCTCATGATCGAGGATGGCGTCGACCATTTCCTTGTCGCCATGAATGACCTGCAACAGCCCTTCGGGCGCACCGGCTTCTACGAAAAGTTCGGCCAGGCGAACAGGAACGCTCGGATCACGCTCGGACGGTTTGAGTATGAAAGCATTGCCCGTCGCAATTGCCATTCCGAACATCCACATCGGGATCATGGCCGGAAAATTGAACGGGGTGATGCCGGTGCCGATGCCAAGCGGCTGGCGCATGGAATAAACATCGATACCGGGGCCCGCTCCTTGCGTGTATTCACCCTTCAGAACCTGAGGGATACCGCAGGCGAATTCGATCACTTCTAGCCCGCGCTGTACGTCGCCATGGGCATCGTCAACCACCTTGCCGTGTTCGCTGGCAAGCAGTTCGGCAAGCTCCTGCTTGTTGGCCTCAACGAGGCGCTTGTATTCGAACATGACCCGCGCACGGCGCTGCGGATTGGTCGCTGCCCACTCGGGCTGGACCTTCTTCGCTGCGGCCACGGCCTGTTCCAGAAGCGCAGCGTCGCCCAGCGGGACTTCGGCCTGAACTTCGCCCGTCGACGGGTTCCATATCTGATGGGTGCGGGTGGCGGAGCCTGTGGTTCCGCCGGCGAGAAAATGGTCGACCTGACGCATGGAAAAATCCTCTCTTTTCTTGCCAACGGCCTTGGCAAGCGAGAGGTCCTAAATCAACCGGTTTCAGATGAAACCTTAGCTGGTCAAGCTGGCCTGACTGTTATCCCACCCCAGCCATGAGCTGCGCGCAAAGAATTGCTCCGTAGGTACCCAGTGCATAGCCGAGAACCGCCAGCAACACGCCAACGGGGGCGAGGGCAGGATGAAACGCAGCGGCAACTACCGGAGCCGAAGCCGCGCCCCCGACATTGGCCTTGCTGCCAACGGCGACGAAGAAAAACGGTGCCTTGATGATTTTTGCGACCACCAAGAGCAGGACAATGTGGAACAGCATCCAGATTGCACCGATAGCCATGAATGCGGGGGCATCCAGGATCTTGGTCACGTCCATACGGGTGCCGATGATTGCGACAAGGAGGAAGATAAACAACACGCCGAACTTGCTGGCGCCAACTCCTTCGAGTTCTCTTGCCCGAGTGAAACTGGCAAGTAGACCTGTGGTAGTGGAAATTACGACGACCCAGAAGAACTCGCTCGCCAAGGTCGCGTCTTCGCCTTGAACCTCCGCAAAGAAATTGCCGATCCATCCGCCAAGCAGATGCGATAGGCCGACGACGGCAAAAGCGACGCCGAACAGCAATACATAATCGTTAGCCTTGGCCACACGCTCGATACTGTCGGAATAATTGGCCATATTGTCGCGAAGCTTTTCGATCGCCGATGCATCAGCGCCGAGCCAGCGGTCCACGCGTTCGGTCGCGCCAGCACCATAAAGCAGGAAGATCATCCAGATCTCGGCCACGATGATGTCTACTGCCAGCAGCGCAGAAAAATTCTCCAACGGATAACCGTAGACCTCCAGCATCGCTGTCTGGTTGGCGCCGCCGCCGATCCAACTGCCCGCCAGTGTCGCCAGCCCGCGCCATGCAGCGGTATCACCCGTGCCAATCACGCTCGGGTCGAATTGAGCGACGATCCATAGCGCCAGCGGGCCACCGATTATGATCCCCACAGTAGCGGTAAGAAACATGATGATCGCCTTGCTGCCAAGACCAATGATCCCCTTGATGTCGATGCTGAGCGTCATCAAAAACAGCGCGGCTGGGAGAAAATAATCCTTGGCGATCGGCCAGAGCTGGCTGTTCGACGTATCTATCAGCCCCGAAGTCACGAATAGCGAAGGAACGAGGTAGCAAACCAGAATAATGGGAACGAAGACGTAGAAGCGTTGCCAGCCCGGTCTGTCACGTGTGGCGAAAACGAATGCCAGCAAGGCTGCAAGCAGGCCGAGGATGATCCGGTCGTCGCTAATCATGGCTGTTCAATTATCTCCAATGCCCGCGTTCAGGCGGCAGCGAACGTGCCCGTCTCGAAAAAGTGGGCGATCTTCTTTTGCTCGGGTAGGATGTCTATCCCATTTTCGGCAAGCCATGCCTGATCGAAAATCGTATCGGCATAGCGGCTTCCGTCGTCGCACAGGATCGAGACGATCGATCCCGCCATCCCCTGTTCCGCCATTTCAGCTGCAATCTTCGCACATGCCCAAACGTTCGTCCCGGTCGACCCCCCGCATCTGCGTCCAAGTCTTTTGCTGACCTCATGCGCCGCTGCAATCGAGCATGCGTCGGGCACGATTTCCATCCGGTCCACTACATCGGGCAGGAAGCTGGGCTCTACCCGTTGGCGGCCGATACCCTCGATACAGCCTGACGAATGCTCGATCCGGTCGACGGATCGATCCGACCAATGCCGGTGAAAGACCGAGCCTTCGGGATCGGCAACGCATAGCCGCGTTTCGTGCCGGTTGTAGCGTGCATAGCGGCCGATGGTGGCCGATGTGCCACCCGTGCCGGCTCCGCAAACGATCCAACTCGGTACCGCGTGGGGTTCCTGGGCCATCTGGGCGAAGATCGATTCGGCGATATTGTTGTTGCTGCGCCAGTCTGTGGCACGTTCTGCATAGGTGAACTGGTCAATATAATGACCGCCCAACTCGTGGGCGAGCGACTGCGCTGCGTCGTAAATTTCCGACGGACGGTCGACGAAATGGCATTCGCCGCCCTGAAAGGTAATTGCATCGATCTTCGCTTTGGCGGTCGAGCGCGGTACCACAGCGATGAAACGCAGGCCTAACATGCGGGCAAAGTAGGCTTCCGAAACAGCGGTCGATCCGCTTGACGCTTCAACGATTGCAGTATTCTTCCCGATCCAGCCGTTGCACAGGCTATACAGGAACAGTGATCGCGCCAGTCGGTGCTTGAGGCTGCCCGTCGGGTGGCTGGATTCGTCCTTCAGATAAATTGCAATGTCGGGAAGGGCTGGAACCGGGAGCGGTATCAGATGCGTGTCCGCAGAACGGTTGAAGTCCGCTTCGATCCTGCCGATCGCCCAGTTAAGCCAGTCGCGCTTGTTGTCCATGCCGCGCCTTCTAGTGTTCCAATGCAGGTTTGAAACCCTAGTAGCGTTGTTTTCCGACAGCAGTCGCAGATTGTATTGACCAGCATATGTCACCTATGCCACCCGCCCATCGGCCTCGCGGGTGTAGCTCAATGGTAGAGCAGCAGCTTCCCAAGCTGACGACGAGGGTTCGATTCCCTTCACCCGCTCCAACCTTCTCGAAGTACGGCGTGCTAAGCTGTAGGAAAACAGCAATCCCTAATAAGCAGATCGAAAGAGTTACCTGCTACAATATAGAAGTCGCAGGATTCTGGGGTCAGCAGATTGCTCTATAAAGTTTCAAATTTTCGGTTTTTTCCTGCGCTAATGGCAGGAGTGGCGGCTTGCGCATTGACTGCTTGCGGAGGCGGCAGTTCAGTGAAGAGTACGCCACCGCCAGCTTCCAGTCCGGCTCCGTCTCCAGCGCCGAGTCCTCCTCCAGTACCAGCCCCGGCTCCTACCCCCACGCCGTCGCCTGTCCCTAAGCCTCCTGCAGGCTATGTCATTATTCCGGAGTCTCAGCAGCCCCAGCGATCATCGCAGGACGATAGCGAATATCGACAAAACTTTGTTGCAGCCGAGCTTATCAATGCTCTCTACGCGTTGGAAAGCGGATGGGACGGTGCCGGCGTAGTCGTTGGCGTGGTTGACGACGGCGTGAACGAGGTCGGCGAGCTCATTGGCCAGATCGATCATGATCTGAGCAAGGATTTCGGGGTCCGCGTGGACGGATCTAGTCGCGAACCGCTTCGCCCGGGCGGCGAAACGGGAGACGAAAATTCGACGCACGGCACCCCGGTCGCTGCTATTATCGCCGGCAAGAACGATGGGCGAGGCACGCAAGGTCTGGCCCCCGGGGGCGAAAATAGCTTCACTTCGGATCGATTCTATCTCGGATGGCGAAGAGACGATGTTGCTCGGCTCAAACGTCTATGATTGGGCTGCCGAGAAGAAAATTCCCATACTTAATATGTCGCTGTCCTCCAACGATGAAGGTGGCAAGCCATATCAACTCGATCGCATTCTCCGCTACGGGGAAACTGGTGGCCTTATCGTGAGATCTGCCGGAAACAGCGGCAAGGATAGCGTGAGTAATTTTCGCGATCTCACGGATGAAACGGCGAATGCGCAGATCTTCGTCGTGGCAATCGATGCCGATGAGCGCCATTATTTCATATCGTCCTATTCGGACCGCTGCGGCGTTGCGATGGACCGGTGCGTCGCGGCTGTAGGACAGAACGTGACCATGAATGTGGACGGTGAAGCAGTTTACTTTGCGGGGACGAGCTCTGCCGCACCGCAGGTAAGCGCATTAGCGGCAATGGTTCTTTCGAAATGGCCCCAGCTTAGCGGACAAGATGCCGGGAACATCATCTTGAACACGGCTAGGGACATTGGAGATGCCGGTACGGATGCTATTTACGGGCGGGGCCTTATCGATGCTCGCGCGGCTCTCGAGCCAATCAATCCCGTGCTTTCCAATGGTCGGCAAGTAACGTCCGTCGCAAGTTCGGTAGCCGTCGTCGGCGGAGCGCTGGATCCGTGGGGGCCGGCTTCTCTAGGCGCAGCCTATTCCGACATTACCCTTCTCGATTCCTATGGACGAGACTATTCCGGCGATCTGTCCGGCATGGTGTTTAGCGCAGATAGCGCGGAACAACGCTGGCTGAGCCGACGGATCGACGCTCAGACAAATGGAGGAGCAACTGGTTTTTCCACGCCCCGATTGAGCGCGACGTTGGGGTACACGGCGTTACCCACAAGATATCGCGACGAGAGAGGCGGCGAAATCCTTCAAAATCAATTGACCGTTGTTGAAATGGACTTGCGCGTCGGCGCGCGTACCGTGGTTACCGCGGGCTATAACTCGACGGACAATGTGATGGATGGCGTACTCGGCTTTGCCCCCACGTCGGATGCAATGTTTGCATATTCGCAATTGGCACAGACAAATATTGGGGTTAGTCGCGCGCTGCTCGACAAGAAAGTGAGCCTACGTGTCTACAGAGGGGGCCAGCGAGGCGTGAAGGTACTAGGTGCGATCACCGGCCTGAATGTTGGCAGTTCCAATCTCAAGCTCGGGCTGATCAGCGAAAAGGGCTCGGTCTTCGGAACCCCCGTAGGGGCGGGTGCGATGCGCTTTGGAGACGGCGCGGATACGCTGTTTGTCGAAGCCAGTAAGGCTGTCGACATCGACCGATGGACGCTGGAGGGGTATGCGAGCGTCGGTGCAACCCGGCTCAAACTAGCGGACGACATGCTCCTTACCAATGCAGATACGATCACAAGCGGCCGATTTGGCTTCATCGCGAGCAGGGATGCCTTTGGCGGCGCTCTGAGCCTTGGCCTTGCACAACCTTTGGTCGCATTGACAGCTAAGGGGACGGTAACGGTCGGATCAGACTACGACTTCGAAACCCGCAGCCTTCTATTCGAACAGCGGGCGATTGATATGAAAGGTCGGATAAAACCGCGTCTCACGATCGGCTATGAGCGGGGCGAGACAGATAGCGTGTTTCGCTTTGGAGCGGCTACCGACGCAACCGGCCGGGACGTTCGTGCGCTTGCTACCTATAGGAAAAGGTTAAACTAGGCGGGTTGGGCGGTGCCGTATTGCGGCTTCGCGCTACCAAAGCTGTTTGAATATCCTCTTTAAGGTATATCGATTGCCGCTGTCATTCAGCTGTCGCTTTGCTATCGCATGGCGCCGCGATACGCACCGATGGAGATATTCGTGACCGCAGAATTGCACCGCCGCCAGTTCCTTTCCGCTACCGCGAGCGCTTTTGCCGCGCTATCGCTCAGTGGCTGCATGACGCGGGGCGCAATGCCATCATCTTTTGCCGGATATGGTCCGCTGGTGCCCGACCCGAAGGGGCTGCTCGATTTGCCCGAAGGGTTCACCTATCGGCTTATCTCCAGCCTCGGCGACCATATGAGCGATGGCGGCACGGTGCCAGACAAAGCCGATGGCATGGGGTGCTTGCCGCTGGCGGGAGGGGAAATTGCCCTCGTTCGCAATCATGAACTCGTGCCCAGCGACGGGTCGGGTGGATCGATTGCCAAAGGGTTCGACAAGATTGCGGGCAAAGGCGTCCTGCCGGGCGGTACTACCACAATCGTTCTCGATGCAGACACTCTTCAGAAGAAGCGTGAATTCCGCTCTCTCGGCGGGACGATCCGTAATTGCTCGGGAGGTATCACTCCATGGGGTAGCTGGCTCACCTGCGAAGAGTTTGTAACGGAGCAGAAGCATCTCGGCGCGGACAAGCTTGGTCAGGACCATGGCTGGGTGTTCGAGGTGCCTGCTGCTGCAGACGGACTTGTCGATCCGGTTCCCCTCAAGGCCATGGGTCGGTTCAACCACGAAGCTGCCTGTGTCGATCCGGCAACCGGTCTTGTTTACTTGACTGAAGATCGCAACGATTCAGTCCTGTATCGTTTCGCGCCGAAGGTCCCGGGTGAGCTTCAAAAGGGGGGGCAGCTTCAGGCAATGCGGATCGTGGGTCTGTCCGACACACGCAACTGGGATGACGCTGTCATGCCCGTAGGCCATCGCTACCAGGTCGAATGGTTTCCGCTTGAAGAAGTGGATGCGCCGCAGGACGATCTGCGGACACGTGCCATTGCAAAAGGTGCGGCTATTATCGCTCGCGGTGAAGGCATTCATATGGGTCTGGACGAACTCTATGTCTGTTCGACCAGTGGGGGGGCTGCCAAACTTGGCCAGATTTTCAAGCTTGTGCCCGGAAGAAACCGCGGGGCTGACGAGGTTGAACTATTCTTCGAGAGCGAGAACAAGGAGCAGTTCAACTTCGGTGACAATCTCACCGTAGGCCCCAACGGCCACCTTATCGTATGCGAAGATCAATACACCGATGTCGTCGACAACCGGCTTATCGGACTTACCCCGGGCGGCGATCCTTACGTATTTGGTCGCCTCCGCTTGCAGACTGAGCTGGCAGGGGGATGCTTCTCTCCAGACGGCAAATGGTTCTTCGTCAATGCCTATGCGCCTACTCGGACCGTCGCGATTACCGGTCCGTGGATCGCTTGATCGGTAATCGCCAAAACCGATCACACAATCTCCCAGTCTTTAAGAAACCTGCGGGCAAGTTTCCCGTTAGGGTTATGAAGATACACTCGGAGGAAATTAATGACCGAACTCGGTAACAACGCAAAAGCAGGTCTTGTAACGGCACTTAATGGAGCCTTGGCGGATACAGTCGCGCTTTATTTCAAGACGAAAAATTTTCATTGGCACGTGGCAGGCCCCCGTTTTCGGGACCTTCATCTGCTGTTCGACGAGCAAGCCGCCCAGCTTATCAGCACTGTCGATAATATAGGTGAGCGTGTTCGCAAGAATGACGAGTACACGTTGACTTCGATCGGCACGGTGGCCTCGGAAACCAGAATTAAGGATCAGGATGATGTAACAATCTCTGCTGATGCAATGGTGGCCGAGCTTCGTTACGACAATCGTAAACTTCACGATCGCCTCGAAACCGTGAAGGAAGAAGCTGAAGCCGTGGGCGACAACGCCACCAGCAGTATTGTCGACGACTGGATCGATCAGTGTGAAGAGCGCATTTGGTTTCTGAATCAGACCACCAAGTAACCTTTGATGACGCATAGCAATTCACCCGCCTATCGGCCTTGCCGTGGGCGGGTTTTTTGTATTCGGTAGGCTCATGACTGACATCAGAACTATTGAAAACGCCGATACCTCTCAGATCGCTCAGTGGCTCGAATCGAGATTGGACTCAGCGCTGTCGGCGAAAGATGGTCCATTAATCATCACGGTCCCGGGTGGATCGACCCCTTTTCCCATAATCGCGCAATTACTTCTCGCGAATTTAGACTGGTCTCGCTTGGTGGTATGGCCGGGCGATGATAGGATCGTGCCGGAAGATCACGAAGCCTCGAATACCGGTAAGCTGCGCGCGCTTTTCGAACCTGTCGGGGCCGAAGTCATGACGCTTACCGTTATGGAGCGGGTTCCTCACTTCGATCTCGCCTGGTTGGGCATGGGTGCTGATGGCCACATCGCTTCGCTATTTCCCAACACGGACCCCAAACTGGAGGAGGACCGGCGCATCATTCGGCTTACGCCAGATCCACTGCCTCCCGAAGCGCCCTTCGACCGTATCAGTCTGACCCTGCCGGCCCTTTTGAACAGCGATGAGATTATCTTCGTCATTCGCGGTGAGGACAAGCGCCAAGTGTTCGACGAAGCCGTGGGGCAGAAACACGATTTGCCGGTTGCGAGGCTGCTTTCGGGCGCTAAACAACCGGTCACATGCTTCACCTGATCCCAGCCCCACTGCATCGCCTCGCTCTTCGCACCGCATATCGGCTGCGGAATCGATTGCGCAAAGCTACCGGAAAAGCGCGCGATGGGGTGATGGTCATCGGTAAGGATTTCGAAGGACAGGTCCTGTTGGTGCGGCATAGCTACGGCCCGAAGGAATGGTTCTTCCCTGGTGGTGGTATCGCTAGCGGCGAAGATCCGGAATCGGCAGCACGCCGTGAGTTGCGTGAAGAAACCGGATGCGAAATAGAAGGGCTAAGGCTCGTCGGCTCTGTTGAGGAGACTATCTCCGGCGGAGAACATAAGGGATATCTTTTCGAAGGCGTGGTACACGACATGCCCGAACCGGATGGCCGCGAGGTGATCGAAGCCCGGTTTTTCCCTACTCATTCGCTACCGCAGCCGCTTAGCCGTATCACGCAGCAGCGCTTGCAGATGTGGCAGGCGCGCAAGTCCTAGAGCAGCGAAAGCTGCGCATCCGGTCTCTTCGGCTCATCATCGCCGCCGCGCTCGAGCTTTGACAGCGTCAAGCCCATCAGCCGTATCGGCATGGGCAAGGGCAGGACTTCTTCGAGCAGCGACTTCGCAAGTGTTTCGAACTGCTTCCTGTCTGCGATTGGCTGTTCCACCGTTTTCGCCCTGCTGAAGATTTGGAAGTCCGTATATTTCATCTTGAGCGTTACGGTCCGTCCCTTCGCTTCAGCCCGCTCGATATAACCCCAGACGATCTCGATGATGTCGTCCAGGGTCTCGCGTAGCTCGTTTCCAGAAGACAGGTCTCGACTGAACGTTCTTTCGCCGCCAACCGACTTGCGAATGCGGCTGGATCGGACGGGACGCAGGTCGATGCCGTGCGCCGCACGATAAAGATAATCGGCGAAACTGCCAAAATGAGCGCGCAGCCACTCTATGTCCTTAGCCGCTAAATCTGCCCCCGTTGCAATGCCTAGCCGTGTCATCTTTTCCTCCGCCTTGGGGCCTACTCCATGAAACCTGCGAACGAGGAGGGATTGGACAAACTCCGCACCCTGGCCTGGGCGGATGACGCACAATCCGTCTGGCTTGTTCTGGTCGCTGGCTAACTTGGCGAGAAATTTGTTGTAACTGACACCCGCGCTGGCTGTCAGCTTGGTTTTGGCTTTAATCTCCTGACGGATGAGCTCCGCGACACGAGTAGCGCTCCCAATGCCGAGCTTGTCTTCCGTTACGTCCAGATATGCTTCGTCGAGGCTAAGAGGTTCTACCAGATCGGTGTGATGCCGGAAGATCGCCCTGATCTGCTGGCTGACCTCCCGATAGACGTCGAAGCGCGACTTACAGAAGATAAGGTCCGGACAAAGCCGTTTGGCAGTAACGCTGGGCATCGCGCTTTTGACGCCGAATTTGCGCGCTTCATAGCTAGCCGCCGCTACTACGTCGCGCCCGCTCGACCCGCCTACGGCAACCGGCTTCCCTCGCAGGTCCGGATTATCCCGCTGTTCGACACTCGCGAAGAACGCATCCATATCGACGTGGATGATCTTTCTCAGGCCGTCGGCTTCGGCGTCTTCCGTGTCGTCAGGCTCGATCATCAGGACCTAGATAGTCTGCTGGGTTGCAAATCGGAACCTTGTGGTCCACGCGCCATTTTGTGCAGATGCGAAACGATCACCTAGCCAGCGGCGAACGGCCGCTTCCCGACAATGCGAAGCGCCCTGCGGTAGGCGAGCGCGAGCTTATCTGGATGATGGCTCTACTAATGGCCTGCAACGCCTTCGGGATCGACGCTATTCTCCCCGCTCTCGATGCATTGGCCGGTGATCTGGGCGCGACCGGAAACAGTCGTCAATTCGTTGTCGGGGCGTATCTGCTGGCGGCTGGCTTCGGGACGCTTGTTCCTGGCGCTTTTGCCGACCGTTACGGCAGGAGGCCGGTGCTTTTCGTCGCACTCGCATGCTACATCGTGTTTTCGATCGGATGTGCACTGGCAACCAGTTTCGACATGCTGGTGATCTTGCGCGCTGCGCAGGGTTTCTTTGCTGCCGGCATTATTGCTCTTCCGCCTGCCATTATTCGCGACCGGGTCGGTGGTGACAAAATGGCGCGCATGATGAGCCTCATCTTCGTGATTTTTCTCCTTGTCCCCGCCGTAGCGCCGACGATCGGGCAGGCTGTACTCGCTGCAATGGGCGATTGGCGCTGGATTTTCGGGGCAATGGCGCTTGCAGGCACGATAATGACGCTGTGGGTATATTTCCGTCTACCGGAAACGCTGCACCAGGAAGACAAACAGGAAATCCACCTGCCAACTATCCTGCGAAACATGGCAAGCGCGGTGACCCTTCGTGAGACAATCGGCTATACGCTCGGCAGCGCACTTGTCTTCGGCGGATTGTTCGGGTTCATCAACTCGAGTCAGCAGCTGATTGGCGAGGCCTTCGGAGCCGGCGATCGCTTCCCCATGATCTTCGCAATTTGTGCAGGCTGCATGGCGATCGCCAATTGGTCGAACAGTCGCATTGTCGAGCGCTTCGGCGCGCGCAAGGTAAGCCATGCCGGCCTCTTCGCTTTCATTGCCGTGGCTATTGCTCAGCTTTATTTCGCCAGTCAGCCGGATGAAACGCTGTGGACCTTCGTGCCGCTTATGGCTGCCAATATGAGCCTCCTTGGCTTTATCGGCGCAAACTTCGGCAGTATAGCGCTTCAGCCGTTCCACAAGATCGCCGGCGCCGCATCGAGCGCGCAAGGCTTTCTCCGCCTGACCAGCGGTGCAGCGCTCGGCTCGTTCATTGGTTACGTCTATGATGGGACTGCGCGCCCGCTGGCGCTTGCCCTGCTATGCACCGCTGTGCTCAGTCTTGCATTCGTCCTGTTTAGTGAACGCGGTGAATTGTTTGGCGAAAAGCTGGAAGACTGAGGTTTGGCAGCTACTCTGCGTTAGGTTCGACGACCGCCAATACTGCCTCAACCTGAACCTGCCCGCCTTCACTGGCTGACAACTCTGTCACGGTGCCGTCGAACGGCGCAGTAAGCGCATGCTCCATCTTCATGGCTTCGAGGACCATGAGCCGCTGACCGGCAGTCACGCTCTCACCTTCGGCAACATCGACTGTAATCACCTTGCCAGGCATGGGGGCGAGAATTGCGCCATCGCCAGCAGCTGCTGCTCCCGAGCCACGCGACTGGCGATCGAAAACGAAACTCTGGCCATCAGCGAAGACCACGGCACGAGCAGGATCGACAAAGCCAGTCATCGTCACATCGTCGCCTCCTTGCGCCGCTGCGACTGTGCGCGTCTCGCCCTTATGATGAAGGGTGGTGGCAAGTACGCCCGGAGCGTTGAGGCGAAGGCCAACAGGCAGATCGCCGTGTTCGTCGCTTTCCGCGAGCGCGATGAAGTCTGCCGCATTTTGCCAAACAGCATCGTCTGCAGTGTCCGATGAAATTAGGCTGTCCATCTTCGACGCGATGAAGTCGGTGTCCAGATTTGCATCTTCGAAATCGTCTTCGCGCAGACAATTGGCAATGAATGCCGCATTGGTCTTAACGGGCCAGATTTCGACGCTCTCGGCGACTTCCGCAAGCTGATCGATGGCTTCGCCGCGTGTCTCTCCCCAGACGACGAGTTTGGCGACCATGGGATCGTAGAAGGGCGAGATTTTGTCGCCTTCTTCGACACCCGTCTCGATCCGACCTTCGACGCCCAGATCGAAGTGTTCGAGCGGACCGGTTGAAGGTAGAAATCCGCTCGAAGGATCTTCGGCATAAAGACGCGCCTCGATCGAATGACCATCGATAAAAAGGTCTTCCTGCTTTATCGGTATCGGCTGGCCACTCGCCACCAGCAATTGCCACTCGACCAAATCGACGCCGGTTATTTCTTCCGTTACCGGGTGTTCCACTTGCAGACGGGTGTTCATTTCCATGAAGAAGATGCGGTCTGCGCGCAGGCCTTCGCTGGCATCGGCGATGAATTCGATCGTGCCCGCGCCCTCGTAATCGACAGCCTTCGCAGCGCGTACGGCGGCGGCGCAGATTTCCTCCCGCGTCGCTTCATCCATGCCCGGAGCCGGTGCCTCCTCGATCACCTTCTGGTGCCGGCGTTGAAGCGAACAGTCCCGTTCGAACAGGTGAACGACATTGCCGTGGCTGTCGCCGAAGACCTGCACTTCGATATGGCGAGGCGAGGTGATCCATTTTTCGAGGATTACATCGTCGTTGCCGAAGCTCGACCTGGCTTCGCGGCGGCAGGATTCCAGTGAGGACAGGAACTCGCTCTCGGCGTCTACCTTGCGCATTCCTTTACCGCCGCCGCCAGCCACAGCCTTGATCAATACCGGATAACCGATCGCATCGGCTTCCTGTTTCAGGCGGTCTGCGCTCTGGTCATCGCCATCATAACCAGGGGTTACCGGCACGCCGGCTTCGCGCATCAATTTCTTGGCGGCATCCTTCAAACCCATCGCGCGGATCGAGGCAGGTGGCGCCCCGACCCAGATCAGTCCGGCGTCCTTAACGGCCTGCGCAAAGTCGGCGTTTTCCGACAGGAAGCCGTAACCGGGGTGTATCGCTTGAGCACCTGTCTGCTTGGCAGCCGCGATGATCTTATCGCCTACGAGATAACTTTCCGTAGCGGGCGAGGGGCCAATATGCACAGCTTCGTCGGCACTGCGCACATGCAGCGCCTTCGCATCGGCGTCGGAATAGACCGCAACAGTCGCGATCCCCATCTCGCGCGCGGTACGGATGATGCGGCAGGCGATTTCGCCGCGGTTGGCGATGAGCAGTTTCGAGATCATACGAATGCGCTAGCCGTAGCTGCTTAAACCATCAAGCGGTGGGTCAGACTACCATCCTGCGAGTGGACGATAATCGTGCCGCGACCAGGTGATGGGTTCAGTCGGGGCCGCAGGATTGTTACGCAGCGCCTGAAAAAACGCTGTGGCGACGTGCCATGTTTTTTCCAGTCCGTTTACGTGAGTACGCGTGTCCCATGCCTTTTGTCCGCGGTCTAGGACTTTGCGTCCGATCGCTCCGTAAATGTTCGCTGCCGCCAGTACAGCCCAGCGCGAGCGGAAAGGCAGCTTCTTAGCGCCGAGGCGCGCAGCATCTTCGTGTTTCTGCATCAGCGCGATCATGCGAGGCATGATACTAGCGAGAACGAAGCGGTTCTCCGGCATCGCGTGCTCGCCCGGCGTCAGCCCCGCTTCCGCGAGCCACTCTGACGGAATGTACACGCGCCCCGCCGCGGCATCTTCCACGACGTCGCGGCTGATATTGGCGATCTGGAACGCGAGGCCAAGATCATTCGCTCGATCGAGCGTCTCACCATCGTCGGATCGCACACCCATGATATGCGCCATCATTATGCCGACAGCACCGGCGACGTGATAGCAATAGCGCATCATGTCGCGCTCGTTCTTGGGAGCGAAGCCGGTGGCGTCCATCGCGAAGCCGGTGATCACGTCATTCGCCATCTCGTAATTGAGATGGCATTCCTTCGCTACGAGGCCGAAAGCGTCGAAAGCAAAATCCGCTGTCGGCTGTTCTTCCAGCGCGCGGCGGGTGAGCACGCGGATAGCCTGAATGCGATCTTCGGCTTCCTTGGGCGTCCCTTGATCGCCCAGCGGTCCGCCTTTCTCCTGATTATCAGCAATATCGTCACAGCGGCGGCACCAAGCGTAGAGCAACCAGCTGCGTTCGCGCGTAGTCTTGTCGAAAAGTTTGGAGGCTGCGGAAAAGCTGTGAGAGCCGACCTCGATCGATTCGAGTGCTTTCTCAACCAGCGCGTGCCGATCACGCCCGCCGCCCGCCTTTGCATAGGTAGGGCGCAGGTTTTGCGTGGTAAGGGGGCGGGGCTTGTTCAGAGGTCGGCTGCCTTCATCTGGAAGATCGGAGTATGCGGCTCATAGCTTTCCATTTTGTCGAGCAACGCACTTAACGTCCCTTCGGCTATGATGATCCCCTGATGCGCCGGGCGAACGAAACCGACCTCGGCCATCTGACGGTTGAACGCAATAAGGTGATCGTAGAAGCCGAAGGCGTTGAGGAGGCCAACCGGCTTTGTGTGATAACCCAATTGCGCCCAGCTCACCGCTTCCCAAAGCTCGTCCATTGTACCCACTCCGCCGGGGATAGTAATGAAACCCTCGGAAAGATCGGTGAATTTCTGCTTGCGTTCGTGCATGCCGCCGACCGTATGAAGTTCCGTGCAATCATGATTGGCGACTTCGCTGTTAGCCAGCGCATCGGGAATCACCCCGATGACTTCACCGCCAGCTTGCAGGGCGGCGGACGCGACGGCACCCATCAAACCGAGCCGCCCTCCGCCATAGACGACGCCGATGCCGCGCTCGGCCAGGCCGGCTCCCACGTCGCGTGCCAATTCCATATAGCGCGGGTCTTGGGGTGATGCCGAACCGCAATAGACTGCCAAACGCTTCATACTTCGACTAAATCCTCGACCATCAATCCGGCAGTTGCTTTTGCACTGCCGACGACGCCGGGAATTCCGGCGCCGGGATGTGTCCCTGCCCCGACCAGGTAGAAATTGTCCACCACATCGTCGCGGTTGTGCCCGCGGAAAAACGCACTCTGGGTCAACAGCGGCTCAAGGCTGAAGGCGCTGCCCTTGTGCGCATTGAGATCGACGGCAAAATTGCTCGGTGCGTAATGGAATTTCGTTTTGATCCGCCCGTGTAGTTCGGGAATCAATCGGCGCTCGATTTCGTCGAGAATCCGCTTCTCCAGCACGGGGCCCATCTCATCCCAGTCGATCGACAGCTTGCCCATATGGGCTACTGGGACGAGGGCATAGAAAGTGCTCATGCCCTCCGGCGCAACGCTGGGGTCGGTCACGCTGGGGTGGTGAAGATAGATAGAGAAATCTTCCGGCAGGACGCCGTGATCGTAGATGTCTTCCAGCAAACCTTTGTAGCGGGGGCCGAACAGGATCATGTGATGGGGGATGCCCGGCCAGGTTCCCTCGATGCCGAAATGCACAACGAACAGGCTTGGCGAGAACTTCTTGCGCGCGAGAGATTTCGAATAGCTCGCGCCGCGTTTGGTGCCCGCCAGAAGGTCCTTGTAGCTGTGCATGATATCGGCATTGCTGGCGACGGCGTCGAACCGCTGCTTGAAGCCGGATCGAGTTTCTACTTCGCTGGCCTTGTTGCCGAGCGTATGAACCTGCACGGCGGGATCACCGACACGCATCGTGCCGCCTATCCGTTCGAAATGCGTCACCATCGCTGCGATCAGACGATTGGTGCCGCCTTTCGCCCACCACACGCCGCCATCCTTTTCCAGCTTGTGTATGAGTGCATAGATGCTGCTCGTCTTCATCGGATTGCCGCCGACGAGCAGAGTGTGGAAGCTTAACGCCTCGCGCAACTTCTCGTTTTCGACATAGCTCGACACCATCGAGTAGACGCTGCGCCAGGCTTGCTTTTTGGCGAGCGCTGGTGCCGCTTTCATCATCGACTTGAAATCGAGGAATGGCACGTGGCCGAGCTTGACGTATCCTTCCTCGTAGACGCCCTCTGCATATTCGAGAAAGCGCTGGTAACCGGCGACATCTGCCGAGTTTAGCTCGGCGATTTCGCCGAAGAGCTGCTCTTCGTCGTTGGAATAGTCGAAATTCGTGCCGTCAGGCCAATTGAGCCGATAGAACGGCATGACCGGCATGATCTCTATATCCTCGGCCATGTCATGGCCTGTCAGCGCCCAGAGTTCCCGCAGGCAATCGGGATCGGTGATCACCGTGGGGCCGGCATCGAAGGTGAAGCCGTCTCGCTCCCAGTAGTAGGCGCGCCCGCCTGGCTTGTCCCGTCCTTCGATTACAGTGGTGGCGATCCCGGCCGATTGCAGGCGGATGGCCAGTGCAAGTCCGCCGAACCCCGATCCGATCACGCAGGCAGTCTTGCCAGTCAATTCTGGAACGGTTGGCGTCTCGGGGAGATCGGCTGCGACCGGAGGATACGGCGTCTGGGCGTTCATGGTCACTTTCCTTGGACGAGCGGAGCGCCCTTGCCAAGCAGCGCCTTCATGGCGCTGAAGATGGGCACGGGCGGTTTTCCGGTGAGGATGCGCATCTTGTCTAGCGGGGTTGAGCGGGCGGCGTAGAAGCGTTCGATTAGGGGTTCGGGTAATCGGTAAAAGCGCTCGAACACCCGGTATCGTTCCTCCGGCTCCGCCGCTTGGAACAGCATCTTGCCAAGTAAGCGGTAATAGGACGTACGGCCCCAATGCGCCTCGGCCCGGTCCGCTACGAATGCGGGCAGGAGTGACAGATCCGTGCGGGCGGCCTCGGCTATGGCCAGCGCGTTCTCCACCGCGATCGGGAGCGTGTAACTGGTCAGGGGATGAACGAAGCCACCGCGCGCGCCTGCCAAGGCAACGCCTGGTATATTGATCGACGCGCGATAGGCTGACAAATCACCGCCGGTAATCACCGGCAGCACGCCGGTCTCTTCGTGCAGGACTTCCGCGTTCCACCCCTGACTTGCGGAATAGCCGGCTATACGTTCGCGCAGAAGTGCAGCATCAAGCAGCGGGCTGTCGGCGTAATAGGTATCTTCCACGAATATTTCGTCGTCAGCCAGCGGCAGCAGATAGACGAAACGATATGCGCCTGGCTGCTTTACGGTCGCATCCATGATGACCGGCCGCTCGATCCCGTGGGGATGGGCTGTGCGAAGGTTTTGACCGAGGAAAACCTGCCAGCCCCCGGTAAGATGCTCGCTCGGCAAGGCATCGCGGCAATCAATCACCGTTCCGGCTGGAATGTGCTCGCCGCTTGAAAGTGTCAGTCCTTTGGCGCCGAGACTTTCCACCTTCGTACCGGTGCGTATGGCCGATTGAGGCAGTGCGCGCCTCAGGGTTACGTCGAAATCGCGACTGTCGAGCGAGCGATATTCGCTTTCGAGACTTCGGCTGTAGGCCGGAAAGCGGACCTCGTTACCGCCGGTCCACTGCATTTTGCGGAACGGCAGCATGAGTGCGGCGCCGCGGTCATCCAGATCTCCTTCGAACCAGCTCCAGCGGTGATTGCCGCCGAAGCTGTCGCCTGCCTCGAACAGGCCAACCGAAAGATGCGGCGCGGCATTGTGTACAGCCAGGGCGATCAGACCGCCGGCAAGCCCGCCGCCGACTATGGCCAGGTCAATTTTGTCAGACTGCATCGAAAATCGGGTTAGAAGGCGCAGGCATTGGCGGCAATGTCCTTTTCTATTACTGCACGCATCCTAGATAGGGCATTCCTGCACCCGCAAAGAATAAAATGAGGGAAAATCGAATGATTCGTTTCGCGCCCGCGCTTGCCGCTGCTGCTACCTGTGCGCTGGCCGCGCCTGTCGCTGCCCAGCAGACCGATGTCTCAACCCCGCGATCTGCCGCCGAGGAGGAAACGGTTTTCGACGGCGACTTTCTAAGCGTCGGTGTCGGCGTCGGTTACAACCCGAGCTATTCGGGAAGCGACGATTACAATGTCAACGTCCTACCGATTGTTCAGGGTTCGCTCTGGGGAATAGATATCAATCCACGGCCCGCTGGCCTTGCGCTGGACCTCGTACCCGATGCGGCGGAAGGCGTCTCCTTCTCTGCGGGTCCAATGGTTCGTCTGCGCAACGACCGCGTCGATGCGGAAGATATCAATGACGATGTGGTTGCGGCCTATGGCGAACTCGATCGCGCGGTCGAGGTCGGCGCTTCGGTCGGGGCGAAATTCCCGCAAGTGCTCAACCCTTTCGACAGCCTGAGCTTCACACTCGACGCGACGTGGGATGTTGCCGGGGCGCATGACGGCCGCACGATCAGCCCGTCGGTGACTTATTTTACGCCGGTCAGCCGCGCGACGGCAGCCTCGCTGTCGTTCAGCACCAGCTTCGTGGATGATGACTTTGCCGACTATTACTATTCGGTGCCAGCCACCAACGCCGCTCTTCCGGCGGAAGACGTATTGCCGGGGTTCGATGCCGAAGGCGGATTGCAGAGCTACGGTTTCAACCTGCTGCTGGCTCATGATCTGAGCGGCGATCTGACCGATGGCGGTCTCTCACTGGTTGGTATCGCTGGCTGGACCAAGCTGGTGAATGACGCTGCCGATACCCCGTTCACCAGTATTCGCGGGAATAACGATCAGTATCTTGTCGCGCTTGGAGTAGGGTACACTTTCTAGCGGAAAGAACATGCGGGTCCCTTGTCAGCGTGCCGCGGCTGGCGCAGTCATGGCGCGATGACAAGGAACCCGCTCCCTCCATCCCGGCGCGCCTGGATCGCTACGGCTGTCCTGCTGGCAGCAACACTCGCTATCCTACTGGCGATGGATCGCCCGCTCATCTGCACCTGTGGCCAAATCAAGCTGTGGCATGGCGTGGTGCAGTCTTCGGGTAACAGCCAACATATTACCGACTGGTACA
The DNA here is from genome assembly GCA_002695185.1 of Erythrobacter sp. Next base: position 68,960 of record NZOF01000180.1, read on the forward strand.
GCCCAAGCCACTTCATCCACGGGCTGATCATGTATTTCTTCGCCTGGCTGCTGTGGGTCAGATGGGGCCTGTTCGGCGGACGGCTGGCGAAATGGGCCTTGCCGATCGCCGTCTTTGTCGAAGCCGTCTGGGAGGTGGTCGAGAACACGCCCATGATCATCGACCGCTACCGCGAGGTGACGGTCAGCTTCGGCTATGTCGGCGACAGTATCGTCAATTCCATGGCCGATATCGGCTGGATGATGGCTGGATTCCTGATCGCCTTTCGCCTGCCCTGGAAAGTCAGTGTCGCAATTGCAGTTCTGTTCGAATTGCTGACGCTCTGGATCATTCGCGACAATCTCACGCTCAATGTCGTGATGCTGTTCTGGCCGATCGAGGCGATCCGCGAATGGCAGGCGCTGGGCTGAGATAAAATCTGGTCTAATAGAAAAGGGCGACCCGTGGGCCGCCCTTTCCGTCACTCAGTCTTCGTCTTTTTCTGCCCCGGTTGTACCGGCCGGAAGGTCCGGTCGGCTGTCGGGCAGCGGTGCGTCCCGATCGCCGGTCTTCAGATAGGTGTCGAACCAGCGCATCATCCGTAAATTGTAATCATAGCGTGCCGCTGCCTTGGAATTGCCATGGCCTTCGCCCGGATACAGCACGAGGCGCACAGGCACATCGGGCTTGCGCACCTTGAGCGAGCGATAGAGCTCATAGCTCTGGCTGGGCGACACGCGCGTATCTTCTTCGCCGTGCATGATCAGCAGCGGCGTATTGGCCTTGTCGACGTGGTAGATCGGGCTCACTTCGAGCATGCCCTGCCAATCGTCCCAAGGCCATTTGCCGGAATGCACATTGTACATTTCATAAGGAATGTCGGTCGTGCCGAACTTTGAAATCTGGTTCGAAATGCCGACGAACATCACGCCCGCTGCGAATTCATCGGACAGAGCGGTGGAAGACCATGCCGTGGCATAGCCGCCATAGGAACCGCCGGTCACGCCTGTGCGATCGGGATCGGCGATGCCTTCTGCGACAAGCGCGCGCTTCGCATCGACCAGATCGGTGAATTCCGGATCGGTATAGTTGCCCGTATGCTGCTTGGAAAATGCAGTGCCATAGCCGGTCGATCCGCGATAGTTCGGGAGGAACACGGCATAGCCGTCGCCCGCGGCGACTTGTCCGGGTGAGGAATAACCGGTGATCCAGCCATTGCTGTCATGCGCTTCCGGACCGCCATGCACGCTCAATATCAACGGGGCGCCGCCGCGCGGAGCGCCGCCGACCGGTTCGATCAGAACGCCTTCCACTTCCTGCCCGTCACGCGCAGTGTAGCGGTAGGTGCGCTGCTTGCCAAAGTCGATTTCGGACAGCCACGGATTGTGCTGCGTCCAGCGATTGAAACTGCCGTTGTTCCAGACGAAAAGCTCTGTGGGGTGCATCGGACTGCTGGCTTCGACGGCCAGCGTATTGCCGCCAGCTTCCACGCTTGACAGGATCAGCGGCCCGCCATCGTGTTCTTCCGCCACGGTGCCATCGGCGTTGTATATGCGCAGTGCGCTTTGTGCGCCCTTGTGGATCACCACGGCAAGGCGTCCATCGGCAAGCCATTCGGCATCGACTGCGGCTTCCGGCGCACCGGCATTCAGCGCGCGATAGGTGCCGGTCGCCACATCGACCAGATGCAGCGTGGTATCGGCGGGATCGTTCATGTCCACACCTGCGATCATCGAAAGCTGGCTGCCATCGGGTGACACTTCGATATCGCCAAGTTTGCCGGGCGTTTCGACCACGCGCAGAACCTTGCCGCTATCAAGGTCCAGGACGTGCGCGCGCTTGGCAGTGTAGGCATCGTCGATCTGCGGCGTGGGCGCGCTGTCGACCACGGCGGTCTTGCCGCCCGGCGCTATGCGGAAGCCGCTTACGTAACCGGGGATGGTCACCGCCACCGGTTCCGCATCCACCTCCTGCCCCACTCTGGCGGAAAAAAGGCGGTTCAAGCGCGCTTCTTCCTCATAGACGATGGCGTTGAAGCCAGCTTCTGCTTCCTTCTCGCGCGCTTCGTCCTTCTCGGCGGAAGCAAGCATCCAGATACGCGAACCATCAGGTGCCCAGGCGTAAGAGCGCACATTGGCATCCTCGACTGCTGCCAGCTTGCGCTGCGCACCGCCATCGACAGGTATTCCCCAGACGGCACGGTCTTCACCTTCGTCTGCCCACACAAAGCTGACCATGCGGCCGTCGGGCGAAAAAGCGATGCCCGAAACGCTGATGTCATCGGGCAGAAATTCCCGCGCGTTCATGGGCGCATAGGCCATCTTGAGCTGTTGAGCGAAACTGCCATTCTTGTCGCCATCGGTAATGTCCGGCAGGCTGGCTGTGGTGTAGGCGATACGGCTGCCATCGGGCGAAACCGCAATGGTCCCGACACTTTCCAGCTTGGCGACATCTTCCGGCGTTATTGGGCGCGCGTGGGCGGTAGCCGCCATGGAGGTGCCCGCCAGCAAGGTAGCGGCGATGGCGATAGGGCGAAGTTTCATGGGCGATCCTCTCCAGTTGAATTGCGGGCGCTTTCATAACGAGCCAGGCATAAAGGGCAAACCGGGGCTTGTGGGCGACAGGGTGAAGGGGCATCACCGCGCCAGACAGGAGGAGAGATTTGATGCGCGCACTTACTCTGGGCCTTGCTGCCACCATGCTCGCCAGCGCGGGCCTTGCTTCGGCAGAGACCACCATCGTCCACGCGGGCCGGATCATCACCGATCCTGCCGCCCCGCCCATTGAACCCGGCACAGTGACGATTACCGACGGTCGCATCGTGAGCGTAGAGAAGGGCTTGGTGGAGGCCCCAGACAACGCGACCGTGGTCAATCTGGAAGGAAAGGCCCTTCTTCCCGGGCTGATCGATCTCCACGTTCATTTGACCGGAGACCCCGGCGGCGATTTCTGGCGCGAGGCGGTGGAGCCCGATGAATGGGGCGTGGTGGTCGGCGTTAAGAATGCCGAAAAAACGCTGAAAGCTGGTTTCACCACGGTGCGGGAGGCAGGCAGCGCGCAGCATACGGCATATTCGCTGCGCCGCGGAACGGCAGAAGGACTGATCCAGGGGCCGCGCATCATTGCCGCAGGCCCCCCGCTCGCCATCGTGGGCGGTCATGGAGACGTTTCGGGCTTCAAGCCGGAAATCAATGCGATCCTGTCGAGCGGCTATAGCTGCACCGGCCCGGTCGAATGTGCGGAAAAGGTCCGCCGCGCCAGCCAGAACGGTGCGGATGTCATCAAGATCACGGCAACCGGCGGTGTCCTCAGCCAGCAGGGCAGGGGACTGGAAGCGCATTTCTCCGATGCCGAGATGATGAGCATTGCCGACACGGCCCATTCGCTGGGGCTGGATGTCATGGCCCATGCGCACGGCGCGCGCGGGATCGAGGCGGCTGCAAAGGCGGGCATCGATACCATCGAGCATGCGACCTATCTCGACGAAGCTGCGGCCAAGGCGATGAAGGATAATGGAACGGTATTGGTGCCAACCTTGATGGCTTTTCAGGGTGTAACGGAGCGGCTCGGGCAGGGCGTATATACACCCACGGTCGAAACAAAGATCCGCGACGTGGCCGAGATTGCGCGGGTGTTCATGGGCAGGGCTTATCAATGGGGCGTGCCGATCGCTTTCGGCACCGATGCAGGCGTCTTCGAACATGGCCGCAACGCTGGCGAATTCGCGCTGATGGTGGAGCAGGGCATGAGCAATCGCGATGCACTTGCCACCGCGACCACGAATGCGGCCAAGGTGCTGCATATGGAGAACGAAATCGGCCGTATCGCGCCCGGTTATTCCGCTGACATGATCGCAGTTGGCGGGAATCCGCTGGAAGACGTGTCCGTTCTCGAAAATGTCGACTGGGTCATGGTGCGCGGTCGTATTGCACAATAGTGCGGTCGTTGGTCGAAGGGCATGGCGCGGCCGTCCGCGCACGGTTTTCCTGCCTGTTCCTTCGGGCTTACAGATCGCAGGCAATCATTAGGGGGTAATCTCGATATGAAACTGGTACGTACAGCGCTTATTGGCGCGTCCGCTCTTTCTCTTGCCGCCTGCGCCACCACCGGCCAGCTTGCCGGGGCAGAAGCCGCGTCGGATCAGGTGGCTGCATCTACTTCGCAGGACGCCGCGCATGACGCGCTTTTTGCGCTGTTTGAGGATGCCGACGAGCGTAGCCTCGCGCTCAATCCGATGAGCGCGCTGTTCCGCGGCGACATGCGCTATGCCGACCGGCTGGGCGATTATCTGACAGATGAGTATAACAATGCCAGTCGGGCGGATGCCGAACTGAACCTGCGCAAGCTCGGCCAGATCGATCGCAGCGCCCTCAATGAAACAGATCAGCTGGCCTATGACGTTTTTGAATACGACCAGCGACAGGCGCTGAAGGCACTTGCGCCTGACCTGCTCGCGGTGACCGAAGTGCGTCCGGTGAACCATTTCTCCGGCTTCCACACCTTCTACCCCGGCTTCGCCAGCGGGCAGAGCGCGGCGCCGTTCGATACGGTCGAGGATTATGAAAACAACCTCAAACGCCACCAGAACTATGTCGAACTGAACGATCGTGCGATCGCCCGCTTCCGTGAAGGTCTGGCAAGCGGCGTGCTGGAAACGCAGCTGACGATCGGCAATGTCATCAGCCAGCTCGACACCCAGTTGGCGATGGATATTGAGGACTCGCCGTTCTGGATGCCGGTGACCAATTTCCCGGACGATTTCTCCGAGGCCGACAAATCGCGCCTGACCACGGAATACCGCGCGTCGATCGCGGACATCTATTCCGCGCATGAACGGATGCGCGATTTCCTGCGTGATGAGTATTACCCCAAGGCGCGCAGCAGCGTGGGACTTGGGCAGATGAAAGGCGGGCCGGCGCTCTATCGCCAGCTGATCGAGGATACCACGACGCTGCCTCTGACCGCCGATTACCTTCATAATCTCGGCCTGTCCGAGGTCGCTCGGATCATGACGGCGCTGGAAGAAATCAAGGACGAGGTAGGCTTTAGCGGCACTCTCAACGAATTCTTCGACTACGTCCGCACCGATGCGCGGTTCAAGCCGGCGAGTAGAGAGGCGCTGACGCAGACCTATTACGATATCGGCAAGCAGGTGGATGCGCAGATCGGGGACTATTTCTCGCTGGTTCCCAAGACCCCGCTGCTGATCAAGCCTTACGAGGAATATCGCGAGCAGTTCAGTGCGGGCGGTTCCTATGAAAGCGGCGCCCCCGACGGATCGCGGCCGGGTACCTTCTATTTCAACGCCTATGACCTGCCCAGTCGCCTGACGACCGGCAATGTCACGCTCTACCTGCATGAAGGCGCGCCCGGGCATCATTTCCAGATCAGCCTGGCGCAGGAAAACGAAGATTTGCCCGCCTTCATGCGCTTCGGCGGCAAGACCTCCTATGTCGAGGGCTGGGCACTTTATGCCGAGACACTCGGCTACGAGATGGGCTTCTACGACGATCCCTGGAACCGCTATGGCACGCTGCAGGACGAACAGCTGCGCGCCATGCGGCTGGTGGTGGACACCGGCCTTCATTCGAAGGGCTGGACACGCCAGCAGGCGATAGACTTCATGCTGGCCAACAGCGGCATGACCGAAACCGAAGTTGTGGCCGAGGTGGAGCGGTATATCGCCATCCCCAGCCAAGCGCTCGCCTACAAGGTCGGCGCGCTCAAGATCCAGGAACTGCGCGAACGCGCCGAGGCGAAGCTTGGAGACCGTTTCGACATCCGCGATTTCCATGCCCAAGTGCTGGACACTGGCGCGCTGCCGCTTCCCGTTCTGGAAGCCAAGATCGACCGCTGGATCGCTGGCGGGGGCGGCTAGTTCCCTCGCGATTGACCGAAAAAAGCAGCTTTTTCTAATATTCGTTCGTCGGCGGAAAACTGCGCCTTACGATGGTTAATGTTGCTCCGGCGCCACAGGCTGAGCGGCCCTTTCGCGGAACGGTCGGGAACCGGATTTGGGCGTAGGGGGTTCTACTCGGCGGACGAAGGGAAAAGATTTCATGGAGGAATTGCCCATGTCGAGCTTGTCCTACCGCAGCAGCCGCCCCGACGGGTGGGTGAAGCCCAAGACCTATAGCGATGCCAGCCTTCGCTATAAACACCACGGGAAGATCATCCCGATGGAAGAACCGGGTTTCCTCGCACGTCTGTTCGGTGCTCGCTGACAAGAATGGTTCAGTAACGATAAAAGACAGGGGCCGGGAGTAGCGATACTCCCGGCCCCTTCTTCATGGCGTTAATGAGGCGGAGGAGATCAGTACTCATCCGGTTCCTCGGGCGTTTCTGCGGTGAAGGTCTTGCCTGCCGTCTTGTCGCCGCGCGACAGCGCGAACACCACGCCGGAAAGCAGCATCAGTGCAAGCAGGTTGGGCACCACCATCACGGCATTGGCGATATCGCCCATGCGCCAGATGAGGTCGCTTTCCCGGCTCGCCCCGACAAAGATTGCAACGCACCAAAGCACGCGCCACGCCATGTGCAGGATCTTCTCGCCGCCGCGGGTCGAACCCGGGATGCGGTCGTAGATGAAGGTGAGTGCGCGTTCTCCGTAATAGCTCCAGGTCAGCAGCGTGGTGAACACGAACAGTAGCAGCGCGATGCTGGCGATCAGCGTGCCCAGCGGGATAGCACCGATTTCGAACGGGAAGGCCGCAGCGAAAGCACCGCTGGTCATTGCGAAGCCGTCGAGATCGGCCTGCCATGCATGCAGCACCGGCGCGCCGTTATGCGTGAAATTGCCTTCAACCGTCAGGATGACCAGCGCCGTCATGGTGCAGATCACGATGGTATCGATGAACGTCCCCAGCATGGCCATGCGGCCCTGGAACTGCGGATCGTCGGTCTGCGCCACGGCATGGGCGATCGGGGTCGAACCCTGACCGGCCTCGTTTGAGAACAGGCCGCGCGCCACACCGGCACGGATCGCCAGGATCACGGCTGCACCCACGAAACCGCCGCTGGCCGACTGGGCATTGAATGCCCCTCCGAAGATGCGGCTGAAGGTTTCCGGGATGTCCTGAATGTTGAGCAGGATCGCGATGACTGCCATCACGAGATAGGTTGCCGCCATGAAGGGGACGACCTTTTCCGCGACATTGCCGATCGACTTGATGCCGCCGATGATCACGATGAACACCAGGATCGCCACGATCAGCCCGCCGAGCCATTCTTCGATGCCGAACAGTTCGTTGAGACCGTCTGCAACCGCATTGGCCTGGATGCCGTTGCCGGTCACCAGCGCGCTGATCAGCGTGCCGATGCAGAAGAAGATCGCCAGCCAGGTCCATTTGGGGCCGAGGCCGAGCATGATGTAGCTCATCGGGCCGCCGCGATAGGTGCCGTCGCTGGTGGTTTCGCGATAGCGGATCGCCAGCGAACCTTCGGCGAAAGCCAGCGCCATGCCGAACAGCGCCGTAATCCACATCCAGAAGATCGCCCCCGGTCCGCCGAGCGCTATGGCCGTTGCGACGCCCGCAAGGTTGCCGGTTCCGACCTGACCCGAAAGCGCGGTCGACAGAGCGGCGAACGGTGAGATTTCGCCTGCGCCGCCTTTCTTCCGGCCAGCAAACAGGTTCTTGACTGCTGCGGGCAGGTTGGTGACCGGATAGAGCCGAAGCCCGATCATGAACCACAAACCTGCACCCAGCAGGATGATTGCCAGCGGCGGGAAAGGCAGAATGGCTTCGCCATTCCACGTTCCACCCCAGATGAAATCCGCCACATTGGTGACGGGGCCAAGCAGACGTTCGTCGAACGTAGCCGGTTGGCTTGTTGCCATTGAAATTCCCCTCATGCGTCCCGAAATCGAGAAGCGCGCAGGCTAGCTACGCGGGGGGCGCTTGAAAAGGCGCAATTGCGCACCTTCCCACGACTTGCGTTTTTATTGCGGTCCGCCTAGACGGCTTTCCGTCTTCCGACATCGATGAAGGAAAAGCCCCTCCCGATCTTGTATCGGGGCGGCGAAACCCCCATCCCGGAAACAACACAAAATTCTAGCTTCGAGAGCGCATTCATCATGGCCGAAAACGCCGACAAGACAGCCAAGGTCGCCAAAGCGAACAAGACCTCGCCCGCCGAATTCATCCGGCAGGTACAGACCGAAGGCCGCAAGGTCGTGTGGCCGACATGGCCCGATACGGTCCGCATCGCGATCTTCGTGTTCATCATGATGACGATCCTCTCGCTCTTCTTCCTCGGCGTCGATTCGCTGTTCGGCGCTCTGGTGCGCTGGCTGCTGACGCTGGCCTGATCTGACAGGGGTAACGAGACACATGGCACGCTGGTACATCATCCACGCCTATTCCGGCTTCGAGAACAAGGTCCGCGATTCGATCATCGCCGAGGCCGAACGCCTTGGCCTGTCCGAAGGCGTCGAAGAAGTTCAGGTCCCGACCGAAACCGTCACCGAAGTGAAGCGCGGCAAGAAGGTCCAGGTCGAACGCAAGTTCATGCCCGGCTATGTGCTGGCCAAGCTCAACATGACGGACGACGTGTATCACCTTGTGAAGAACACGCCCAAGGTCACCGGCTTCCTCGGCAACAACAACAAGCCGCAGGCCATTTCCGAACGTGAGGCTGCCCGCTATTTCGGCGGTGTCGAAGAAGCGAAGTCCGCGCCCAAGAAGCAGGTCAGCGTCGATTACGAAATCGGCGATCAGGTCAAGGTGCTCGACGGGCCCTTCGCCAGCTTCAACGGTGTCGTCGAAGAACTCGATTTCGACAAGCAGAAGGTCAAGGTCTCGGTTTCGATATTCGGCCGTGCCACCCCGGTGGAACTGGAATTCGAACAGGTCGAACTGGTCAAGTAAGACCGGTCGCAACGATTTTAGAAAGGGCGCTCTTCCGATGGGAAGGGTGCCTTTTTTGCATCAGGTTGCTGGCATGATCCCCAGCTTGGTGGCGTAGGACAGGCTCATCATGATCGTGTCCACTGCGACATGGGCGATGATGCAGGCCCACAGATTGCCCTTGTTGTGAAAGCGTAGCCAGCCAAGCCCGATGCCCACCACGCCGGTGATGATCACACCGCCAAGCCCCTGATAGGCATGCGGCAGGCCGAACAGCGCCGCCTGGATGAGGATGATCGGCCACATCTTGCCGCGCAGTCCGCCGAGCCGCGACAGGCGATCCATCAGATAACCGCGCCAGAGCAGTTCCTCGCCGAACCCAGCGGAGAAGAACGCGACCAGCGCGATCCACAGGGCAAAATGGAACGGGCTTTCTGTGACCCAGCCCAGCACCTGATCGACATCGGGTGTGGTCAGGCCGATCGCCTCCACCAGCATCGCGCCAAGCGTGAACCAGCCGATGATGGCGGCCGTGGCTGCCGCCGCCCAACCGAGTGTCCAGAGCCAATTGGACGGCGCTCTGAGGTTCCAAGCATCCGCCAGCACGCCATCGCGGCGCAGCCAGTACCATGCCATCAGCAAGGCCCCGGCCATGCCGCCCGCAGTGGAGACCGCTGCACCGGTCGAGCTGATCGAAAACTGGCCGTCATCGGTCTGGAAGCCCCAGATAAAAGCGGCTGGCAATTGGGCTATGAAATAGACCAGCAGGACCGTCAGGAACTGCCAGATGAACCGGCCCCAGCCCAGCTCGCGTGCATCGGTTCGGATCATGCGCAGTCTTTCTTATGGTGGATCGGGCGGAGCAAGTGCCCGCCGCCAATCCCCTAACAGCTTGCTATCGGGCGATCACGCCGCCTTGGTGCGTTTTCCGCCTTTGGCTGCAGGTTTCTTCGCACTCGAAGTTTTATCCTGACGCATGGCAGTGAGTTCTTCTTCGATCGCCTGACCCCGGCGCATCTCCTCGATCTCGCGTTCGATAGCGGCGTTGGAGCAGCTATCTGCGCCTGCCTCTACCGCGAAAGCTGTCCGCTTTTCCAGCGCATCGATATGGTCGAGGCGGCGCTCGGTCCGGCTGCCATATTGGCGGCCGGCACCGGCCGAGTTGGCCTCGGCATCGGCTGCCACCAGATCGGCATGGCGCTGCCGCACCTCATCGCGTTTGCTTTCAAGGTCCCCGATCGCACTTTCCATTTCGGTAATGTCCGCCGCAAGGCCATCGATATCGCGGTCAATCCGCTCCTGCCTGCCCCGGCATTCTTCGCGGGCCATGAGCGCCTGCCGGGCAAGATCCTCACGACCATGGTTCATTGCTACCTTGGCCTTTTCGGACCATGCAGCTGCGCGATCCTCGGTTTGCGTCAGTTCGGTCTGCAGGCGCTCTTTCTGCCGGCGCGCCTTGGATAGTTCGCCGTGAAGGTCGATGATCGCGTCCTCGATTTCACGCTGAAGGCGGTTGAGCATCTTTGCCGGGTTCGACGCTGCATCGAGAGCGCTCGTGACGTTGCTTGAAATGAGTTCACGGACCTGAACCGTAATACGAAACATGGTATGGCTTCCCCTGTTGCCCCGCCGTCCCGACTAGCGGGGAATGGGTAAATTTTCCGCTACTGAAACCATCGTCCAACTGGCCGCGCGAAACGGGCCTGTAACGATTTCCTACAAGGTCGAAAGCGGCCATAAAGGGCCCATGACTAGCTATCATCCCTCCAGAGGTTTGCCATCGGAAGAGGGCCTTTGCGGGCGCCGGTGTTTTTATCTCCAGGGGCGTGCTCCATGTGCTCCATCCTGTAGGACTGCCTCAGGGGCAATCCCACATCCGGGGATGCTTGCAATTACGGGCAGAATCGCTATGTGCGCGCCTTCCCAGACGACAGTTACGGGAAGTCCACGCGGGAGGACTGCCATCCATCACGGGGCAGGCCGCTCGACCGCTCAACATGAGGCATCGTCGATCGATGGTGCCGACAGTGTGAAAGGAGGCCAGTGATGGCCAAGAAGATTGAAGGCTACATCAAGTTGCAGGTGCCAGCCGGCACTGCAAACCCCTCGCCGCCCATCGGCCCTGCGCTGGGTCAGCGCGGTGTGAACATCATGGAATTCTGTAAGGCATTCAACGCTGCCACGCAGGACCTCGAAAAGGGCGCTCCGATCCCGACGGTCATCACCGTCTATGCGGACCGTTCGTTCACCTTCGTCACCAAGACCCCGCCGGCATCGTTCTACCTGAAGAAGGCTGCCAAGCTGAAGTCGGGCTCGAAGGAGCCGGGCAAGGTTTCGGCCGGAACCATCAAGCAGAGCGCGATCAAGGAAATCGCCGAAGCCAAGATGGTCGACCTCAATGCGAACGATATCGATCAGGCCATGAAGATCATCGAAGGCTCCGCGCGTTCGATGGGCCTCGAAGTGGTGGAGGGCTAAGCACATGGCAAAGCAGACGAAGAACCAGCAGGTCCGCGCAAAGCTCGACAATGAGAAGCTTTACACGGTCGACGAAGCTCTCGCCACGCTGCGCGAGCACAAGTCCAAGTTCGACGAAACCGTCGAAGTCGCGATGAACCTCGGCGTCGATCCGCGCCACGCCGACCAGATGGTCCGCGGCATGGTTTCGCTCCCGAGCGGTACCGGCAAGGACGTGAAGGTCGCCGTGTTCGCCAAGGGCGACAATGCCGAGAAGGCTCTGGCTGCCGGTGCCGACAAGGTCGGTGCGGAAGACCTCATGGAAGACATGCAGAACGGCAACCTCGATTATGACCGCGTCATCGCGACGCCGGACATGATGGGTGTCGTCGGCCGTCTCGGTAAGGTTCTGGGTCCCAAGGGCCTCATGCCGAACCCGAAGCTCGGTACGGTTACGCCGAACGTGGAACAGGCCGTTAAGGACGCCAAGGGCGGCCAGGTCGAATTCCGCGTGGAAAAGCAGGGCATCATCCACTCCGGCATCGGCAAGCTGTCGTTCAAGGACGAAGACCTGAA